>JAISQA010000049.1 GCA_031274525.1 Candidatus Margulisiibacteriota bacterium
TGCTTGCGACTGCGAGCGACCACAAGTCGCCGCAGAAGTGTCGCCAGCTAATCAAGCTGGCGGCTGGACCTCACTTAACTTCGCTACGCTCGTTAAGTTCGTTGCGCAGAGCGCGCTCCAGTAAAATATTTGTCCTGCTGGGTTAAATGTTTACACAGTTAATTTTACAGTCCCCCGGAGCTGCGCTGCGTCTTAACACCGCTGAAAATAGGTGGTAATATTACCCTGCGGGGTTAAATCACACAAATTTTATTTCTAGGAGCAAAAGATAATGGCGGAAAAAAACGACAAAACGACGGGCAATAATGCCGCCGGCGGGCGGGTCAAGCCCTTATTGATCGAAGACGAAATGCAGACTTCGTATATCAATTACGCGATGAGCGTGATTGTCGGCCGCGCTTTGCCGGACATCCGCGACGGCTTGAAGCCGGTGCACCGCCGCGTGCTGTACTCGATGTATGAGAACGGCATCACGCGGGACAAACCGTACAAAAAATCCGCGACGACGGTCGGCGATGTGCTGGGCAAATATCACCCGCACGGCGATGCGTCCGTGTATGACACGCTGGTGCGTATGGCGCAGGAATTCAGCCTGCGTTATCCGCTGGTGGACGGGCAGGGCAATTTCGGCTCGGTGGACGGCGACGCCGCCGCGGCGATGCGCTATACCGAGGCGCGGCTGTCCCGGCTTTCCGAGGAGCTGATGGCCGATATTGATCTGGACACCGTGGATTTTATGCCCAATTATGACGAATCTTTGCGGGAGCCGGTGGTGCTGCCGACGCGCGTGCCCAATCTGCTCATCAACGGCTCCTCCGGCATTGCGGTCGGCATGGCGACCAATGTCCCGCCGCACAATCTCGGCGAGATCTGCGACGGTCTGACCGCGCTGATCGACGATCCCAAACTGCCGGATGACGCGCTGCTGATGTTCATCAAAGGCCCCGATTTTCCGACGGGCGGCAATATCGTGCAGGTCGGCGAGGCGGACGGCATTAAGAGCATGTATCTGACCGGCCGCGGTTCTGTGACCGTGCGCGCGCAGGTCTCGGTCGAGCCGGCGCATCAGAAAAAAGACCGGCAGTGCATCATTGTGTCGGAGCTGCCCTATCAGGTCAACAAAGCCGAGCTGATCATCCGCATCGCCGATCTGGTCAAGGATAAAAAAATTCAGAATATTTCCGATCTGCGCGACGAGTCCGGCCAGCAGGGTATGCGCATTTATATTGAGCTCAAAAAAGAAGCCAGCCCGGATGTGGTTTTGAATCAGCTCTACAAACATACCAATCTGCAGCTGAATTTCAACGCCATAATGCTGGCGCTGGTGGACGGCATCCCCAAAGTCTGCACGCTCAAGGAGATTTTGCAGCAGTTTGTCGAGCACCGCGTGACTGTGGTGACGCGCCGTACGCAGCATCTTTTGCAGAAAGCGCAGGACAAAGCGCATATTCTGGAGGGTCTGCTTATCGCGCTGGACAAGCTGGACGCGGTCATTGAATTGATCAAAAAAGCTAAGACCGTGGCGGACGCCCGCGAAGGCCTGATGCAGAAATTCAAACTTTCCGAGAAACAGGCCGTGGCGATCCTCGATATGAAACTGCAGAGACTGACCGCGCTGGAGACGGATAAGATCCGCGTGGATTATGACGAGACCCGGCAGCAAATTGCCGATTATACCGATATTCTGGCCAAAAAAAACCGCATATTTAAAATTATCAAGCAGGAGCTGGCCGAGGTCAAAGATAAATACGGCGACGCCCGCCGGACGCGGATTTTGGGCCGGGTCGATGAGGTCAGCATTGAGGATCTCATTCCCGAAGAAGACGTCGCGGTGTTCCTGACCCGCAACGGATTTATCAAACGGATGCCGGTCACGGCTTTCCGCAATCAGCAGCGCGGCGGCCGCGGCATCACCGGCATGGAAACCCGCGAGGAAGACCAGATTGATTCGATTTTTATCACCAACACGCACAGTTATATGGTGCTTTTTACCAATAAGGGCAAAGTCTACCGCATCAAAGTTTACGAGATCCCGGACGCCAGCCGCAATAGCAAGGGGCAGTCCATCACAAATTTTGTCCAGCTGGAGGAGGGGGAGCAGATTACCGCTACTATTGAAGTGTCCGATTTTTCCAAACCCGGCCAGTATCTGTTTATGGCCACCCAGAACGGCACGGTCAAAAAAACCGAAGTCAATGAATTTGAAAATCTGCGCCGCTCCGGGATTATCGCGATCACGCTGGACGACGGCGATTCGCTGGATTGGGCCGCGCATACGGACGGCCGGAAAGATGTGCTCATCACGACCGCCGCCGGTGTGATCATCCGTTTCAGCGAAGAGGATGTGCGGGCGATGGGCCGCGGCGCCGCCGGGGTGCGCGGTATCGCGCTGGACAAAGGCGATCATGTGGTGTCCATGGATATTCTGGAAAAAGACGACAAGACGAATTACGCGATTATCGTTTCGCAAAACGGCTATGGCAAACGCACCCGGGTGGACGAATACCGCTGTCAGGGGCGTGCCGGCCGCGGCGTGCGCTGCGTATCCCTGCGCGACAAAGACCGGGCGGTGAAAATGCGCATTGCCGGGAACAAAGACAGCCTGATAATTATCACTGCGACCGGCATTATCATCCGCCAGAAGGTTAAAGACATTTCTGAACAAGGCCGCGCGGCGATGGGCGTGCATCTCATCAAGCTGGACAAAGGCGACTCGGTTGTCGATATCGGCGTGATCCGCGCGGAAGAAGGCTAAGTTTACATTAGCCTACAAAGGCGAATATAGATATTTTACCTGTTACTTTCTTTAGAGGTGAAAAAAGAGAATATTGAAGCGGAGCAAATATTTTGGTGAAGTACGCCGCGGTGCGGAAGATTGCTTGTGGCGGAATGGTTGTTCCGTTATACGGATAAAAGCAAAAGCGGATTACCGCAGGTACGCGGTCTAGCAGTGAACATATCGCCGGTACGCAGAGCGGACAGACAAACAATAAGCCGCCGTATCCAGAGCGTTGCGGGTAAGTGAGATTGAACATATCTATGGCGTGCGAAGCAAAATATTTGCGCAGCTGCGCTGTGAGAGGCCACGGCGCGCGCAGGCAATATATTTATTGCGCTGGCGGCTGGCCGTTTACATAGTTAATTTTTACAATTGGCTAACTGGCGTTTGCCTGAACTTGTGAGTATAATCAGCCAGATAAAAGCAGGATTTTGTCTTATGAAAAAAGTCTATCTGGATAACAACGCCACGACCATGGTCTCTCCGGCAGCCGCTAAAGAAATGGAACGTTTCAATACCATTCATTACGGCAACCCGTCTTCTCTGCATAACTTCGGCCTCGACACGCGGCCGGAGCTGCGCAAAGCGCTGGACAGGATTTACCGGCTCGTCAACGCGGCGGACGCGGACGATGTACTGATCACTTCCGGCGCGACAGAGGCCAATAATCACGTTATCAAATCCGTTTTCCGGGCAGCCGCTGAGCGTAGCCGAAGCGGCCGCAAAGATCATTACATTACGACCAACATCGAGCACCCGACGGTTTACAATACTTTCCAGTATCTGGAAAAACTGGGCGCGGCGGTGGATTATCTGCCCTGCGACCGGCACGGTCTGCTGTATCCGGAGCAGATCCAGGCTGCCCTGCGGGAAAATACGGTTTTGGTCTCGGTCATGGCGGCGAATAATGAGATCGGGACGATCCTGCCGGTCAAAGAAATTGCCGCGCTGTGCCGGGAGCGCGGGGTGCTGGTGCATACGGACGCGACGCAGGCGGCCGGTAAGATCCCGGTGGATGCGCGGGACTGGGGCGTGGACTATCTGTCTTTTTCCGCGCACAAATTTCACGGGCCCAAGGGCGTCGGCGGCCTGTATGTCCGGCAGGGCCGGAGGCTGGAGCCGCTGTTTCACGGCGGTGAGCAGATGGCCAATCTGCGCGCCGGTACTTTGAATGTGCCGGGGATTATCGGCATGGGCGCGGCGGCGCAGGAAGCGCTGGATTTTCTGGATTACGAAGCCACGGAAGTTAAACGCCTACGGGACAAACTGGAAGATTTTATTCTCCAGCATATTCCCGCGGCTTTTCTCAACGGCGACCGGCAAAACCGCACGCCGAACACGCTCAATATTGCTTTTCAGGACTGCGAGGGCGAGGCCCTGCTCTGGGACTTGAATGAGCACGGCATTGCGGCCTCGACCGGCTCGGCCTGCGCGTCCGAGGAGCTGGAATCCTCGCGGATCCTGCGCGCGCTCGGCATTGATAAAGCCCTGTCGCATATGGCGGTGCGTTTTTCGCTGTCGCGTTTTACCACCGAGGAAGAAATTGATTATGTGATCTCTGTCCTGCCGGGGATTATCAGGAGACTGCGGGAGATTTCCTCCGGGCGGTAGCGCGGGGGCTTAATCTATCCGTGAAGCTTCCGCTGGCGCCCCCTGCAATTTTTGCTGCAAGGCCAGCAGCCACTGCGGGTCAAAATAATACACATTGCCAAAACCGGGTTTTAAGACCATGCCGGAATAAAAAATTACCCGTTCCGGGATAACCCAGAGACAGGCGTCGTAAGCATAATTGTTGCCGCGCAAAAAACGGGTTTTGGTGCGCGCCCCGTATTTACCGGCCAGCTCCGTGTAGGGATTGACACCGCTAAAATCCACCGCCACGCCGAACAGTTTTTCCTCTTCAAAATAAAAAATCAGCGCGCGGTCTTTGGACGAATACGCCGCGCGTTTTTGCTCCGGAGCGAATAATTTTTTGTCCGTCTGCTCCACGCCGAAAGTGATCAGCTTCGGAAACAGCAGCCGGCTCAAAGCAAAAAACTCGTCCGGCGGCGGGGTGTCCGGACTGCTGGCGCGCAGATCCGGAACGACTGCGGTCACCTGCGCCGGGGACAGGCCCCACGCAAACTCTTTGTAACCGGCGGCCGCCAGAGCGCCCAGCAGTAAAATAAGCAAAGCTAGTTTTCTAAACATAGCTTAGATTGTAACATAATTAACCGGGATAATTCTTATTTTGACAAACGCCCGCATCTTCCCTACAATCCACACCATGGTTCAGGATGTTCTGGATGAACTTTTACAGACTGAAAAAGCCGCCGCGGATCTGGTAGCCCGCGCCGAGCAGGCCGCCGCGCGCCGGGCGCAGGACGCCGACCAGCAGATCCAGCGGCTGCAGGCGGAACTTAAACAGGAATTAAAACAAAAACGGCTGGAGCAGAAAGCGGAACTGGAGGCAGAATATGCCAAAGCCGCCGCGCTGGCGCAAAAAAAAACCGGGGCTAAACTGGAAAAATTAAAATTAGACAGGGCGGAGTTATCCGGGGCAGCGGATTATCTGGCGCAAAAGATACTGGCTTAAACTGGAGCAAAATATGGCTGTCGCGCGGATGCAAAAACTGCAAATTTTTATCCTGCAGAAAAGGACGCGGGAGTTTTTGGCCGGACTGCAAAAGCTGGCCTGTTTTGAGCTCAGCAATACGAGCGCGGTAGCCGTCCCCGACCGCGCGCTGCGTTATCAGAAAGCCGTGGATTTTCTGGCCGCCCTTTTTCCCCGGCCGCGCGGGTTTATCGAGAATTTTATCCAGATCAAGCCGGTTATTAAAGAAGCGCAGGCGGGTATGATTATGCAGAAAGAGCCGCTGCTGATCCTGCGGCAGCTGGAAAAATTACAGGCGGACTGGGAGGCGCAGGCGGGTCTGGCCAGACAGTTACAGGAAGAGATAGCCAGACAGGATCTGTATGCGGCCTACGGTCTGCGGCGGGCCAGACAGGCGGCGAAATTAAAGAGAGTAAAAGTGATTTTCGGACAGGTGCCGCGGAAAGCGCTGGCTGCGGAAATGCCGCCGCTGGCGCAAGACCACCGCAAGGACGACGGGGACGCAGGCGCCGGTGCGGGGTATTTTATACAGGTGGTGCAAACCACTGAAAACACCGCCTGTCTGCAGCTGCTCTGTCTGCGCGAGGACGAAGCCGCGCTGCGGGACAGTCTGCCGGGGCTGGGTTTTCAGGAAATTAGCCTGCCTTTGCAGGCGCGGGAGTACCGGCAGGAAAGCCTGCGTCTGGGCCGGGAATTAAAAAAAACACGGGACAGGCAGGCAAAATTAAAAAATAAACTGCGGTCGATCCAGGCGGCGGAGTATGCCAAACTGGCGGTCTGGGCGGATTATCTGGCCAATGCGGAGCAGGTCGACGCTTATACCAGGGAGTCGTCCGCTACCGCCCAAACCAGTCTGCTGACCGGCTGGGTGCCGGTGGCGCAAAAAAAGCAGGTACTGGACTATCTGGAAAAATTTTCTGACGCGCTGTACTGGCGCGAGGTCGAGCCGGACGCCGGAGAGACTCCGCCGACCGTCCTGCAAAACAACCTGACCGCTCCGCTGGAGACGGTCACGGCTCTGTACGGCTTGCCGCATAATCGGGAATTTGACCCTTCGCCGCTCATGGCGCCTTTCTTTATTGTGTTTTACGGACTGTGCCTGTCCGATGCCGGTTACGGCCTGATGCTCCTGCTGCTGGCGGGCTTTTTGCTCTGGAAATTCCGCGTCAACCTGACCCGGTTTGGCCGCAAACTGCTGGTGCTCAATATGTACTGCGGGGTTTCTACTATTGTGGTGGGCTTATTGACCGGCAGTATCTGGGGGTTGAATTTTGAGCTGCTGCCCTGGCCGGCGCTGAAAAACTTTTTGCTGGCGCTCAAAGTTATTGATCCGCTGAATAATCCGCTGCCCTTGCTGGGACTGGCGGTGGGACTGGGCATGGCGCAGATGCTGACCGGCCTGACCATTCGCTATATTTTGGATATACGGGAGCTCGGTGGCTGGCCGGCATTCCTGAAGTCCGGCTGCTGGCTGGTTTTTCTGGCCTCGATTTTCAGCTATGCCGGTGCTGCAATACTGGGCTGGGCGGCGGCCGCCAGATGGCTGGGTTATTTGACCGGGCTGGGTGTGGTGTTTATGGTGCTGACTCAGGGGCGTCATCAGAAAAATCCGCTGCTGAAGCTCGGTTCCGGTCTTTTGAGCCTGTACAGTTTGTCCGGTTATGTCGGAGATCTTCTATCGTATACCCGCCTGTTCGCGCTGGGTCTGGTGACCGCCGTAATGGCGCTGGTGGTCAATTATCTGGCGGCGCTGCCCGGCGGACTGGCGCCTCTGGGTATTCCGGTCGGCGCGGTGCTCATGGTGATCATTTTGATTTTTGGCCATACTTTTGATTTCTTGATCAATATGCTGGGGTCGTTTGTGCACGCGGCGCGTTTGCAGTATGTGGAATATTTTTCCAAGTTCTTTGAGGGCGGCGGACGCTTTTTTAGACCGTTTTCCTGGCAGGCAAAATATGTTAGTTTGGATAAATGACAATCCCCTGTCGCGGCTGACCGCGGCAGCTTCCCTTTTAGCAGGGGAGCAAAAAGTGTTTGAAAAAATAAAAAGGAGGAAGAAATGGAAATAGGTTTGATGTTCGCAATTTTGGGCGCGGCGCTGGCGATTGGCGGCGGCGGCATCGGCTCTTCAATGGGCGTCGGCATTGCCGGAGAGATCGCCGCGGGTGTGGTGGCCGAAGACCCCGAAAAATTCGGCAAGACCCTGCTTTTGCAGGCTTTGCCCGGCACCCAGGGCATTTATGGTTTTCTGGTGGCG
The DNA here is from genome assembly GCA_031274525.1 of Candidatus Margulisiibacteriota bacterium. Lineage (GTDB taxonomy): Bacteria > Margulisbacteria > Termititenacia > Termititenacales > Termititenacaceae > JAISQA01. The sequence continues at coordinate 7,630 of JAISQA010000049.1, forward strand.
TTCTGGGTGATCTTAAAGGTTAATTTGCTGGGCGGCGTGCTGCCGGTCTCGCCGGAAGCCGGTCTGCAAATTCTGTTTGCCTGTCTGCCTATGGCGATTGGCGGTTTGATCTCCGGAATTTATCAGGGCAAGGTGGCCGCGGCCGGTATTGCCATGGTCGGCCGCAAGCCGGACGAAGTTGGCAAAGGCCTGATCTTTGCGGCTATGGTCGAGACTTACGCGGTGCTGGGCCTGCTGATGTCGATTTTGCTTTTGATGAATATTCAGCTTTAAGCAAAAATTAAGCGGAGAATAGAGTGGCGCTGGAAGACATACAAAATAAAATACTGGACGAGGCGAGAGCCAGCGCGGCGCAGATCGCTTCTGCCGCGGACCAGGCTGCGGCGGAAAAGGTGGCTGCGGCGGAGAAACGGCTTCAGGCCGAACGCCAGAAGGCGCTGGCGGAGCTGGCCGGAGAACGCGCGCGCGCTTTGCAGCAGCGGCGGCAGCTGCTGTTAATGGAGACCAGCCAGAGCGCGCTGGCCTTGAAGCGGGAGTATTTGCAAAAAGTGCTGGCGCTGGCGGTAGAGCAGATCGTTAAAAAGAAATTAAAAGAATATTACGTAAAGATTTTCAAGACCGTTGATTTTCAGGGCGCGCGGATTTTGGCGGGCGGCGATCCGGCCCCGGTCGCGGCCGCCTGCAAGGCCTCCGGCGTATCGGCGGAAATTATCCCGCAGCCGGACTGGCCGGCCGGCCGGCTGGAAGTGGATTACGGCCGTTCGCGGCTGGACTGCTCGCTGGCGCTTTACGCGCAGGAGCTGGCGCAGACTCTGGAGTCCGCGCTGGCCGAAAGGCTGTGGCCATGAGCAGTCCGGGTTATTTGCTGGGCCGCGTGCGCTCCAGAGAAGGGCGGCTGCTGACCGCCGCGGACTGGCAGAAATACCAGACCGCCGCGGATCTGGCGGACTGGCTGTCCCGCCTGCAAAATACCGATTATGCCGCGGCCGCGGAGCACGCCGGCACTTATGAGCAGTTTGAAAAATATCTCAATCAAGAGCTGCAGAATTTACGCGAAGATTTGTTCGCGCAGAAGTATCCTTTTGCGGAGTTGTTCTGGCAGAAATACGATCTGCACAATCTGAAAATACTGCTCAAGGAAAAATTGACCGGACAGGATTTGAACCGTTATCTCCTGCCGCTGGGTCAGGACAGCCTGGCGGCCTTTGACCGGCAGACGGTCAGAGAAGCCGAAGCGGTTTATGCCCGGACGCTGGATTTTTGCCGGATGGATTATTTTCTGGATCAGACTTACCTGCGCTGGCTGAGCAAAAGATCCGCCGGTCTGGGGCGTGCGGTGAAGGCTTATGCGCGCGCGCAGATCGACGCGGCTAATTTTAAACTCTGGTATTCCGGCGCGGCCCCCGGCTACGCTTATTTCGCGGGCGGCGGAGTGTCGGTCAGTCTTTTGGCGCAGGGCACGCCGCAGGAGACGCTGCGGGCCTGCTTTCCGGGGATTACGCCGCCGGAGGAATTCAATGACGGCGCGGTGGAAAAAGCGCTGGAGGATTATGCCAGCCGCCTGCTTTTTGCCGGACGCTATGCCTGTGATATTGCGGCGGTGTTTTGTTATCTGCTGTCCAAAGAGAATGAAATTAAAAATCTGAAAACCATGTATCTACGCCAGAGCCGTCAATTGGCGGGACTGCAATCCTGCTTGAGGGCGGCTTATGTCTAGAGAGCAGATTGCTTTGCTGGGTTCGGCCGAGGTGGTGAAACCCTTTGGCGTGCTGGGCCTCAATTGTTTTGAGCTGGAAGATGCCGCACAGGCTAGAGATACCTTTTTGAGTCTGGCCGCCGAGGAGGCCACCGGCTTGATCCTGATCTCCGAGCGGCTGGCGGCGGGTCTGCTGCCGGAGATCGAGAAAATAAAAAGACAGAGCCTGCCGGCGGTGTTTATTCTGCCGGAGTACAGGACTAAGACGGATCTGGGTCTGCGCCGTCTGGAAAACACGCTGTCGCGGGCGATCGGTAAAAAATTAACCGACGGGCAGGCTCTGGCGCGGACAGAAGCGTAGAGACAGGCCTTACTGATTAGGAGGACAAAATGACCGGGAAAATTGTAAAAATCGCGGGGCCGCTGGTGATCGCGGACGAATTGCCTGAAGTAAAAATGTACGATGTAGTCCGGGTCGGTGCGCGGAAATTGATCGGCGAGGTTATTGAGATCAAGTCGGACAGCGTGGCCGTGCAGGTCTATGAGGAAACCTCCGGACTGACGCCCGGCGAACCGGTGGTCTCGACCGGCGAACCGCTGTCGGTGCTGCTGGCGCCGGGGCTGGTCACGACGATTTTTGACGGTATTCAGCGTCCGCTGGAAAGGATCAGGGCCGAACATGGCGCATTCATTGCCAAGGGCGTGGATCTGTCCGCGCTGGATCTGCAGAAAAAATGGCTTTTTGTGCCGACCGCGCCGGTCGGTGCGGCGCTGCAGGCCGGCGATGCGCTGGGTTATGTGCAGGAGACCCCGGCGGTGAAACATCTCATTCTGTTGCCGCCGCTGTCCGCCGGCGGTGAATTAAAGAGCATCAAGGCCGGGGAATTTAATATCACGGAGCCGATCGCTGTCCTGACAAATAAGGCAGGTCAGGACGAGCCGGTAGCCATGCTGCAAAAATGGCCGATCCGTAAAAGACGTCCCTATGCCCGCAAGCTCTCGCCGGACAAGCCGCTGATTACCGGCCAGAGAATTATTGACACGCTGTTTCCCATTGCCAAAGGCGGCACGGCCTGTATCCCCGGGCCGTTCGGCAGCGGCAAGACCGTGGTACAGCATCAGCTGGCCAAGTGGGCGGACGCGGATATGATCGTCTATGTCGGCTGCGGCGAGCGCGGCAATGAAATGACCGACGTTTTGCAGGAATTCCCGCATCTGAAAGATCCTAAGACCGGCGAGGCGCTGATCAAACGCACGGTGCTCATTGCCAATACTTCCAATATGCCGGTGGCGGCGCGCGAGGCCTCGGTCTATACCGGCGTGACGATAGCCGAATATTTCCGCGACATGGGCTACAACGTGGCGATGATGGCGGATTCCACCTCGCGCTGGGCGGAGGCTTTGCGCGAGATGTCCGGCCGTCTGGAAGAAATGCCCGGCGAGGAAGGCTATCCCGCCTATCTCGGTTCGCGTCTGGCAGAATTTTACGAGCGCTCCGGCCGGGTGATCGCGCTGGGCTCCGGGGCGCGGGAAGGCAGTCTGAGTGTGATCGGCGCGGTATCGCCGCCGGGCGGCGATCTCTCCGAACCGGTTACGCAGAATACCCTGCGCGTGGTCAAAGTTTTCTGGGGTCTGGATTCGGCGCTGGCCTACGCGCGCCATTTTCCGGCGATCAACTGGCTGAAAAGCTATTCGCTCTACATTGCCAATCTGGAAGATTATTATGCGGCGGAGATAGATGAAGAATGGGCACAGCTGCGCGTACAGGCGGTCAGCCTGCTGCAGCAGGAGTCCGAATTGCAGGAAATGGTGCGGCTGGTCGGCATGGACGCTTTGTCCGGCCGCGAGCAGCTGGTGCTGGAAGCGGCGCGTTCGATCCGCGAGGATTATCTGCATCAGGTCGCTTTTGATGAAGTGGACACCTACACTTCTTTTCGCAAACAGTATTTGATGCTCAAGGCGGTGCTGGCTTTTTATCAGGCCGGCTTGAAGCTGCTGGAACAGAACAAAGATGTGACCCGGAGCTTCAAACATCCGCTCCGCGCCAAAATTGCCCGCTTGAAATACACGCCGGAAAATGAATTGCAGACTATGACCGGGCTGGCCGCGGAGATCGTCAAAACGCTGGCCGCGCTGTAGCTTTAGGGAGGATAAAATGAAAAGAGAATATAAGAGCGTGGCGGAAATTTCCGGGCCGCTGATTCTGGTCGAGGGTGTGGCGCAGGCCGGTTATGAAGAACTGGTCGAGGTCAGAACGTCGTCTGGCGAGCTGCGGCGCGGCAAAGTGCTGGAAGCGCACAGAGACTGGGCGCTGGTACAGATGTTTGAGGGGACGAGCGGTCTGGATCAAAATTCCCGCGTGCGTTTTCTGGGGCGCGGCGTGGAGCTGCCGGTGTCGTCCGAAATGCTTGGCCGGGTGTACAGCGGCTCCGGCAGGGCGCGGGATGGCGGGCCGGAAATTATCGCCGAGAAAAATCTGGACATCAACGGGCTGGCGATCAATCCGACCGCGCGCGATTACCCCAATGATTTTATTCAAACCGGCATTTCGACAATTGACGGGCTGAATACGCTGGTACGCGGCCAGAAGCTGCCGATTTTTTCCGGCTCCGGTCTGCCGCACGCACGGCTGGCGGCGCAGATTGCCCGGCAGGCGCAGGTGCTGGGCGGCGGGCAGACGGAATTTTCCGTCGTGTTCGGCGCTATGGGCATCACTTATGAAGAAGCGGAATTTTTTATGGAAGATTTCCGCAGAACCGGCGCGATCACCCGCGCGGTGCTCTTCATCAATCTGGCGGACGATCCGGCGATCGAGCGGATCTCCACGCCGCGCATGGCCCTGACCGCCGCGGAGTATCTGGCTTTTGAGCAGGGGCACCATGTTCTGGTTATTCTTTCGGATATTACTTCGTACTGCGAGAGCCTGCGCGAGGTGTCCGCCGCCCGCAAAGAGATCCCCGGCCGCCGCGGTTTTCCGGGCTATCTGTATACCGACCTTTCCACCCTGTATGAAAGAGCCGGGAGACTGCAGGGCAAGTCCGGTTCGATCACTCTGCTGCCGATCCTGACAATGCCGGAGGATGACAAGACCCATCCGATACCGGATCTGACCGGGTATATTACCGAGGGGCAGATCATTCTGGACCGCGCCCTGCATCAGCGCGGGATTTATCCGCCGGTCAATCCGCTGCCGTCGCTTTCCCGGCTGCGCGACAAAGGCATCGGCGCGGGCAAGACCCGCGAGGATCACGCCAATGCCGCCAATCAATTATTTGCCGCGTATGCCCGCGGCCGGGAGGCCAGAGAGCTGGCGGTGATCCTGGGCGATTCGGCCTTGAGCGAGGACGATAAAAAATTCTCGCAGTTTTCGGAAGCTTTTGAAAATAAATTTATCCGGCAGGGTGAGAACGAAAACCGGACTATCGAGGAAACCCTGTCTATCGGCTGGGAGCTGTTTAAGCTGCTGCCGGAAGACCAGTTGAAACGCTTGAAACCGGAGCAAATTAAAAAATATATGCGTTGAGAGAAGCTGTTTTTGTTGTAGTGCGTTTTGGTTCGAACTTCACCCTGCCAGCCTGGTTCGCTGGCAGGACTTCCTCGGCGGCTGGAGGCCGCTCTCGGTCGCAAGCCCAAAGTGCGGCGTGAAGTGAAAAGCCGCGGCGCACGGAAACAAAATAGGCTCTCTCCGGTTAGTAATAATTTTTAGAGGAACAATAAAGTGGCGGCAAAATTGAGCATAAATCCGAACCGCATGGAACTCCTGAAACTCAAGAGCCGTCTGCAGTTTGCCCGGCGCGGCCACAAGCTGCTCAAAGACAAACAGGAAAGTTTGATGCAGGAGTTTATGCGCATACTCAAAGAACTGCGCGGCCTGTACGCGCGGCTCAATAACAGCCTGGACAATACTTACGCCAAATTTTATCAGGCGCAGGCCGGTTCCGCGCCCTTCGCGCTGGAAGAAGCCCTGCTTGGCGCCGCGGCCAAAACGACCCTGACTGTCGAGCTGCGCGGCCAGTTCGGTGTCAGATTTCCCGTGTTTACGACGGGAGAGATACAGCCGAAATTGAGCGGTTCTCCGGCTTCCGCCCCTCTGGCCGCACGCGGTCTGGTAGAAGCCGTGGCGGAAGTTTTTCCGGATATATTATTTCTGGCGCAGACTGAAAAAAAGATCGAGCTGCTCGCCGAAGAGATCGAGAAAACCCGCCGCCGCGTCAACGCGCTGGAATACAATCTGATCCCCGTGCTCAAGGAGACGATCAAAGATATTGTGATGAAACTGGAAGAGCGCGATAGATTCGAGCGCACGACTTTGATGAAAGTGAAAGATCTTATTCAGGTAAAGTAGCTGTTTCCCACATGACTGGAAAGTGCGGAGCTGTAAAGTTACCTGTATAAACTTTACCCTTGCAGGATAAATATGTTTACTTCCGTGTGCTATTGCGCAGCACGGCGCGCCTAATGGTGTGCTTGCGACTGCGAGCGTCCACAAGTCGCCGCAGGAGTGTCGCCAGCTAATCAAGCTGGCGGCTGGACCTCACTTAACTTCGCTACGCTCGTTAAGTTCGTTGCGCAGAGCGCACTCTAGTAAAATATTTGTCCTGCTGGGTCATGTTTCTCCGGCAATATATTTATTGCACCGGCAGAGTTTTTGGAAGTGTAAATAAAACTGGTCGCGTAGAGTGGGGTATTTTTTTTGGCAGCGGAACAAATACCCTGCCGGTGCGCGTCGCGGTGCGGGGATATGGTTAATGGCAAAATATACCTTCCGTCAAATAGACCGGAGCAAAAGCGGCAGTGCCGCCAGAGTACAGCCTGATAGGGGAACATACAGCTTCGGTCGCACTCCGCGCGCCGGGACTTCAATCCACAGTCAACAAGACTGCTGACCCGTAGGCATTAAATAAAAAGAGTAACATTAATATTTCAAAGAAAGGGACAGGTAAAATGGCTGATTGACACCGGTAAACGCCAATTGCTAAACTGCGCCAAACTGAAGAAGTTTCAAAATATTGCCAGAATATTGCTCAGGAAAGGAGGCTTAAATATGGCGCATATTATTTCCGAGGACTGTATTTCCTGCGGCGCCTGCGCGGGCGAATGTCCGGAACAGGCGATCAGCGAGGGCGACGGCAAGTATGTTATTGACCCCGCTTTATGCACGGATTGCGGCACCTGCGCGGGCGTCTGCCCGGTAGAAGCTATCTCGGCTCCGGAAAACTAGGCAAATGTACGGAGCCGGCGTCAGCGCCGGCTCTTTTATCTTCCACCGCAGCGGTATTTTTCAGATATTTAACGCGAAAAATTCCAAAATTGGCCCGGCGCCTTAAAATCGCTTGACACCACATATCTAGTGTGCTATTATTAGTAAACCACGCTAGATATATGATTTTTCAGCTTTAAACAGGATTTTAAGACCGGGCGTTACAGAGCAAAGAGAATTTCTGGAGAGGGAATACTATCTTTCGCGATAGCAGCCCTTTCAGTTTTTTTAAGAAGGAGGACGGGAATATGGTAGAAGCAAAAGTCAAAGAGATCAAAAAAAGAAACGGGCATATCGTGGGGTTCACCCGGGATAAGATCACCAATGCGATTTTCAAGGCGGCCAAAGCGGTCGGCGGACATGACCGGGAGCTGGCCGAAACCCTGACCGATCAGGTGACCGAACAGCTCAATCAGCAGTTCCACGAGCGCTCTATTCCCGCGGTCGAGGAAATACAGGATATTGTGGAAAAGGTTCTGATCAAATCCGGCTACGCCCGGA
>JAISQA010000055.1 GCA_031274525.1 Candidatus Margulisiibacteriota bacterium
GCGCTGGACGCCCTGCGCGGCGGCAAGGCGGACGTCATTCTGGCTGGCGGCGCGGAAACGCCTTTCACGGAGGTAGCTTTTGCTTCTTTTGACGGGACGAAGCAGCTCTCCACCAAAAACGACACGCCGGAAAAAGCGATCACGCCCTATGACCTTAACCGTGACGGGTTCCTGCTGGCGGAAGGCGCGGGTGTGGCTGTGCTGGAAGAGCTGGAGCACGCGCTCCAGCGCGGCGCGTATATTTACGGCGAGCTGCTCGGTTTTGGCTCTTCGGCGGACGCGTATGATTCTTACAAAATGGAGCCGACCGGCGCGGGCATGGCGCGGGCGATGGAAGCGGCGATCAAGGACGCGGACATCACGCCGTATGAACTGGATTACGTCTGCGCCCACGGTTCCGGCTCCCGGTCTGCCGACCTCAAGGAGACCAATGCCTTGAAGCTGGTTTTGGGCGGGCGGGCCAGAGCCGTGCCGGTCAGCACGGTCAAGTCCGTCATGGGCATGCCCTTCGGCGCGTCCACGGCTTTTCAGCTCATTGCCTCGGCGCTGATGCTGGACAAACAGACGGTCATCCCGACGATGAATTTACAGACGCCCGACCCGCAGTGCGACCTCGACTATGTGCCGGATCAGGCCAGAGAAATGGCGCTCAATTATATTTTAATGGACTCTATGGGGCTGGGCGGCAACAACGCGGCGCTGATAGTTAAAAAATATAAGTAATTTATTGTTTTTGCCAGTAAGATATTATACCAGCTAACCAGAAAGAAGAGCAGAAATTTAGGCCAGGTCCGTACCTGCCTATTGGACTGAAGCAAACAGGCCGTTTACACCGTTAATTTTACAGTTCCTCAAAAATCGATTAGGCTTTTTACCGTGACATTCAGGGCTTTGGCGATTTTGATCAGCGTGGGGATAGACATTTTGGCTGTGCCTCTGGATATGCGGTAATAATAGAGCAGGCCTACGTCTAAATCGTTGGCGAAATCTTCCTTGGTCAGTTTTTTCTCCAGACGAAAATTCTCAATTTTCTGTCCGAGTGCGACTAATTCCGGACAAACCACCGTGGAATACTCCTTATGCCAGTCTCTGCGCGGTTGTTTTAAGGCTCGCTTCATAAATTTTAATCTTTTGTGCATTTTTTATTATCACATGTGTTAATTTGAGAATGTTAGATTGCCTTGATTTGACATTTAATATCGCATGCGTTATTATTATCGCATGAGGTAATTATTACCTCAGGAGTTAGAAGAGGGGGTATATATGGCAGGCAATTACACAGGAGAGTACAGCGGTATAAAAACCGGAGAACAGCTGCGGGCGGCGGATATGACCAGCGCTTTGAACAGAATGGAAAAAGTGGAGTACAAAGTAACCAGTTTATCCGCTGCGTCCACCGACACCCAGTATCCCTCGGCCAAAGCGGTGTATGGCGGTTTAGCCGCCAAACAGGATAAAATCGCTGCTGGCACGGCCAATAATATTGCGGCTTATTCCGGGACGGCGGGGACGCTGAATACGCTGACCAGAGTGACCAGCGTGCAGGCTGCGGCAGACGCGCTGGATACGGCTATCCCTACCGAAAAAGCGGTAGCCACGGCGCTGGCTGCCAAGGCTAATGCCAGCGCTGTAGCCAGCTTGAATTTTTTTCCGAAAGGCACGATATTAATGTATGACGGCACGAGCTGGACGGACAATGTCACGCTCAAGGGCTGGTACAAATGCGAAGGGCAACCCGTGGATGGTTATGGTACGCTGCCCGATCTAAAAAACAGATTTGTCATCGGCTATGACGCGGCAAATACTTCTTTGAGAACAAAAGACAATAATTCTATAAAATTGGCTGAAAATAATTTGCCGGGACATACCCATGACACCCATAGCGGCACTGCGAAACTGCTGGAAGACAATAGCGAGGTTCAGATAGGAACTGTGACCGGAGTTTTCGGCGCCAGTGATCATAAGTCCTATGCATACGCAGGCACGCACGGCCAGAGAACGATCACCGATGAATATACTTTAACTATTACCGCTCCACATTCTGTCTTTGGTAAAAAGAACGCCGACGGCACGCCCAGCCTGAATAATGACGCTTTTGACAACCGCCCCAGCTATTATGCGCTGATTTACATAATAAAAGTAACTAATGCGGGAGAATGATATTTTTGTTTAATACACCAGCTCTTTGGGTATTATTTTTTTGAACTTTTTATCCAGTGTCCAGATTTTTGCTTTGGCGTGCAAGCCGTGCATTAAGATAACCGCCTCAATTAAACCTACTCCCCTGGCATATAGTTTATGTTTATTAACATACAGGCCGGCCTCAATGAAAATCTCCTTGTTGTTTATTTTGGGCAGACAGGCCCGGTATTGCAGAATTTGACCCTGTTCCGCTTTGTTTCTGGCGCCTTGCAGTAATTCACCAAATACACATTCAATGGCGAATATCTCTCTTTGTTCTATTAAAGGCAAAACCCGCGGATAGTAGGCGGGATTTAAATTAAAAACTTCTATCCAGAGTGAGGTGTCGAGAATTAACATCAGGGCCTGCGTCGGTTTAATTTCCGGATTTTTTGGGCGGATTTTAGCCGCAGAGGTTTTTTTAGCAGTTGTTTATTTAGTGCTTTGAGACGATAAATAGCCAGCCAATCCTGCAGAGCGATGGTAATAGCTTCTGTCGTAGTGGAGCTATGCGAGTAGTTTTTGACCTCATTGATAAGCTGGTCTGAAATGATAGCGGTTACCTTCATACGATGTATTATACGATGATATATCGTATCAGGTCAAACCCCAAGCACGCAGGTCGTGTCTATCCCGCCCCGGGTATGGTAAATAGTCGTGACTTTTAGTTTTTTCGGTTTTAAGACTTTGCGCAGATCGGCGTAGATCTTCTGCGTGGCATGCTCCTGATAGATCCCGACAGTGCGGTAAGACAGATAATAGTATTTGAGCGATTTTAGCTCGACGATTTTCTGGCGCGGAACATACTCAATAGTGACCGTGGCTATATCCGGCAGGCCGGAAAATGGACAGACCGCGGAAAACTCGGCAGTCGTGTAAGTTATCCACTGGTCGGGAAGGAGGCCGGTGTTTAATTCCGGCAGGGCATAAGGAAACGTCTCCAGAACTTCCGGCGTAATTTTCTCCGGCGACTCAAACGGCAGGGCTAATCCTTCGGCTTTGGGCACAAAATCACCTGTATTTTTTTGCGGCGCAAATATATTACAGCCGCGGGAATTTGTATTATTTTAGCAGATATGCGAACATTTAAGTATATGGCGAGTGAGTTGATAGTTGTAAAAATCGGCTCTAATGTGCTGACTGATGCGCAGGGACGTCTGGACAAACGCAGTTTCCGGCGCATTGCCGGGCAGATCAAAAAATTTTACCAGCAGGACAAACACCTTATTGTGGTGTCTTCCGGCGCGATCACCTGCGGTACGGAGCGGCTGAAAATAGACTATCAGCAGCGGACGATCCCCCAGAAACAGGCCGCCGCTGCGGTAGGCCAATCGCTCCTGATGAATTATTACACCAAATTTCTGCGGCCGATACCGCTGGGGCAAGTACTGCTGACGGCTTACGCGGTGTCCAACAAAGAGCGCGCGCAGAATCTGCGCAACACTATCGATCAGCTGCTGAAAATGCGCGTCATACCGATTATCAACGAAAATGATTCGGTGGTGGTGGATGAGATAAAATTCGGCGACAATGATCTGCTCTCGGCGCAGGTCGCCGCGCTGGTCAAGGCCGACCGCCTGCTCATCATGACCGATATTGACGGGCTGTATGACGGCAATCCGCGGAAGAATAAGTCCGCGCAGCTGCTGCGCGTGGTGGATAAAATCACGCCGGAGATTATCAAAATGGCCGGCGGCGCCGGCACGCGCAAAGGCACGGGCGGCATGTTTTCTAAAGTGCGGGCTGCTAAGCTGGCGACAGAGGCTAAGGTAGAAACTTTTATTGTGAACGGTTTTCGCCAGAATATTTTATTTGACGCGCTGAAACACACTGCGGAGTGCACGTGGTTTAAGGTCTGCGTATAATTAAGGAGTTTTTATGTCAAACACAAAAGTTATCATCCTCGCGGCGGGCAAAGGCACGCGGATGAAATCTGATCTGGCCAAAGTCCTGCACGAAGTGGCACACAAGCCGATGATCTGTCATGTGCTGGATATGGTCAGGCAGGTCGCGCCGCAGGAAGTCTATCTGGTCATTGGACATCAGGCCGGGAAAGTCCGGGAGGCCACGCGTGGTTTTGATGTGGTGTATGTGGAGCAAAAAGAGCAGCTGGGCACCGGCCACGCGGTGCGGGTGGTCGAGCCGGCCCTGCGCGATCGGGACGGCCTGACTATTATTCTCTGCGGTGATGTGCCGCTGCTGCGGGCGGAGACAGTCCGGGCTTTGCGCGACAAATGCCAGCAGGAAAAACTGGACGGCGTTATTTTGACGGTTAAGCTGGACGATCCCAAACATTACGGCCGCATTGTGCGCGGCGCGGACGGCTATGTCGAGCGCATTGTGGAATACCGCGACGCCACCGCCGCGGAAAAAGCCATAGCGGAAATTAACAGCGGAATTTATTGCTTTAATACCGCGGAATTATTTGCCGCACTGCAGCAGGTCAAAAATCAGAATGTTCAGCGGGAATATTATTTGACGGACGTTATTCAGATCATGGTCGGCAGGCAGCGAAAAATCGGCACGCTGCTTATTACAGACGCAGGGCAGGTGCACGGGGTGAATGATCCTGCGGATTTGCAGCAGGCAGAAGCGGCCTTGCTGTCTTTGCCTCTGGCCTGACGCGGCTTTTGTCCGGGGCTCCGGAGGCCTTGTTAATTTAGGCTTAGATTGTCCAGATAAAACACGCCGCTGGTTCTGGCCGGCAGCGCGACGCGCAGGCCGTAAAAATCCGTCCCGTCGTCCAGCGGCAGGGTGATTTTCTGCCAGTTGGGCTGGCGCAGCGTTATCCGGTAACGCCGGGCTTGATACAGCTGGCCGTATTTGGCGCTCTGGTGCGCAGACTGGGTTTCGGGCACAAATTCCAGAGTCAGGGGCTGCGCGCTGCGCAGGACGAAGCTGACCATTTTTAAGTCGGGATAAACCTTGCGCGCGGTGGTCATCGGGAAAAATATTTCCGCCGGATTTGCTCCGGTCTCAAAGGAGCATTGCAAAGACTGCCCGGTTGCGCCGTGGTGGTTCTGGCTGACGAGCTCCAGCACGAGATTCGCGCCGCGGCTGAGCACTGCCGGCGTG
>JAISQA010000059.1 GCA_031274525.1 Candidatus Margulisiibacteriota bacterium
GTTTTTGTACGGCATAAGCGTACACCGCGGCCAGATTGGCGTTTAATTCCTGATACTCCGCATCCTGAAAAAGCCGCCAGCCCCGCTGGTCGGCGGCTATAGACTCGCCGTGGCCGCGCAGGTCAAAAGTCAAAGCGGCAATGCCTTCTTTTTGCAGGTATTTGGCCAGATCATTCCAGTCGCCGCGGTTGCGTCCCAGCGCATGGATCAAAATTACCGCATAATTCTGCGAAGCGCTGACCGGATAATAAGTGGCGCTGATCGTCAGATCGGCGGCGGGGATTTCCAGTTTTTGCGCACGCAGCAGACGATACTCCGCCGCACCCAGCTGGGCCAGCAGTAATAACCCCGCTAATAAAATCCTGTACATGTTAATAAAACCCCCTGCTTTCCGTCTGGCCGTTCTGCCGGAGCGCTTCCAGCGGATTTTTTTCTAAGGGTTCGTCCAGCACCCCGTTGGGCAAAAGCAGCACCAGATCGTCGCGCAGGACGACCATCCTGCCGTCAATGCCGAAAATCGTACCTTCCAAAAAAGCCAGAATCCGCTGTTTAATATTGCTGTCAATGTACTTAAAATCCACCAGGACAACACTGCCGGAGATCACCTCGTCCGCAACGATATGCTCCTCCTCAAACGAACGGATCGTAACAACTTTTACCGAGCCTTTGCCGGCTTTGACCGGAAATTTCATCAGCTCAATTCTAGCAAATCGGCGCCCATAGAGCCACTAATCTATTCTTTGATAGATGCCGGTGATCATCTGGGCAAAATCGCTGGTGCGCGAAGTAAGAGCAAAAGTGTCGCCCAGCAGGAGCAATTCGCCGGTATTGCTGTTCACCGCCACGATCGCGTTGCCGCCCTCGCCCGCCGGACTGCGCAAAACGTATTTTTTCTCCACAATAGTATATTGTCTCCGGCTGGGCCGCCCGTCCGATTTGTCATCCAGACGGCGGATATGCCGGCGGGTGACCAGTCCGCGCTCCCGGTCTATCTCGTAAGTCATTGTAAAAAGATTGCCCTTGGCGCGGGAAGTTTTGACCTGGCCGTTTTGTTTGGCCGCCACGTCCTTGATCTGGCGATAGGTTCTGGTCTCCGCGGCCAAACCCACGGCCAGAAGCAGCAGCAGCCCAATCGCCAATTTACGCATTTGCCCCCCTATTCAAATTCTGCTTCATAACCCAGTTCCCGGAAATACTTACGCAGCAGCGCGCCCTGACTGGCCGTCGGCCCGGTGTTTTCCGTGGAATCCACCTGCAAAACCACATCGTTATTGCGCTGGGCCAGACGCACCATTACCGCGACCAGCACATAACGGTCTTTGGCTTCGATAGTCCGCCAGGTGCTTTCTTCATAGGAAGTCAGCGGCGGATTGGAGTAAAGATTTTCCGTGGCGATAGTCGCTCTCTGCCGCGTCGTCTCGCTTTGATAGGGGATATACACCTGCCCCAGCTCCACCCGGTAGGCGCCGGTCTGGTCATTGGCATAGGTGATATTGTAACCGTGCAAAGCCGCAAATTCTTTGAACTGCGGGATCACATCCTTCAGCTCGGCATTTTTAATCACCATCCGGTTGTTGCAGCCCATCAGAAGCAGCAGCGCGGCAAATAAAGCAATAATTTTGATTTTTTTCATATACCTAACATTATACCACAAAAGGATATATGTTAAAATCCGGCATGACAGAATACACGCTCATCACCGGCGCGACTTCCGGCATAGGCCGCGCGTTCGCCGTGGAATTTGCCAAACGCGGACACAATCTCGTGCTGGCCAGCCGCAATGCCGCCCGGATGAGCGCCGTACAAAAAACTCTCCGCCAAAAATACAAAGTAAAAATAGTCTGCGTCAAAACAGATTTGAGCCGTCCGCAGGCCCCGGAAGAATTGTATACATTTTGCACACAAAACGCCTACCTTGTGCAGACGCTCATAAATAACGCCGGCTGCGGTCTGAAAACCAAAATACAGGTTGACCAAAACCCGCGGGACATTGAGCAATTATTCCAGCTGAACTGCGGCGCGGTGCTCAAGCTCAGCACGCTTTTTGGCAAAGCAATGCAAAAACGCCGGAGCGGCCATATACTCAATGTCGCGTCCACCGCGGCTTTTCAGCCCATGCCTTATGCGGCGCTGTACGGCGCCTCAAAAGCTTTTGTGCTCTCGCTGTCCGAGGCCATGCACATAGAGCTACAGGATTACGGCGTCAGTGTGACCGCGGTCTGTCCGGGCATCACCGACACCAATTTTTTCCAACACGGCAAACCGACCGTGCCCGGCTGGCTGTACAAACTGCTCCCGCCGGAGCTGGTCGCCAGACGCGCCATCCGCGCCATGTACAAAAATAAAATCTATGTCATTCCGTATTTTCAACACTGGCTGATCGCCCAGCTGGGCCGGTTCCTGACCAGAAACGCCGCAGCCGGGGTCATGCGCCGCGTCGCCCAAATGCGCCAAAAAATCCGCTTCCTTTAAATTATGTCCGAAAAAATCCGCCTCGACCGGCTATTGGTTGAAAAAAATCTCGCCTCCTCCCGGGAAAAAGCGCAGGCTCTGATCATCGCCGGAGATGTTCTGGTCAATGAACAAAAAATCCAAAAACCCGGCACGCCGGTCCAGGCAGACTGCGCGCTGCGGCTCCTGAGAGCACCCTGCCCCTATGTCAGCCGCGGCGGCTGGAAGCTGGCCGGTGCGCTGGATTATTTCGGTGTGGATCCGCGGGGCCTGCAGGCGCTGGATGTCGGCGCCTCGACCGGCGGCTTCACCGACTGCCTGCTGCAGCGCGGCGCCCGGCAGGTCATTGCGCTGGATGTCGGCCACAACCAGCTGGACTGGAAAATCCGCAGCGACCAGCGCGTTATCGTCCTCGAAAAAACTAATTTCCGCTATATGACCGGAGAGCAATTAGCCGCCGCGGCCCGGCTCCCGCCGCCGGAGCTGGCTTTGCAGCTCGCTGTGGCTGATGTATCTTTTATCTCGCTGGAGAAAATCTTCCCGCCGCTCTATGCCGTGCTGGAAAAAGGAGCTCAAGTCGTGGCGCTGGTCAAACCGCAGTTCGAGGCCGCGCGCGCGGAAGTGGGCAAAGGCGGCATTATCAAAGACCCGGAAATCCACGCTAAAGTACAGCATAAAGTCGAAAGTTACGCTTTAAACTCTCAATTTAAGGTTTTGGGCCGGACGGTCTCGCCGCTGCTGGGCGCGGACGGCAACAAAGAATTTTTTATTTATCTGGAGAAGCCGTGAAAACTATCTGTGTTTTTTATAATAAGAAAAAAGCGATCCGCGGCCGGGCGCTGCGGCTGATCCGGAGCCTGCGCGAAAACGGCTACAAACTCTATCTCAACAAAACTTCCCGCCGGGCGCAGCTGGCGGTAGCGCTCGGCGGCGACGGCACCGCGCTGCGGGCCGTGCAGCAGACTTTGCGGCACCGCCTGCCCGTGCTGCCGGTCGGCCTCGGCCGGCTGAGTTTTCTGGCGGAGATCCCGGCGGCGGAATTACTCCCCGCGCTGGAAAAGTTTTATCAGGGCAAATACCGCCGGGAGGAGCGTGCGGCCCTGCAAATCAGCGTAAGGCACGGCTGGCAAAAAACCAGCGCGGTTATAGTCAATGAGGCGGTTCTGACCAGAAACAGCTATCAGAGATTATTTGACATAACCGCCCGGAGCGGCCGGCATATTTTGAATTACCGCGCGGACGGATTGATCGTTTCCACGCCGACCGGCTCCACCGCCTACAATCTGGCCGCGGGAGGCGCGGCGCTCAAGCCGCAGGCCCCAAAATATCTGCTGACGCCGATCTGCCCTTTCCCGGCAGAGAAAACCGCGCTGGCTGCCGCGGCAGCCAGACTCCGCCGCGGTAAAATTATCGACTTAAACCAAAAGACTGTAATTCAGGCAGCAGGCAAAAAACCGAATTTTATCGTCATCTGCGACGGACACCGGCTGATCAAATTTCCGCGCCGGGCTGTCCTGCAGGTGGAAAAAGCGCCGGAATCATTTGCGTTTGTGCGCTTTGCCGCCGGCTAAGCACCCGGCCGCACCCCTAAAATCAGGGGCGCAAAATCACTTCACAGCTAAATTTTTGTCCGGGATTCAGCGTTTATTCTGAATTCTCTTCCACAGCCTCAGCCAGCCAGCCACATCGGTCAAAACTTCGACACGCTTGATGATCGCGGCAGCGTCCCGGACGACGCGGAAAATCTGCCAGGAAATCAGCAACAGAACAAACAAAAAAACCGCCAGCAAAAACTGAATAATTAAAGGCAAGAGCACAGCTATTTGCTCCATCGGAAACTCCTATTTATTTTTTTTATTTTTGGCAGTGCGGTCTTCGACCAGCTTAGAAATTTTTTTGATCTTATCCTCAATAGACTGCTTGGCCGAATTGATCAGGTTTTCGCCGCTCGCCACCGCCCCGTCAAGGACATCCTGATTTTCATCTTTAATGTCCCGGAGCCATTTACGGGTTTTCTCGCCGGGCTGCGGGGCAAACAGCACACCCAGCACGCCGCCCAAAACCGCACCGATAAAAATACCTTCCAGAAAAGCTCCCGGATTGTGCTGGTATCTGTCACTCATAAATAATCCTCCTATATGTTTCCCGAAACTCAAGCATTATAACGCAAACACCGGCGCAAAACAATTTACCCGCCCAAAACACTACAAAAATGTATTTCTATAAAAGTTTGCGGCCGGTCAGGCGCTGATAGGCTTCCAGATATTTCGCGCTGGTCTTGCGCACGATAGCCGCGGGCAGGGCCGGAACCGGCGGTTCTTTGTTCCAGTGAATACTCTCCAGATAATCACGCACGAACTGCTTGTCAAAACTCTGCTGGGAACAGCCGGGCCGATAGAGTTTGACGTCCCAAAACCGGGAAGAGTCCGGGGTCAAAACTTCGTCGATCAAAAGCAGTTCGCCAGCCGCAGTCAGACCAAACTCGAATTTGGTGTCCGCGATGATCAGGCCTTTGTTCAGAGCTTCCGCCGCCGCCAGCGTGTACAGTTCCAGAGATTTGCCCTGAATTTTGGCGCCCAGTTCGCGGCCGATCAGGTCAGACATGCGGGCCACGCTGATATTTTCATCATGCCCCTGTTCCGCTTTGGTCGACGGCGTGAAAAGCGGCTCCGGCAGACGGTCGCCCTGTCTGAGCTTTTCCGGCAGTTTATGCCCGCAAATCGTCCCGGTCTTTTGATAATCTTTCCAGCCGGAGCCTTCGATATAACCGCGGACGATGCACTCGATCGGCACAACTTCTGTTTTCTTGACCAGCAGCGCGCGGCCGGCAAATTCTCCGGTCTGAAACTCCGGCGGAAAATCCTGAATATCCGCGCTGAGCAGGTGATTGGGAATCTGCCCGGCGGTCTTCTCAAACCAAAATCTGGAAATGCCGGTCAGCACCCGGCCTTTGTGCGGGATGCCTTCGGCAAAAATATGGTCAAAGGCGGACAGGCGGTCGGTAGCCGCGAGCAACAGCCTGTCACCCAGATCGTACAGCGCGCGGACTTTGCCCTGCTTGAACGGCTGAATTCTGGCTGTCAATTGGGTGACTGCGCGCATAAAGGCCTCCGGTTATTCCGGGGTATTATAACCGAATTCTGGCAAAAATGTAGCTGAAAACTAATGAGGCTGTTCCGATATATAAAACTCCCCGCTGTCCATGTCCACGAACACATTTTCATCTTTCGGCAATTCCGTATACTTCGCCAGGATCTCCTGCCACCATTTGCGCTGCAGGGCCAGCGCCTCGGCTTTCGCCTCCAGCGCCGCCGAGACAAACAGCTGCACCTGCTCTTTCGTCACATTCGGCTGCACGTCCACCGGCTGCGCCGCCTGCTCCGCCACGCTCACCCGGTTGTTTATCAGCACCAGACTTTCCACTTCCTCCCGCGTCGCCTTGATACCCAGATCCTTACGTATATCGTGTATCTTCCCGCACTTAGGGCACACCCGCGGGTCTTTATTTTCCTGTCCTTCATTTTTTTTAGTTATTTCCTTTTCTGTTTTTTCTGTCATGATTGCCTCCTTGTTTTTTTATTCATCCCCTCAAATAAAGGAATTGAACTGTTAGCTCCCCTTTATAAGGCTGGCGAGCGCGCATTTCCTTGCGCGCGTGGCCGTGTAGTGTCCACAGGGACACTACTGAGCTGTCTCGCCGCACACCGGGCGGAGCCGGGGTGTACTTCCCGCCTCCCGCTCCGCGAATATTTTGTCGCGCGCGCCATAGATATGTCCCGTCTCCTCTCCCCGCAACGCTCTGTTCAGATTACAGATACTTTTTGCTAAGACTATTTGTTATTTCCATTACTTAGCTGTCTTCGCCGTTGGCATGAGGCCGCTTTTGCTCCTGTCCGTGTCACGGAACAGCCATTCACTCACATGCTATCTTCTGCACCGCGGCGCGCTTCTCCAAAACATTCGCTTCGCGGGGTACGTCACAGCTCCGCGAATATTTTGTCGCGCGCGCCATAGATATGTTCCGTCTCCTCTCTCCGCAACGCTCTGGATACGGCGGTTTATTGTCTATCCGTTCGCTCCGCGACCGAGGCTGTAATTCCTTACGGCCGAGGAAGTCCCAGCGCGCAACGAGCGCGCGGAGTGCGTACCGGCTATATGTTCCACCGCTAGACCGCGTACCTGCGGCAATACGCTTTTGCTCCT
>JAISQA010000004.1 GCA_031274525.1 Candidatus Margulisiibacteriota bacterium
CAGGCTTATGACCGGCCGGAGTTTATCTTATCCGCCTATGCCGACTGGGCGGGCGGGCAGGCTCAGGGCGCGTTGCTGCTCTATGTGTCCATGCATGACAGCGTACAAAAAATGACCGAAATTATCCGCCGCGCGCTGGAAAGCCGGGCGGTAACGGTTCGTGCGCTGGATCTGGCCGCCGCGGATCTGGGCGAGGTTGCCATGGAGCTGGTGGACGCCGCCGCAGTGCTGCTGGGTTCGCCGACGGTTCTGGCCGGCGCGCATCCCGCGGCCGCCTACGCCGCGTTTTTATTTAACGCGCTGCGGCCCAAAGCCAGAATTTTAGGCATTTACGGTTCGTATCTGTGGGGCGGACGTATGGTAGAACAGCTGTCCGCTCTCCTTACGAATGTGAAACCGGAGATTCTGCCGCCTGTGCTGTGCAAAGGCCTGCCCGGTGCGGAAGACACCGCGAAGCTGTCGGACTGGGCGCAGGAACTGGGAGCCAAACTATGCCAGAACTCCCGGAAGTAGAGACCATCGTTTCCGGGCTGCGGGAGAGCAGCCTGCGCCGAAAAATTAAAAAAATCAAAGTAACCTGTCCCGTAATTGTCAATCCGCCCGGCGGTCTGGCGGCGCTGACCGGCGACAGCTTTACCGGATTTGACCGGCAGGGCAAATATATCAAAATAACTACGCAAAAAGGCCTCCGTCTGGTGGTGCATCTGCGCATGACCGGGCAGTTGTTTTTGGCCAAAAATTATCAGCCGGACAAACATGTGCATATCGTTATTGAGTTTGCCGGCGGCGCGGACACGCTGTATTACCGGGATATTCGCAAATTCGGCCGCTGGATAATCGTGCCGCCGCGCCGGGATTTTGCGGATTATATCCACGCCGGTACGGACGCTCTTGCTATCCAACAGGAGGAGCTGGCGCGGCTGCTAAAAAAACACGGCGCTAAGGCCTTGAAAGTTTTTCTGCTGGATCAAACAATTCTGGCCGGGGTCGGCAATATTTATGCGGACGAAATCGCGTTCAGCTTAAAAATTGACCCGCATACGCCGGCGGGCCGGATCCCGCCGCAGAAGCTGCTCCGGGCGGTGCAGGCGGTCTTAAAGCTGGGCATTAAAAACAAAGGCACTTCGGTGTCGGATTATATTACCTCGACCGGAGCGCGCGGCAATTTTCAAAATCTGCTCAATGTCTACAAACAGCAAAACTGCCGCCGCTGCGGCGCGGCTATTCAGAAAGTAAAATTAGCCGGCCGCACGACGCATATCTGCCCCAGGTGCCAGAGCTAAGCAGCCGCGGCCTGGGTTTTGCTTTCCGGAGCGCCGGAAATAATGTGTTATAATTCCTGACGCAAATAAAAACAGGCGGTGCAGAGCATGAGCCTTGATCTCCAAATCAAGAGCAGAAAAGTAAAAAATATTCCGGTGCTGGATCTGGAAGGCGAAGTGGATGTGTACACCTATCCGGTACTGCGTGACGCGCTGCAGGCTTTGCTCAAGGACGGTCAGACGGTCATTGCGATCAATCTGGAAAATGTGTCGTATATCGACAGCACGGGTTTGGGCGTACTGGCCAATAGCGCCAATAAAATCTCCGGTAAAAACGGCGAGCTGCGCCTGATTTGCAGCCAGCCCCACATCATTAAGATCTTTACCGTGGCGGGACTGCTGGGCCGCAATCTAAAAATTTTCCCCGGTGAAGCCGAGGCTTTGGGAGCGCGGAAGCCCCTGAAATAATGAGCGCGCGGCAGGAAATGACCATGGTTTTCCCGGCGCTGCCGGACTATGCGGGCGTGGCGCGGGCGGCGCTGTCCGCGCTGCTGACACGGCTCCGGGCCGGGGACTCCGCCAGCGCGGAGCTGAAAGCCGCGGTGTCCGAAGCCTGCGCGAATGCCGCGCGTTATGCCTATGCGCCGGGCTGCGGCGTGATCGAAATGCGTTTTATCGTGGGGCGGAGAAAAATTACCGTGATAATTGCCGATCACGGCCGGGGTTTTACCGTGCGGCGTCCGCCGCGCCGTCCGCTGCGGGACACGGATATTCATCTGGGGCTGGGCTTAAAATTGATGCGCCGGCTGGCCGATCGGGCGGTCATTAAATCCGGCCCTGAAGGCACGGTTGTGACCTTGAGCAAAAAATTGCGGTGATTTTGCCGGCGCGCGTAATTTGTTTAAGAGGGGAATTTATTGAAACAGGAAAGTAAAATAACGCTGCTGGAGATCGACCCCTGGCTGAAACCGTATGCCCGCGACATTGAGCTGCGGCTGGAACGCTACCGCCGGCTCAAAAAATCCCTGCTGGGCGGCGCCAAATCTTTCAGTGATTTTGCCAATGGGCATCTTTATTTCGGTTTTCACCGCTACAAAAAGGGCTGGGTGTACCGCGAGTGGGCTCCGGCCGCGCGGGGACTGTACCTCATCGGCGATTTTAACAACTGGGACCGGACGGCGCATCCGCTGACGCGCATCGCCGGCGGCTGCTGGGAGCTCCGGCTATCCGGAGAGTATTGCCGGGGACGCTTCGGCCACGGCTCGCGCGTCAAAGTCCATGTGGTCAGCGACGCCGGGCAGGAAGACCGTATTCCATTATATATCCGGCGGGTCGGGCAGGATGAGCGCGCCGGGGATTTCTGCGGACAGGTCTGGGACAAAAAATTTGTCTGGACGGACGCGCGTTTTAAGGCGGAGCGCCGCAATTTATTTATTTATGAAGCGCATGTCGGCATGGCTCTGGAAAAAGAGGGTGTGGGCACTTACCGGGAATTTGCCGGGAAAATTCTGCCGCGCATCAAAAGAGCCGGTTATACAGCCGTGCAGTTAATGGCCGTGCAGGAGCATCCTTATTACGGCTCTTTTGGCTATCAGGTCTCGAATTTTTTTGCGCCTTCCTCGCGGTTCGGGACGCCGGAAGATTTGAAGTATCTCATCAACAAAGCGCATAGTCTGGGGCTGGCCGTGCTGCTCGATTTGGTGCACTCGCACGCGGTCAAAAATAAAGCCGAGGGGCTTAATGGTTTTGACGGGACGGCGTATCAGTTTTTTCATGACGGGGCCAGAGGCGAGCATCCCGCCTGGGACTCCAAGCTCTTTGATTACGGCAAAGCGGCGGTGCTGCATTTTCTGCTGTCCAATGTGAAATACTGGCTGACCGAGTATCATTTTGACGGCCTGCGTTTCGACGGGGTGACTTCCATGCTTTACCACGATCACGGTCTGGGCACGGCTTTCTGTGATTACCGCCAGTATTTCAGCCTGAACACCGATGTGGACGCGGTGACTTATTTGCAGTTTGCCAATGCGCTGGTCAGGGAAATAAATCCGCGCGCGGTGACTATCGCCGAAGAGATGAGCGGTCTGCCGGGCCTGTGCCTGCCCATTGAGCAGGGCGGGCTGGGCTTTGATTTCCGGCTGGCCATGGGCAGCCCGGACTTCTGGATTAGGACCCTGCGGGAAAAATCCGATGAACAGTGGGATCTCCAGGAGCTGTGGCAGGTGCTGGCCGGACGCCGCCCGCGGGAAAAAGTCATCGGCTACTGCGAGTCGCACGATCAGGCGCTGGTCGGCGACAAGACTATCGCTTTCTGGCTGATGGACAAAGAGATGTACTGGCATATGCGGGCCGCGGACGATAATCTGGTCATCGCGCGCGGATTGGCTTTGCATAAAATGATCCGTCTGATAACGCTGGCTCTGGCCGGCGAGGGCTATCTGAATTTTATGGGCAATGAATTCGGCCACCCGGAGTGGATAGATTTCCCGCGCGCCGGCAATAACTGGAGTTACAAATACGCCCGGCGGCAGTGGAGTCTGGCGGAGGATAAAGAACTGAAATACCAATTTCTGGCCAGATTTGACGCGGACATGCTGGCGCTGGCCAAAAAGACCGGACTCTTGCAGGCCGCGGACACCAGCCAGCTCCGGGTCGATCCGGAAAATAAAATACTGGTTTTCCGCAAGGCCGGACTGATCTTTGTTTTCAATTTTCATCCGCAAAATTCGCCGCGGGATTATGTGCTGCCCGCAGACAGCGGCCGGTACAGGGTAATTTTTGACTCCGATAAAAAAATTTACGGCGGGCAGGAGCGCATCGATGCTCAGGTGCTTTATCAGGCCCGGCAGTTAGACCAGGCTGGTTTTCCGATCTATCTGCCCTGCCGGACGGCGCTGGCGCTGCGAAAAATTAAGTAGGGTTTGCGCCTAAAATTCTGTTTGACCCGGTATGCTGCTGTATGTATAATGTATGCAGAAGTATGCTATTGTATGCAAATGCATACAGAGAGGAGCAGATGTTTATGCCGTTATTGCAGGTGCGGAATTTTCCAGAGGATATGTATCAGGAGTTAAAAAAACGCGCGGAAGCGGAGCATCGCACTATTGCCCAGCAGGCGGTGGTGTTTCTTAAAATGAGTCTGAATGTTGAGGCTGCCGCTGCACAGAATCAGATTAATGCTAACATAGCACGCCGCCGAAAACTGCTGAAGGAAATTAGGTCTAGCAAAGTTCCTAAAGCCGCCAGAGAGGTAGATGATGTTAAGTGGATTCGCGAGGATAGAAACAGATGATTGCCGTATTGGACGTAAGTGCGGCAACGCAGAATGTGCTGCAAGCAGATACACCCCCTGCGCGGACTTTGGCAGAGGTTACTGATTAAAGTTTTAAGTGTCTACCTGCCAGCAGCAGTCCCAGCGCGGTTTTGGCGTCGGTGATTTTGCCGTCCCGCAGTAATTGCAGAGCCCCGGCGAAAACTAGCGGCTTGACCTCGATGCACTCGTCCTCGTCGGCCTGTAATTTCTGCGGATAAAGTTTTTCCGCCAGATAGTAGTACATGTATTCATTGCAGTAGCCGGGGAGAGAATAACCCTGAAACAACAGGGTCAATTTCCCGGCGCCAAAGCCGGTTTCTTCGGCCAGCTCTCTCTGCGCGGCTTTTTCCGGCGGCTCGCCGGGGTCAATACTGCCGGCGGGGATCTCCAGTAAATTAGCTCCGACCGCCGTGCGGTACTGGCTGATGAGCAGGATTTCCTTTTGCTCATTGATGGCGACGATCGCCACGCTGGGCGGATGGTCAATGCGGGTCTGCCGGACTGTTCGGCCGCCGGGCAGGGTAAGGTCGTCTTCATATATATCAAATATGCGGCAGGAATAGAGCGGCTGGGGCATGTTTTTATTATACTATAAAAAACTGGAATGGTTTAACCAAACTTACGAAATTATTGGGGAGAGCCGCTGATTTTGGCCGTGATTGCGGCCGCGGATAATTTTGTTTCAATGCTGATGACCTTATGCCGGCCGGTCAAACCCCGGGTTATTTCCAGGGCGGATTTGGGCAGGCCTAATTTCTCCGCGAGAAAGGCAATTAGCTCTGCATTGGCTTTGTTGTCCCGCGCCGGACTTTTGATTTTTATTCTGAGCTTGCCGTCAAAATAACCGGCGGCTGCTGTGGTTTTGGCGCCGGGCTGAATATAGAGGAAAAATTTTTGTACAGGCATAAATCGAATGGTAAATTATAAATTATTAAAAGGACTTTCCCGGCGGAAATCCGGCACAAGAATTTCCTGACTGGACGCCTCCTGCGTCCAGACATTGGACAGGCCCAGCCGCGCGGCGTATTCCACCACTTCATTATATTCAGCGGGCGGCAGTCGGCGGTTGAGTTCCGGTATCTGGCGGGCTTTGTCCTGCGGTGCGTACTGGGACATCAGGCTGAGCGACAGACGCGGTTCCAGAGCGGAAAGCCAGTCCAGTATTTTTTTACTCTCGGCGGCCAGTCCGGGGAGGACGAGGTGCCGGACGATTATGCCCTGCGTGGCAATGTCCGCTCTGGTCTGCAATAAGCCTTTTTGTTTCAGCATAATTTTGATGGCGGCCCGCGCGTTTTCCGGGTAGTCTGGAGTATGCGAATATTTTTCCGCGGATTTGGCGGAGGCGTATTTCAGGTCTGGCAGATAAATATCGACCAGCCCGCCGAGGAGTTCCAGAACCTCCGCGCGTTCGTAACCGTTGGTGTTGTAAACAATGGGGATAGACAGGCCGTTCTGCCGGGCGGTTGCTACAGCCTGCATGATCCACGGTGCATATTGAGTCGGCGAAACGAGGTTAATATTATGCGCACCGCTTTTTTGTAATTTTAAAAATTCTGCCGCTAATTCTGCGGGAGTCAGGGCTTTTAAAATATTTTTTTTATCCAGTCGGCCGTGTGGTTCCGCCGGGTTCTTCTCATCCGGCGCCGCGGCGGGCGAAACCGGGCCGCGGCTGATCTGCCAGTTCTGGCAAAAAACGCAGGCCATGGTGCAGTGGCCGAGAAATACCGTCCCGGAGCCTGCCCTGCCGGAAATTGGCGGCTCCTCGCCGTCGTGTTTGCCGCAGTAGGAGACCAGCAGGGTATTGCCCGCGCGGCAAAACCCTCTGGCGCCGGCCAGACGGTTGACTCCGCATTGCCGCGGACAGAGCCGGCAGTTTTCCGCCAGCGCAAAAAGTTTGGCCAGTTCCATGGCGTTATTTTAGAGGCTTACGGACAAAATTTATATACTGGCGGTTGATGTGCTCAATCATATTTTCCGCGGCGGCGGCTTTATCCGGCAGAGCCGCACCGGTTTTGGGCTGAATGTTTTCTTTGTTCAGCTTTTCCAGCAGCAGCGGATATTTGCGCCGCACCAGTTCGGCTTTGTTGCCGGTGATTTTTTGCAGGGCTTCGTCAATATTGCTCCGCAGCTGATGATGCATACTGTAACGGTAAGTCTGAATATGTCCGGTGATGTAAAGAATTTTGACGATGATTTTCAGCAGGCCGATAGTGGTGAGATTATGGCCGAAAGCTGATTCGATGAGCGCCCTGCCGATCTCTGGATTGTTGTCCTTTTGCAGGACTTTTAAAATATAGGCGGTGCTGTCTTTGCCGGTGTTCAAAGATTCCCGGAAGATCAGGTCAAAATCTTGCAGGTATTTCTGATACTGGCCGTTCAGCTTATTGGTTTCGATGAGATAACTTTTGTCCATAACCAGAATATACCCCGGAACACCGGGCTTTATGCCCTGACAGCGCTGCCGGGGTTCAGGTTTCTTTGGTTTTATGGTTTTTGGCCAGACTTTTCAGCATCTCCAAAACGACTTCTTTGGCCTGCGGCCGGAGCTTATTGTAACTGCTGACCAGTTCAAAAATATCAATATTTTCGATTTTGGACGTATCCTGCGGCAGCGCAGCGGGCAGCTCCTCAAACCACCAGTCCAGAGTGACCCCGTATTTTTTACTGATGCGCAGCAGGGTGCGCAGATGCGGCAGGCGGATGCCTTTTAGCAGCCGGTAGTATTCGCTGAAATCCATGCCCAGATCAAAAGCCGTGTCCTCGATAGTCTGTCCGGTACTGGCCCGGAGCAGGCCCAGCTTCCGGCTTAACAGTTCCTTCAGGTGTTCGTTCGTGATTGCTTTGTCCATACACCACCGCTTATTTAGGCTACTTGACAAGTAATTTAAGCATATGCCAGAATTAGCGTTAAGGGCATATTGCTATGAAAAATTTAGGCTGATTGATAAACCAAAAACGAACAGAGTATAACAAGAGAGGGCCTATGACAAACACCTATACTTACAGCAGCGATACCGCAAAAAATAAGGCCGGTAAAACTCTATCCGGCAAAGAAGCCAAACCTATCGATTATGACGGGATCCGGACTGATCTTATAGCGCGGCACGCTGAACGTCTGGTGACCGCCAATACTGTACCGGCTGAAGTGAAAAAAAGCGAGGTGATGTAAGCCGCGCAGCTTACCAGTCTGCACGGCGGTTCTTAAAATTTGATCAGATCCCGGACTTTGCAGTTTAATTCGCTGGCAATTTTGATCAAAGATTTTATCGAGGGGTTGCCGGTGCCCTGCTCGATACGGTAAATAAAAGACCGGGCTAATTCTGTTTCGAAAGCAAATCTTTCGCGGGGAATTTTTTGTTTTATTCTAAGCTGCGCGATAGTCTGGCCTAACTGTTTTAATTCATTCATTAATTAAAATTCCAATTCTAAAAATAATGCTTGAAATTCTATACCAATTATGTCATGATAGTGTCCTATATAAAGGACATTAGTGATTTCAGGGTAGCGCCGGGTCTGTTTAGACTAATTCTAGAACAGGGGTGGAAAGATGTTTGACCTGAAGACAGCGTGCCAGCAATCTCAAAATAGCGGCTTATTTATTAAATAAGCCAAAAGGGGGGCCTATGACAAACGCCTATACATACACCAGCGACGGCGGGGTAAAGAGCACAGCCGCCAAAAAACTATCCGGCAAAGAAGCGAAAGCCAGCGATTATAACGAGACCCGTGCCAATCTCCTGGCTCAAAGAAATGCCCGTCAGGTGACAGCGAATGCTGTGCCCGCGGCTGTGGGTGTCGGCCAGAGAATGGAGGCCGCGCAAATCATCAATCTGCGGGCTGCGACGAAAGGTCTGGTGCAGTACGGCAGCGGCGATACTTTTGTCTGGGGCGAAAATATCTCCTCTCTAACCACCAAACTCAAAGGCCAGCAGCTGGAAGAAGTCCGGCAGGTCATCGACGACGCGGCGAATAATGCGCGGTGTGTGGGCGGGTGCAGTTCGGCGTGCGGGAGAGGGTGCGGTACCGGCTGTGCGTCTAGTGTATGCTCAACAAGCTGTGGTAATGCCTGTGCAGGGGGCTGCGGTTCGGATTGTCACGCGGCTTGCGGCTCTAAATGCGCGGATGCCTGCGGCGCGGTCTGTACTATTCGCTGTGGTGATTACTGTACCAGCAGCTGCGGTGCGGACTGTCGGGCAGATTGTGGCTCTAAATGCGCTGACGCCTGCGGCACGGATTGTCAGGCAGACTGCGGCTCTAAGTGTGCTGACGCCTGTGGTGCGGTTTGTACTCTTGAATGCGGGGATCAATGCACCAGTACTTGCGGTTCGGACTGTCATGCGGACTGCGGCTCTAAATGCGCGGATGCCTGCGGCGCGGTCTGTGCCAGTAAGTGTGGCGATGGCTGCGCGAATGTATGCGGTTCTGCTTGTTCGTCAGCTTGCGGATCAACATGTGCAACTGGCTGCGGCGCTGCCTGCGCATCAACTTGCGGGACAGCCTGTGTGAATGGATGCGGCTCGACCTGTGCTAATAAGACCTGTGCTTATAATTGTGATTCTGTTTGTGTATCCATATGTAGTTCGCATAGCTGCTCAACAGAATGTGGTAACGGCTGTGGTAATAACTGTACTGATTTTTGCATGGGAGAAAGTCAATATAATGGTCATGCGTCTGGGTGCCCGGGAAGCTGTACTAACGTATTAGAATCCGGCCAGTATTATATTGATAATGGGCAGACTTGTAATGGCGGCGGTTGTGAGCATAGTTGCTATCGTAGTTGCGGCAATAAATGTTCTGGTTTATGTATAAAGAGTTGTCTGGGTGGCTGTGCATCTTGCTGTATATCTGCTTGTAAAGGGGTGTGTGGCGGTGCTTGCGCGGCAACCTGTTCAGATGGCTGCTTGAATGTATGTGGAGAGGCCTGTCAAGCAGCTTGCGGATCAACCTGTGCGACTGGCTGCGGTGGGGCTTGTGCTGGCGAATGTGGCAATAAGTGTACCAGTACTTGTGGCGCGGATTGTCAGGCAGATTGCGGCTCTAAATGCGCTGACGCCTGCGGCGCTATTTGTGCTACCAACTGTGGCGATTATTGTACCAGTAACTGCGGCTCAGATTGTCACGCGGATTGCGGCTCTAAATGCGCTGACGCCTGCGGCACGGATTGTCAGGCAGACTGTGGCTCTAAATGCGCTAACGCTTGCGGCGCGGCTTGTGCTCTTGCATGCGGGGATCAATGCATCAGTAGCTGCGGTGCGGATTGTCAGGCAGACTGCGGTTCTAAATGCGCGGGGGCCTGCGGGGTTGTCTGTACCGGAAACTGTGGAGGTAATTGTGTTATAGGCTGTTCCCAGACCTGCTCCGCTACCTGTAATCTCAACTGTGATAATAATTGCCGGAATAACTGCTGGGACTCCTGTATCAGCGGTTGCGGCAATTCCTGTAATGACACGAGCAGGCACGGCACGGATGCGGGGAGCCCGTTCGGGAGCAGCAAGACGAATAGAGCGCATGGGACGTGAGCGGTGTGGTACTTTTCTTTTTCACGAGCGAAAAAGAAAAGTACCCAAAAGAAAACGCCCGCGGGGCTCCCAAGCCGCCCCGCCCCCGCAATACTGACCACTGCTTGCGCCGCAAAGCTCTGGATACGGTGTGTATATCCACCGTCTGTCCGCTCTGCGTACTGACCCGCAGGGTTCCTTACCGGCCATGTGCTGGAGGTAAGGCCGCTTTGACTACTGTATGTAAGACCTTGCTGGCGGAGCGAATGTTTTGGAGAAGCGCGCCGCGGTGCGGGAAGATAGCCTGTGAGGGAATGGTTGTTCCGTTACACGGACAGGAGCAAAAGCGGCATTGCCGCCGGAATACAGTCTGATAGGAAACACACAGCCAGTACGCGGAGCGAACGGATAGACAATAAACCGCCGTATCCAGAGCGTTGCGGGGAGGGAAGACGGTACATATCTATGGCGCGCGAAGCAAAATATTCGCGGAGCTGCGACGCAACCCCGCGGAGCGAATGTTTTGGCGAGGCGCGCCGCAGTGCAGAAGGTGGCTTGTGAGGGAAGGGTTGTTCCGTTACACGGAGAGGAGCAAAAGCGTATTGCCGCAGGTACGCGGTCTAGCGGTGGAACATATAGCCGGTACGCACTCCGCGCGCTCGTTGCGCGCTGGGACTTCAATCCACAGTCTTGTTGACTGTGGATACTCCCTCCGCGGCATGAGGCCGCTGTCGGTCGTCGGCCGTAAGGAATTACAGCCCCGGTCGCAGAGCGAACGGATAGACAATAAATTGCCGTATCCAGAGCGTTGCGGCGCAGTGGACGGAACATATCTATGGCGTGCGCGACAAAATATTCGCGGAGCTGCACTGCGTGAAGTACACCTCGGCTCCGCCCGGTGTACGGCTAACACATCCCCTCATTTGAGGGGAGGAAAAGTAAGGAGCAATAAAGATGAGACAAAAAATAGCCCTGCTGACGCGGGATGATATTAGAGGGCTGGAAATAATCAATAATAAGCTGACCTGCGCAGAGCAGCTCACGCGCCCCGGAGCGGTGCCCGGCGGCCTGTCCGCGGAGGAAGTGACCCGGTTCTTCAAGGAAGCGCTGTTTTCGTATGCGGACGCGCAGTACCTGCAGGAGAACTACTGGCGGGAGCTGGCCGCACAGCACGGCGTGGAGCAAAGTGACAGATACAGGCTGTATAT
>JAISQA010000013.1 GCA_031274525.1 Candidatus Margulisiibacteriota bacterium
ATACACAAATTTTTTCTTTTCCTTAGCCAGATGATAGGGAATAGCATCCCAGAGCATTTTTACTTTGGGAATGTTCAAGCCTTTGATATGCTTGGAAAAATCGGCGGCATAACCTTCCAGAATGGCGCTTTGCACACGCCGCACTTCGGAAATATCCCGCTGTTTGGCATAAGTTAAGACCGCCCGCGGCATACCGCCGACATAAAAATAGGACTTCAGCAGAGCGGTTAATTTACCGGCCAATCCGGCCAGCAGCGGAACATCAAAGCCATGTATGGCCTCCAGCGCAATATTCTCGCCCAGCGCGCCTAAAAATTCGTAAAAAGACAAAGGGTAAAGCGTCAGTATATCCACCTTGCCCACCGGGAAAGAACTGCCTGCATGCATCGCCACGCCGAGAAAACTACCCGCCGCGGCAATATGGTATTGCGGCGCATTTTCACAAAAATATTTCAAAGAAGTCAGCGCGCGGGCACATTCCTGAATTTCGTCAAATATTAGCAGTGTCCGCCCCGGCATAACTCTGACGCCAAATTCCGCCGAAAGTCCGGCAATAATACGCGCCGGATCCAGATCCGGTTCAAAATAACGCCCCAGTTCTTTTTTATCATCAAAATTGACATAAAGGACATTTTGATATTCCCGCGCGCCAAAATCCCGCATTAGCCAGGTCTTGCCGACCTGTCTGGCGCCGCGAATAATCAGCGGCATACGCCCCGGTGAATTTTTCCAGCGTATAAGTTCTTTAATGGCATTTCTTTGCATGTTCCCGGCACCTTTCGGCCAATTATATGCTATTTTTTACATTTATTCAAGTGAATAAATGTAAAAATTTACATAAAACAGGATGAACTAGCTATAATAGGCCTTAAATAGCCTTAGCAGGGATTTAGCGTGAGTTTAGCTGTGTTTTTTGTTATACGCCGTCAGGCCGCCGCAGTCGATGATCTCTTTCACCGGGCCAAAGTCCTTGAGCGCAAAAGTTTTGCCGTTTGCCGTCCTGACGGTCAATTGGTCTAAATCTATTGCCAGTTCGTCGCCGGTCTGAACCTGCGCCGTGATATCGTCCGCGGTCTCCAGCGGATAAATACTTCTGCCGCCGTTGATCGAATTGCGGTAATAAATCCGCGCAAAAGAATTAGCAATGACGGCTTTTATCCCCGCCGCGGCCAGAGCGATCGGCGCGTGCTCGCGGGACGAACCGCAGCCAAAATTATTTCTGGCGACAATGATTTGATAATGGCATTTATGCTGCGCGTCCAAAAACTGGCCATATTCAGGGGCGAGATCCCGCATGGCGTTCTGCGCCAGAGCCGCCGGCTCCATAGTCGTCATATAACGCGCCGGAATTATCTGGTCGGTGTCTATATCCGAGCCGACCACGAACGCTTTGCCTTTGATCAGATTTGCCATTCTACATCCCCGTCCTTATAATTTGTCCGTAATATATCCGGCCACTGCGGATTTAGCGGCAGTAATTGGCGAGGCCAGATAAACTTTAGAATCCACATGCCCCATGCGGCCGCGGAAATTGCGGTTGGTGGTCGAGATGGCCGTTTCGCCGGCCGCCAGCACGCCGCCGTGATACCCCAGACAGGCATTGCAGCCTGCGGAGACCAGCACGGCTCCGGCATCCATAAAAATATCATACAAACCGTCTTTGATAATCTGTCTCTGGATCTCCGTCGTAGCCGGTACGATCAGCAGCTTGACCTGCGGAGCTTTTTTACGGCCTTTCAGCACTTGCGCCGCCGCGGCAAAATCCTCATACTTGCCGCCGGTGCAGGAGCCGATATAGGCCTGATCGATCTGTACGTCCTGACAGTCTCCGGCCGGAACCACATTGGACGGCAGGAAAGGTTTGGCCACCACCGGCACAAAGTCCTCTGCCCTGTAAAGAAGCGTTTTAGCATAATGCGCGTCCGGGTCAGAATAGAGCGGCTCAAAACTTTCTTTTGTCCGGGCCCGGACAAAATCAATAGTTTTCCGGTCTGGAGCAATAATGCCGGACTTCGCGCCGCACTCTATAGCCATATTGGTCAGGGTCATGCGCTCAGCGATAGACATGGCCTCGATAGTCGAACCAGTCCATTCCATAGCCATATACAGCGCGCCGTCCACACCCAGATCGCCGATGACGCGCAGGACGACATCTTTGGCCATAACGCCGTCCGGCAGCCTGCCGTTGACTTCGATTTTCACGGTCTCCGGCACGCGGAACCAGAGCCGGCCGGTGGCAAAGACATTGCCGAGTTCAGTCGAGCCGATGCCGGTGGAAAAAGCGCCCAGACTGCCGTGCTGGCAGGTATGCGAATCCGCGCCGACTATCACCTGCCCCGGCCGCACAAAACCGCGGTACGGCAGCATGGTATGGCACACGCCGTAATCGCCGGTCTCCACGCTGAACACATTTTTAATTTGCTTTTTTTCCGCAAAATCCAGCAGTTTTTTGACCAGCGTGGCGACCTGAATATCTTTATTGGGCACGCCGTGATCGGGCAGAACAATTATTTTATCCGGAGCCCGGACTTTGCCGCCAAAATCCTGCTCGACAATATCAATAGCCAGGTCGGAAGTCACATCATGCGCCAGCGCAATATCGACAGCGGCAAAAACCACTTCGCCGGGCTGCACCGTCTGCCGGCCGGCGGCGCGGGCTAAAATTTTTTCGGTAATGGTCAGGCCCATAAGAAATGCCTCTTACAGTAAAATGTTGCGGTATTATAGGAAAAAAACGTAAAATAAACAAATGTCCCGCCTTTTTATTACCGCCGACGTGCACGGTTATTATTCAGTCTGGCAAAGCCTGCGGGGTAAATTATTAGCGGAGGATATCCTGATCATTGCCGGTGATTTTTTTGGCAACCGCTATCCCTGCCTGAATGATCCCGATTATCAGCCGGAAAATCTGCGGCGGGAATATCAGGATTTAACCAATCAAAAATATTATGTTTACGGCAACTGTGACCGGCCGGATTTTTTTCCCGGCCAGCAATATGAACTGTCTTTTGTTTTTGAGCAGAAAAAAATTCTGCTGCATCACGGCGACAACACCCTGCCCGCCGGTGAGCACGACATTATCATCACCGGGCATACCCACGCAGCAGAAATAAGAGAAGCTCAGGGCAAACTGTACATCAACCCCGGCTCGCCGTCCCGGCCCCGCAGCGGAGCAAGCAGTTACGCCGTGTATGCCCGGGGCGAAGCACAAATCTGGAACTTATAAAAATCAGAGCCGCCGCCACATGCCCTGTAAATCGTTATTGGCAGAGTTGGAATAAATCACATCGCCGACGACGATCAAATCCCGGTCGGGAAGATTGACATAATGCCGCCCGTCGACTGTGTAATTATCCAGAACACCGAGCAGAGTCCCGCAGACAAAACTGAATACTAAACCGGCCATAACTAAAACTTTTTTCATAACTGTCTCCTTTCATCGCGTTCAGCCTGATTTCCCTGAATAACCGCGATTTATTTTTTTCGCCCAATTCACCGCTTACTTAAATATATCGTCAGTTGTCTGGCAAAATTGCAAAAAAAATCACGGCGCGCTTAAATCACCGCGCCTGTAAATATCCTTAGCCGCCCGGAAGCATCTTTACAAACCCAAATCATGTACAAACTCCGCGCGAAATGTTATACTGAGTAAGCATTGTGGACACAGCAGAAAAAATAAGTATAACAACATTTAGTGACCTGAACTTAAACCCCGCTCTGTTAAGGACATTAAACGAGAATCAGTGGGTCACGCCCACGCCTATTCAAGCGCAGGCTATTCCGCTGGCGTTGCAGAAAAAAGACATTCTGGGCATCGCACAGACCGGCACGGGCAAGACGCTGGCTTTTGGCATTCCGATCGTCAATTCTCTGCCGGACAGCGACGGCAACGCGCTCATTCTGGTGCCTACCCGCGAGCTGGCCCAGCAAGTGGCGGACACCATGGTCGTTATCTGCCGGCCGCTGCGCATGAACACCTGCCTGCTTATCGGCGGCGCGTCCATGAATCTGCAATTACAGAATCTGCGCCGGCAGCCGCGCATTGTTATCGCCACACCCGGACGGCTCATCGACCATTTGCAGCAGGGCACCATTAGATTAAATAACGTGCAGTTTCTGGTGCTGGATGAAGCGGACAGAATGCTCGATATGGGTTTTGCGCCGCAGATCGAAAAGATCCTGGAAACCGTGCCAAAACAAAGACAGACTATGCTCTTCTCCGCGACCATGCCTCTGGAGATACGCCAGATAATCCGCAAATACATGCAAAACCCGGAAACCGTAGAAATAGCTCCGGCCGGCACCGCGGCGCAGAATGTCGAACAAGTCCTGCATATAGTCCGGCGCGATCAGAAAAAAGATGTGCTGGAAAAACTACTAACCGACAGTCAGGGGCCGGTGCTGGTCTTCGTGCGCACCAAGAGAATGGCCGCACAGCTGGCCAGAAGTCTGCACAAAAATTTTCCGGTCGCGGAAATCCATTCTGACCGCAGCCAGTCCCAGCGCAAAACTGCGATCGACGGCTTTCGTTCCGGGAAATACCGCATACTCATTGCGACGGACATTGCCGCGCGCGGCATCGATATCAAAGACATTCAATTGGTCGTCAATTATGATCTGCCGGACGAAGCGGAAAGCTACATTCACCGCATCGGGCGCACCGGCCGCGCCGGCAGCAGCGGTAAAGCGGTTTCGCTGGCCACGCCGGATCAGGGTCAGCTGGTTCGGGCCATAGAAAGACTGCTCAAAAAATCCATTGTCGTAATAAAGCACTCCGACGCGGAAATTCTGCGTTTCGAGGAAGGCCATGCCGCTCCGGCCAGAGGCAGCGGATACGGCAGGCGCTCCCCTGCGCTCCATAAACGGACGCCCGGCGGCAGCCGCAAAAAACCCGGCAGTTCCTACGG
This sequence comes from Candidatus Margulisiibacteriota bacterium, assembly GCA_031274525.1. GTDB lineage: Bacteria > Margulisbacteria > Termititenacia > Termititenacales > Termititenacaceae > JAISQA01. The sequence continues at coordinate 4,908 of JAISQA010000013.1, forward strand.
TTTTCGTAAACTGGAAGGCTATGAGGCTCCTGCCCACAATACAGCAGGCAGCAGTAACTCTACACGCAGCCGCCCGGCAGCGCACAGCGACCGGCAGGCTTACGTCAAACCGCTGTATTCCAGAGATTCTTCAGATGAAGGCAATTATTTTCAGAAAGAAACACCGGGCTCATTCAGGAAAAAAAGATTTTTTAAAAATCCTTTTCACAAGTAATCAGCCGCGGCCGATCAATTTTTGTTTCTCGGCCCGCGGTAGTTTTTTTATGGCCATTTCCCGCCGCAAAGCCGCGCCCCGGCTAAAACCGCCTTCTTGATACACCAGCCGCACCGGCCGCCGGCCGCGGGTATAACGCGCGCCTTTGCCGGAGTTATGCGCTTGCAGCCGCGCCGCGGCATCGAGCGCAATGCCGGTATAAAAAGTTCCGTCAGCGCAGCGGAGAATATATACTGTATAGGCGGGAGAAATAACTTTTATCCTTACTCCGCGCCCGGCGCGCGCGCAGCTTCTTCAAAAAGCAGCCGATCATTGCCCAAAAGCGGCGCCTCCTTAGGGGCTGGCGCGGCACGCGGCACGATTTCCAGCGCCGCGTCGTTATAAGCGTACAGCGCGTTAATACGGGCGGCCACCTGCGGCAGACGGCTGAGCAGAACAGCCAGCTCGGCTTTGGTCACCGCGGCGTTGCGCGGGATAAACTCTGCGCGCCTATAGAGCCCGCTGTTTTCCAGCGCGGCTATCGCCGGATCAGCCCAGTGCTCCTGACTGACTATGGTATAGGGGCGGGCCTCGCGCAGCGGCAGCTCCAGCAGTCTGGCCAGAACCAGCGCCAGCTGGCCTTTGGTCAATTTGGTGTCCGGCCGCATCAGGCCATCGGGAAAACCTTTTAAGATGCCCTGATTGGTCAGAATATCCACTTCATCCAGAATGCCGCGCAGCGCCGGAGCGGCAGACTTGTTCAGCCGCACCACCACCGCGGCCAGCTCCTGCCGCGACAGCGCGCGCCGCGGATTGAAGCGGCGCGGATAATCCCCGGACATATACCCCAGCGTGGAGACAGCAATGATGCTTTCCCGATTTTTTTCCGCGGCGATATCCTCATAGGCCGCCAAACGCAAAATTTTAAATTTATAAATTTCCGGCTGCTCCGGCGTGCCGATCAGCAGATCATTTAAACCGCTGGAGAGGTCTAGCTGACGGCTGATCCGCTGCCCGGCGGCGGCCGGATACTCTTCGCCATTCAGCATATAGACCGTACCGTGTTTCAGCAGACCGGCCACCCGCAGCTGCGGCTCCGTTGTGGTCAAATTGCCTGTCGGATACTGTATCTCCAGAACCGCCTGCGGCTGAAGCCCGGCCGCGGCAGTCTGCTCAGCGGTTATTTTTTCCGCCGCGGCAGTTCCGGAGCGCTCCACCGGCTCCCCGCCGACATAGGACAGGGAAAAATAATGCGCGGTCAGGTCGGCCACTTCCCGGTCCGGACAATAAGCATAATCCAGACGAAAGCCAAAAATATTCAGGCCCAGACCGGCGGAGTAATAAGCGCTCAGGCCGTTATAACCGCCTTCCTCCGCGTCAGGCGCCAGTAAATACTGCCCGATACCGGCGCGTAAAAATAAAGCGTCCAGCGGATGCCATTCCGCGCCAAAATGCGTGGTCGCCGGAGAAAACTCCTGCGCTAGATTTTTCTTGAAATCCAGTCCCAGCGTCAAATTGCGCTGCCAGGTTCTGTTTACCAGCCCCAGCGTGGCCTGCGGAGCGATATTTTCCGCCGCGCCGGTGCCCCAGAACATGGCGCCCTGCGCCAGTCTGTCTTCCGTGCCCTGTAAAACATTCTGCAATTTCAGGCCGAGGCCCAGATCCCGCCACGGCTCGACATACAGCCCCAGATCCAGATTGAAAGCGCTGCCGGCGCCCTGCTCATAATCTGTGATCGATTTATTAAAAAATTTGCCGTTCACGCCCCAGTACAGCGGCCGGCGCCAGAGCGCATGCTCCTGCGCGTAAGTGAGGATAAAAATACTTTCTTGATAAGAAGTATAACGCAGAGAGTTATAGTCGGGATCGGCCGCCGCGGCGTAAGCGGCGTCGGTCAGCGGGATCTGCGGCGCCATGCGGGAAAGATAGGACAGGCCCAGCGCGGACTTATTCAAAATCGGAAAGGCCAGCCCGTAATTGAAGTAATTCACATCCTGCGGCGTATGAGCGGACAGTGAGAAAAATTTCAAGTGTTTAAGCGGCGCTATACCGGCCGGATTGTGCACCGCCGCGGCCGGGTCATCCACCAGCACGGTAGTCACGCCGCCCAGT
>JAISQA010000043.1 GCA_031274525.1 Candidatus Margulisiibacteriota bacterium
GCGCTGACCAGATTCACATTGGTTTTGACCTGAGTCGTACTGTCCTCCGGCGTAAATTTAGCGTTAGAGGCAATGTAGTAAACAAGAGAAAAAATTCCGCTGGATTGATTACCGAAATTAGCTATCCAGCTGGGGACGCCGCCTTGAGCCGTGGTGATCGTAAATTCTGCGGAGGCAAGTAGCGTGCCGGTTCCAGTATCGTTGGTATACAGCTCCACCCTCCGAACACCGTCTCTGGCAAAAGGCACGGACGCGCTGTTATTTTCTACAGTGATACTCCTAAAAGTACTCGTCCCGCCCACCTCAAAAACCAGCACCACTTTGCGCTCGGACAAACGGATAATATCCGGCGGGCTCCAGGAAGCATTTATCGTCACGGACAGATCCGCGTATAAAGCGCCCAGCAATAAAGCCGCGCTTAGCAGTAGATAAATAAATTTCCTCATTGTGTAGAAAACTCCCCCGTGGGTTATTCTATATTATTAAAAAGGCAGACACAAGCGATAATTTTTCAGGCCGCCACGTCCGCCGCCCGCTCCCGGCCCAAAGTGTTGTTTATACAGCCCGCCGCCGGCCGGACTAAGGTGTGTTATAATTTGCGGCGGGGTGGGCTTTGCTAAAATTCATCTGGACAATTCTTATCCTGAGCGCGCTGGGCGCGGCCGGTGTAGTCGAAGATCTCGGCTGTACGCATATCGAGCTGATGCAGCGCAAAGGCCTGCCTAATGCGCTCTTTCCGGTGCGGCAGGATAATGCCCGGCTGGACGATGTGGTTTTCGTCTACGAGGACAGCTACTATTATATCTACAACAATCGTTTTTACCGCGCGTTTTTCAGCAAAAGGTACACCGGAGAGATACATCAGGATCTGCAAATAGGCGCGCCCAAAAGCGCTTTGACCGCGCTCTGGGGCAATAACTATACACTGGAAAAAGACGGTCTGGTCTGGCAGCGGAACGGCTATGTGGTGATCGCTAAATTAAATAAAGAGAACCGGCTGGAATCCATCTGGTTTATCAAGGAGTCGCCGCAATGAAAAATCCCTGGGGCGCTTTGCTGAAAATTTTTAAGCTGGGTAAAGAGCCCCTGGTGGGTCTGGCGCTGGGCGGCGGCAGTATGCGCGGGCTGGCCAATGTGGGCGTGCTGAAAACGCTGGCCAAACATCAGGTGCCCATTCACTGCATCGCCGGCACCAGCGCCGGTTCGATAGCCGCCGCGCTCTGGGCGGCCGGCAAGTCCACCGCGGAAATCGAGGAGATCGCGCTCAATATAGACTGGCTGAAAATCGCGCAGCTGAGCTTCAATCTGCGCGGGCTGCTCAGTCCGGCCAAACTGCAAAAATATATGACCGCCGCACTGGGCATCAAATATTTTCGGGAAACCAAAGTGCCCTTGAGTATTTCCGCCAGCGACCTGCTGTCCGGCCGGGAATATGTCTTCGCCAAACCGGAAGAAGAGATCGCGCTGGCCGTCGCGGCCAGCTGCTCCGTGCCGGGCGTCTTCAGTCCGATCAGCTACCGCGGGCATTATCTGGTCGACGGCTGCCTGACCAATAATATCCCTTTCAGCAGTCTGGCCAGACATAAACCCACGCTCTACCTCGGCGTCAATGTGATCTCCCGCGCGCCGATGCCGGAGCCACCCCAAAATATGATGCAGATAATTTCGCGCAGTTATGATATCTACGAGCTGACCAATCTGGAGCGCTATGCCAGATACCGGCCGCTGCTGCTGGATCCGCTCAAAGAATACATTTCTCCGGCCATCAAGCCCGGCAAAGATTTTTATCACAAGCTGATTCAGGCCGGTGAGATCGAGACCGAAAAAATGATCGCCCGGATCAAAAGCGCCGCCGGTTAGCCGATGGAGCACATCCCTGTCTTATTGACGGAAGTTCTGGCGGGCTTAAATCTGCGCAGCGGTCTGACCGTGGTGGACTGCACTCTGGGCGGCGGCGGACATGCCGCGGCCATAGCCAGAAGCGTCGGGGCGCGCGGCCGGGTAATCGCTTTCGATCAGGACCCCTGCGCGCGGGAATACGCGCGGCAGGCGCTGACCCAAAATACCAATATCGAGCTGATCCAGGAAAATTTCTGCTCTCTGGCCGGCGCGCTGGCGGCCAGACAGATAAACTCCGCGGACGGATTTTTGTTCGATCTGGGCGTTTCTTCTTTTCAACTCGACGATCCGGCGCGCGGCTTCAGCTGGCGGCAGGACTGCGCGCTGGATATGCGCATGGATCCCGCCAATCCGCTGACCGCGGCAGAGATCGTCAATCAATACAGCCAGACCGCGCTGGCCGATATTATTTATCAATACGGCGAGGAACGGCAGGCGCGCCGCGTCGCCCGGAATATCTGTCTGGCCAGAGCCAAAACGCAAATCACCAGCAGCGGCCAGTTGAAAGCGATCATCCTGCGCTCGGTCAGCGGCAGTTACGCGGCCCGGACGGCGGCGATCTCCCGTGTTTTTCAGGCGCTGCGTATTGCCGTCAATCAAGAGCTGGCTATTCTGGACGCGGCTTTGAGCGCCGCCGCCGGTCTATTGCGGCCCGGCGGACGGATTGCCGTGATCTCTTTTCATTCCCTGGAAGACCGCATCGTCAAAAATACTTTTCGCCGGCTGAAAACCCAGGGCGTCCTGGAATTAGTCGCCAAAAAACCGCTGACCGCGGGCGCGGCCGAGCGGGAAAATAATCCGCGGGCGCGTTCGGCCAAACTGCGGCTCGGAGCGAAAAATGCCGGATAAAGCCCTGCACAAAACTATCGCCATAGTACTGGGACTGGCCGCGGTGCTGGCCGTGCTTTTGCTGATCCGGCAGACCCGAATCATGCATATCAACAATCAAATTACGCTGCTGGAAGAGCAGATCCGCGCGCTGCAATACGAAAATGAAAAACTGGAAATCGAGCTGTCCCGCTACACCGGTCTGCAGCACATTGACACGCAGGCGGCGCGCCTGCAAATGATCCGCCCGCGCAAAGTGCGGTTTATCCAAAAAAACAAGCTGGAGCGCCGGTTATGATCCGGCGGAATAGAATTATCGGCCTTAGTCTGGTCTTCCTGCTGTTTTTCGCGGCGCTGTTTGGCCGGCTTTTTTATCTACAGGTCTGCCAGCACGCTGATTTTCAGAAAATGTCGCTGCAGCAGATCCGCCGGACTATTGCCGTCCCGGCCAAGCGGGGCAATATATACGACCGCCGGGGCACGCTGCTGGCCGCGACTGTGGACAGCGCTATGGTCTATGTGGACTGCCTGCATTTGGCGGATCCGGAGCAGGCCGCCGCGCAGCTGGCCGCCGCGCTCCAAATGCCCCGGGCCGAGGTCGCGGCCCGGCTGCAAAACCCCAACGCCTACGTCCTGCTCAAACGCCGCCTCAGCGAGCAGGAAGCGGCAGCCCTGCGCCGCCTGAAACTCAAGGGTGTGCATCTGCTGCATGACCAGAAAAGAATTTATCTGCGCGAACAGCTGGCCGCCAATGTGCTGGGCTTCGTCGATCAGGACAATCAAGGCCGCGGCGGACTGGAATATTTTCAGGAAAAATATCTGCAGGGCATACCCGGTGAGCTGATCATAGAGATCGATCCGTCCGGCCGGGAATTGCACGCAGGCGAACGGCTGCTAAAGGAGCCGCACGACGGAGACAATATCACGCTCACTATTGATGAATTTCTCCAGTATATCGCCCGGAAATATCTCGCCGCCGCGGTGCGCGAGGAAAGAGCGGACGGCGGCAGTGCAATTATTATGGACGTGCGCTCCGGCCAGATCCTGGCTATGGTCTCTCTGCCGGACTATGACCCCAACCGCTATTTTGCCTATCCGCCGGAAAATCTGCGCAACAATACCATGCAGACGATCTACGAACCGGGCTCGGTGTTTAAGCTGATCACTGTCGCCGCCGCGCTGGACTCCGGGCTGGCGTCCAGCAATACCACGATTATCAACGGCAACATTTTTGAGATCTCCGGGCAGTCTATCCGCGAATCCCACCCCTTAAAAGACCCGGAAAGACCGAGAATGCTCAAGGATATTATTATCGATTCGCTCAATATCTCCGCAGCCAAACTGGCTTTGCAATTGGGCAAAGAAAAAATGTACGAATATATGGATAAATTTCAGCTCAGCAGCCGGACGGATATTCAGCTCGCCGGCGAATCCGCGGGAGTGCGCAGTCCGCTGGCTCAGGTCCAGCCGCTGGATCTGGCGGTGTCCGGCTACGGACACGGTTTTGGGGTCACTCCGCTGCAAATGATCAGCGCGGTCAACGCCATCGCCAATGACGGGAAATATGTTAAGCCCAGCATCGTCTTAAATATCTCCGACAATAAAGGCGATCTGCTGCGGGATTTTGCCAAAACCGTCCAGACCAAACAGATCATCCGCCCGCAGACCGCCTGGGATATACGGCTGATGATGCAGGAATGTGTGCAAAAAGGGTCAGGCATTCTGGCCGGTCTGCCCGGCTACTCTATCGGCGGTAAAACCGGTACTTCCCAGAAGACGAACCCGAACGGCCGCGGCTATCTGCCCGGCAGTTATGTCAGCTCTTTTGCCGGCGTCCTCCCCGGCAACAAACCGCGGCTCAGCATACTCGTCATTATCGACAATCCTAAAAAATCTTATTTCGGCGGCCAGACTGCCGCGCCGGTCTTTCGCGAGATTGCCAGAGAGGCAGCGCGCTATCTGGCCATCCCGGAGGATATCTAAGCCTCATTTCGGCAAAATAACCGTGAATTTACTCCCCTGCCCCGCGGCGGACTGCACCTGCACCGTGCCGCCGTGCAGCAGCACAATATGCTTCACGATAGACAGCCCCAGACCGGTGCCGCCGGACTGGCGCGAGCGGGATTTGTCCGCCGTATAAAAACGCTCAAATATTCTGCTCTGCTCCGCGTCCGGTATGCCTATACCGGTATCCTCCACGCAGACCACGGCCTGCCGCCGCTCCCCGGTGAGGGTCACGGTGATCCCGCCCTGCTCCGTGTACTTGACCGCGTTGTCGAGCAGATTGATAAACACCTGCTGGAGTTTGAAAGCATCGCCCTGGATCTTAACCGGAGTGTCCGCCCGCAGAGCAAAAGTCAAACCCTTGGCCTGCAGTCTGGCCGCAAAAATGGGCGGTAAATCCTGCAGTAAAGCTCTTAATTCCACCGGCTCTTTTTCCAGATAATTCTGCTCTTCCAGCTCCGCCAAAATCAGAATATCCCGCACAATATTGCTCATCCGCTCCGTATTTTTTTTGATAATTTCCACATAACGCTTCTGCTCCGGCGCGGCCTCAGCGGCCAGCGTCTCGGCAAAACCCCTGATCGCCGTCAGCGGCGTGCGCAGTTCATGGGAAGCATTGGTCACAAAATCTTTTTTGATCTGCTCCAGTTTGCGCGCCTCCGTAACGTCCCGCAGCAAAACCACCAGATCACGCTCCTGCGGCGCGCTATTCAGGGCGTCCGGCGCGCCGGGCAAGGGCGCAACAGTCACCGCATAATATCTGGCGTTCCGGCGCAGCTCCGTGTCCGCGCTCTGGCCGGTCTGTCCGGCGCGCTGCAGCAGCGCACCCAAATCCGCCTCGCGGAAAATCTCCCAGTAATAACGGCCGTTCAGCTCCGGCTCGCCGGTAATTTCCCGCAGCTGCGCATTGCTTAATTTAATCCTGCCAGCGCTGTCCACGACCAGCAGGCCGTGCTGCATAGAAGCCAGGATAGTTTCCAGCTCCGCCTTCTGCCGCCGCGTCTGACCGAGGGAAAGCTCCAGCTGTTCGGTCATCCGGTTAAAGCTGTCCGCCAGCGGCTTAAATTCATTTTCTTCCGCCAGATAGACCCGCGTCTGCAAATCCCCCGCGGAGACTTTGCGCGCCGCCTGTTCCAGACTGTCCAGCGAGCGGGCAATCTTCAGCGAAGCAAAAAACACCAGCAGGGCCAGAAAGTTAAAAAAAAGCAGCGCAAAGCACAGCGCCGTGGCCAGCAGCGGCCGGTACAAAAGAGCAATGTCGCGCAGGGACATACTGATCCGCACCGCGCCAAGGATCCGGCCCCGCTGCCAGACCGGAGCCGCGGCATAGAGCCGGTCTGTGCCGGTAGTCTGGCTGTAACGAATATCATATACGGCCTGACCGCGCAGCGCGCTGGCAAATTCCGGGCGCGTGGCGTGATTAGCCATTTGTTCCGGTCTGGCTTCTGTCTCGGCCAGCACCACGCCCGCCCCGTCAATAATAGTAATGCGCCACTGCGTGCGTGCGCTCAAAGCCCGCGCGTATTCCTGCAAGGCAGGCCTGGCGTCCGGCAGGCTCTGCGCCAGAGTGTCCGCCAGCAGGGCCGCGGATTTGAGGCACTCCCCGCCCAGCAGCCGCCGGGAATAATCCCGCACAAAAAAGAACAGCAGGATAAAAACCGCCGCGATCAGGATCAGCGAAAAAGCCGCGTACCCGGCAAACAAACGGCGGAAAATGCTGCGTTTGATCACCATTCTATTTTGTACCCGACGCCGCG
>JAISQA010000006.1 GCA_031274525.1 Candidatus Margulisiibacteriota bacterium
GCGCGAGCAGACTCTTAATCAGCTGCTGGTCGAGATGGACGGTTTTGATGAGAAAGCTTCGGTCATTGTCATTGCGGCGACCAACCGTCCCGATGTGCTTGACCCGGCGCTGCTCCGGCCCGGACGTTTTGACCGGCAGGTAATGCTGGATCGTCCCGACGTCAAAGGCCGCGAGCAGATACTCAAAATTCATACAGCCAGAGTTAAACTGGACAAAGATATTGAGCTGTCCGTGCTGGCCAAACGGACGCCCGGTTTTACCGGGGCTGACCTGGCCAATCTGGTTAATGAGGGGGCGTTGCTGGCCGCGCGCCGGGACAAAAAACAGGCGGCTATGGAAGATCTGGAAGCGGCCATAGACCGGGTCATCGCCGGCCCGGAGAAAAAGAGCAAGGTCATGTCCGCGGCAGAAAAAGAAATTATCGCCTATCACGAAGTCGGACACGCGCTGGTGGCCAGAAATATACCCGGCGCCGACCCGGTGCATAAGATTTCCATTCTGCCGCGCGGTCTGGCGCTGGGCTATACACTGCAGCTGCCGACGGAGGACAAATATCTGGTGTCCCGGAAAAAAATGCAGGAGGAGATCACTATCCTGCTGGGCGGCCGTTCCGCGGAAATCCTGCGTTTCAAGGAGATCACCACCGGCGCGGCCAATGATCTGGAGCGTGCCACGAAGATCGCCCACCAGATGGTCTGTCAGTACGGCATGTCCAGTCTGGGCAACCGCACCTTTGGCCGTTCACAGGAAAATGTTTTTCTGGGGCGCGATTTTGTCCAGCACGACCGCGACTTCAGCGAGAACACGGCGGACAGCATTGATAAGGAGATTGACGCCATTATCGCGGCGGCCTACAAGCGCGCGCTGGGCATTTTGCAGAAAAATAAAGATATTATGGAAAAACTGGCCGCCGAGCTGGTCAAAAAAGAAGTTATCGAAAGTAAAGCGCTGGACGAATTTCTAAAAAAATAGGCCGCGTTTTTTACAATACTTTCCAGCGGCCGCCTTTGTCCCCGCCGATGCGCGCAAGCAGGCCGGATTTTTTTAGACCTTGTAGCGTATAAGCGATTGTCCTGACACTCAGGCTCAATCCTGCCGCTAGTTCTTTCGTAGTGATGCTATTGTTGCCCTGTATCAGAGTGAGAATTTTCTGTGCAGTTTTCTGTGCAGTTTTCTGAAGCGGGTCAGTTTGTTTGGCGGCAGATTTCCGCGGAAAAACAGTGATAAACAGACCAGCGATTTCTTTAAATCTGGCCGCGGGTTCTTTGCCCAGGATCAGGGGTATGCCGCGCCCCCATTTTTCCACAAAATGAATGCGGTAAAACATCTCCGCCAAAAGCTCGTTGCGTCTGCGGGAGACGCTGGCTTTTTTGATCTGGGCGATAGTCAATCCGCCGTATAAGCCGCCGGGACTGCGAATCTCCACCCGGTCTTTGAACACAGCTATGCTGACCGCATCATACTCGCGGTAATCTCTGTGGCAGAAAGCATTGATGATCGCTTCACGAAAAGCCTCTTTGTCTATTTCTGGTATATCCTCTCTGTACAATCCCTGCACCTGCATGCCAAGGTGAATATTTTTTAATATATAGTCCTGTGCTTGTTCGATTAGATAAAATATATCGCCGGTATATTCCTGCCGGTCGATGATCACCGCCGTGTCATTGCCGCCGAACACGGCGCAGCGCAGCTTCGCATTGGGAAAAAATTTAACAGGATCTTTGCCGAATAACAGAACCGCAGTGTTTAATAAATGTTTTTCGGCCAGCAGTCCGAGCTTTTCCAGAGAATTTTCCGGAGACTTGTAGTTGAGCCCGGCTATGGCGACAAATTTTTTCAGCTTTGCGGCGCTAAGGTCTGCTAATCCGGCTTTTTTTAACGGTTCTGTATCCCAGGCTAAATTCTTCCGGTGTTTTTCCAGAATGATATTTTCCAATTCTTTAGCCGACAATTTGCGGTCTTCATCTCCCACCCGGATATAGGCGCGGCCATAGGCAAAATAAGGCATAGTCTGGCCGCTAAATTCCAGTTTTAGGCATTGTTTTGCCGCTACCGCCAGCCGTGTAATCACCGGATACACTTTTGGTTCCAGATGCTCCGCAATAGCCCGGGAAATATCCCGGATAGTTTTTTCCGAAATTTCCATTCCGGCCGCCGTTTCATTGTTTTTTATGCCGAAATATAATTCACCGCGCTGATGTTTGTTTAGAATCGCGCAAATAGAGATAACAGCTTCTTTCAGCTCGGAGGTGGAGGTTTTGAGCTCTAGAGTTTCTGATTCCTGCAACAGCATTGGTCAGGCCATTTTAGCATAGGCGGGGTAAGTTATGGGGAAATACTAAAATATTCTCCGGCCTTTTCCGGGAAGTCCGTGCAGAGCAGAACTCCGTCCTGCCGGTGCAGACCGGAATCTTTAAGCATTTTCCACTGCGCGGCATTGTCTCTTTTGTGCAGATCCGCGGAGACGGCGCAGACTTTTTTCCCTTGATTCAGCAGGTCTAGAATTATAGCGGGCGTGTACCAGAGGGACTCAAAAGCGTCCAGCCAGACGCCCGCGGATTTCTCCAGCAGCGGGGCGCTGCGGTTGAGGTCAGACAGTCCGGTAAAAACAGTCAGGCCTTTTTGCACCTGATACACCAGATCGGGCAGGGACATATCAAAAGTAAAATAATTGGCGTGCTGGAATTTTTGTAGTGTTTCCTGAATTTTGTCTGCCAGTCCGTCCGCTTTGATGTTAATAGCCAGCGGCAGATCCCGCCCCCGCAGCAGTTTTAGAAAATCCGCAAAACTCAACTCTCCACCCGCAGGTATATCGTGAGAAATTACTAATTCGCCCTTGTAATCCCTCACGTCTGTCTCTGTGCCGAAACCCAGATCGAAAGAACGCTGAAAAGCCGCGGCGGTATTTTTCTCGTCTGCGGATTTCCATAAACCTCTGTGGGAGAGGATGATCATTTCTTTATTTTTTGCGAGACCGGATGCTGGAGAAAAAACTCTAAATCCTGCGGCGTGCCCAGTCCGTACATTCCGGCGCGCTCCTGTCCGATAGAGAATACGCCGATCTTTTTGTTTTCCTTGATAAGGTAGTTATAGCAGGGGCAGGTATAAAACTCATTATTGACGCGGATATTAGCGCGGATCATTTGCTCCGCGGCGCGCGCCAGATCCGCGCCCTGGCGGAAATTATAAATCCCCACCGTGGCGTCACTGGATATAACTTTTTTCTCCGCTGTCTCGACCGCGCAGCCGTCCGCGCCGGTTTTGACATAGCTCCATTTAGGGTCACTGGCCTGCATGGTCATGATCAGGCCGTCCAGCTTCCGGGTTTCCAGATCGGCCAGATAAGTGTTGATGTCAAAATCTATATACTGGTCGGCGTTGGCGGTCATCAGCGGCTCGTCATTATTTATCAAATGTTTGGCTTTTAACACCGTGCAGACCTGTCCCTCGGTAATGCCGTCGATACCGATAATCTCGACATTTGGGGCGTAGGATTTTAGCCGGGGTGTCAGGTCGTATTCCCGGATATGCTGGTTCTGACAGACAAAAATAAAACGGTGCGGGATCCGCGGGGTGAGATTGTCAATGACGACTTTGATCATCGGCACGCCGTGCACTGGAATGAACGGCTTGGGTTCCTGGTAGCCAGCGTCCGCAAAACGCGAGCCGCGGCCAGCCATGGGGATAACGATATTGAGCATAGAGTAACTCCGTTAGTATATTTGCTGTTTCTATTCTGAATTTGCCCTGATGTTAAGTTATTGTAGCATATCCGGGCAGGTTACGGGGAGCCCTTGCGGTCAGGCTGCGGCTGGGCGGTGGATAATAAAATATATAATGAAAACGCGGCACAATTCTATATTTTTTATAATGAATAATACTATATTCATTGTATTTTATATAACATCGTGTTATATTATCATTATAAAAAATCAGAAATGGAGTGTTTATGGAACGAATTGCCTTGAAGTACCTTATCAACTGGAAAAATCGCGCGGATAAAAAACCGCTTATTATTCACGGGGCGCGGCAAGTCGGCAAAACCTGGCTTATGCAAGAATTTGGCCGAACCCAGTATAAAAACATTGCCTACATCAATTTTGAGAAAAATGAGCGTATGCAAAACTTGTTTGCTGGAGATATGGATGTTAAACGGCTTTTGCTCGGCCTGTCAGCCGAGGTCAATCGGAAAATCATCCCGGGTGATACGCTTATCATATTTGATGAAAT
>JAISQA010000067.1 GCA_031274525.1 Candidatus Margulisiibacteriota bacterium
CGGAGCACGCAAAAAATTTTCCAGAAAGAAGGCCTGCTCACCATGCTCGGCCTCCGCCTGCACAGCGGCACCGACCAAAACGCTTTTGAGGAAGAGCTTTATCAGCTGCCCGACGTGCAGGTGGTATCCATGGCGCAGGTCAAAAACACCATTCTCGGTCTGGTGGCCAGCGCCAGAGTTATTGTGCTGGCGATTGCTTTTATCGCTTTCCTCATCGCGATGTTCGGCGTGTTAAACACCGTGCTGATGTCTGTATTTGAACGCTTTCAGGAGATCGGTATTCTCAAAAGCATGGGCGCGCTGCCCAAAGATATTTTTCAAATGATCCTGATCGAAACCACCCTGCTCTGTCTGCTGGGCAGTGTTTTAGGCCTGCTTTTTGCTTATCTGTTTTCCGGCCTGTCGGAAGTGGCCATCCGTTATTTACTGCCGTTCGCGCCAAACGGCCGGCTGATTATCATCAGCGCCAAGACCGTAATTTTTGCGCTGTTCTCGCTGACGCTGGTCGGCCTCGCCGGCGGGATTTACCCGGCCCTGCGTGCGGCCAGTATCCGTCCGCTGGACAGCATAAGGAGTGAGGAATAATGACTAAACTAATCGAAGCGGCTAATCTGACCAAGATCTACACGCGCGGCGCGGAAAAAATTTACGCCCTGAACAATGTCTCTTTCTCCATTGAGCAAGGGCAGATCGCGGCGATCACCGGCGCTTCCGGCTCCGGCAAAACCACGCTGGTCAATGTGGTGGGCTGTCTGGATAATCCCACTTCCGGCGCGCTGACTATCAACGGCCAGCAGATCTTCCGGGCCAATCTTCAGCTTTCCGAAACAGCGCTCACGAAGATCCGCCGGAATATTTTCGGCTATGTGTTCCAGAAATTTTTTCTGCTCCCCACGCTGACCGTGCAGGAAAATATTCTGCTGCCGTCCGTATTTCAGCCCCGCCTGCGCGCCAACACCGAAAATCTGGCTAAAGTGCTCCAGATGCTGGGTCTGGAAAAACGCCGCGAACATCTGCCCGGCCAATTGTCCGGCGGGGAAATGCAGCGCGTGGCCATTGCCCGGGCGCTGATCAATAATCCGGCGGTGCTGATCGCGGACGAGCCGACCGGCAATCTGGACAGCCGGCGGTCAGAGGAAATTAAAGCTCTGCTGCTGGAACTGAACGCCCGGCACGGCATTACTATTATTTTAGTGACCCACAATCCTGAGCTGGCCAGGATCGGGCATCAGGGTATAGAGTTGTCCGACGGAACACTGAGCACAAAAGTCCGGTAAACGCCGTCAGGCACCGCGAAAGCATAAGGCTGCAGCGTCACCGTATCAGCCAAAAAGTCCTTTTTGAGATTTATCAGGATATCGTTGTAAGCCCGGCGGGACAGACCGGCCAGCCAGCGGTAGAAAAAAGGCAGCGGCCGGTCATTTACCAAAAGGCGCAGATGCAGACTGTCGGCGGCATCGACACGCAGCGCGGCGCGGCCCTGCAATCTGGCGATCAGCCGCAGCAGCGGAATGAACCGTCCGGCGCGGGGCGTAATAGTCCGCGCGGACAATATCCCGGGACGGGTCACCAGAGTCTCATTATCCTGCAGAACTCTGGCCAGCAGCGCTTTGAGCTTTGTTAACTGCTCCTCCACTTCCGGCTGATACTCCAGAACATAGGCGTATTCCGCCGCAGAAAAAAACTCCAGCAGCCGCTGGCAGTAAGCCACAAAAGCCGCGGGACTTTCGATCAAACCCTGCCCTTCTTCTTCCGGCCCGTCCGCTGCCTCGGCGCTGAGCAGCTGCAAACCCTGACGAAAAGCCTGTCCGGATTTCTGAAAAGCCTTTTTGACCGCACTGCTGGCCGTCTGAATACCGTCCAGCCGCGCGATTATTTCCCGCAACTGCCGTTTGTAGTAGCGTGTCAAAGTGCTGTCCACTATCCCGTGCACGGCCAGATCCGGCCAGACCCGGCGCAGCTGAAGCAGAGCGGAAATATTCCGGGTAAAATCATATTTTTTGGCCGGAATGATCCGCCGCAGCCGGCGCAGGCCGTCTTTTACCTGTTCGGGATCCGCAGAGTTTAATCTGCCCGCAATCTCCCGCAGGCGCTCCGCATCTGCCTGCGCGTTTTTCTTAGCCGGATTTTTAGGTTCATCGACAAATTCCTGCAAACTGCCGGCGATCTGCGCCAAAAAGATCCGGGAATTTAACAAATGTTCTTCGGCTGTGCCGTGCTTTCTTTTATAATTTTCGGCTACTATCCGCATATAAGCTTTTTCACTCTCGGACTTATGCTGCACAGACTCCAGCAGCAAATCCAGATCTTTAGCCGCCAGACCGGAGCTCAGGCGCAGAATATGCCGCTGCCTGTTGAAGACCACTTTGCCCTGCAGATTGGCCTGCAAAAATTCACGTATATCCCGCGGAAACTTGCCGGTGATCCGGATCTGCTCATCCGCAGCAATAAATTTACGTTGCATAAACCCACTACCTTTCAGTTATATTCCTATTTTCATTTCTATTCCTATTTCTAACGCTCTGCTCATAGGGCGCGAGCATTCTGGCATAACGCCCCGGCGCGTCCAGACCGGACGGCGGCAGAGTCCGTAAAGCGGCCAGCACTTTGTCCACCGGGACTCTCAGCGGCCCGGGTATTTCGCCCTGCCGCAGGGATCTTTCCAGCAAATCTAATTCAGCCAAACGGGCCTGCACGCGCCCGAATAAACCAGACGACCGGGCCGGCAGATAAGGCAGCTCAAAAACTCCGGTCAGAAAACTATGCCCGATCTTTTCTTCCCAGCCGTTAGTTTGAATTAAAGATTCCAGTTTAGCTTTTACCTGCCTGCCAGACAGCCCTCCGGGTTTATTGTGATTGGCGAGCACGAACACCCGCGGAAAATAAGCGGCTATTCCGGCGCTGACGTAAGCGCCCAGCAGCAGCTTGAGCTGTCCGGCGGCGATATTCACATTCTCCTCATCGCTGGCCGGGAAAACCGACAGCAGGACATCCGCCAGCAAAGCAAACCGTACGGTAAACACCGTGCTGCCGGCCTGTAGATCCACAATGGTATAGCGGTATTCCGGCGGCCGGTGCAGAATAGCCTGCATTAAGGGATTCAAATAACTGTGCGGGCTGTTGTAAGCGGCCTGAGTATCTTCAATATCCGCTGAACCCAGAATAAAATCCGCCCCGGCTTTGCTCAGCGCGGCATCGGCCAAACCCGCCCCCCGGCGCAGCGCTCCGGTGCTGTGCCGGGGATCAGGTTCCATATTGGTATACTTATTCAGCGAGGAATTGCCCAGATCATAATTCACCACCACGACGCGCTCTTTTTGCTGCGCCAGACCATAACCGAGCAGCACGCTGACCGCGGTCTTGCCGCCGCCGCCTTTGCCGCCGATGACGCTGATCAAAGTCCCCGGTTCCGCAATAATCTTTCTGAACATACTCGCCTCACCTTACCATACTATTCATATCTGAATTATTATACAACTACTAATCGTAAGCAGGACAAAATCGTTGCAAATTATTAATCCAGCAATTCGATGCCCCAGCCGGCGTCCTCTTTAGCAGATCCCGCGGCGCTGGCTGTTTGCACCGCCGCCAGCGGTCTGCTTTCCGGGCCCGCTTCCGCCGCCGGCAGTTTTGGCTTCTGGCTGCTTGCCAGAAAGGCCGCCTTTTGCGCCCGGGAAGCAAACACATAAAAATAATCCAGATCGGTAATATTAGCCGGTATCCTGAGGCCGGCTAATTCCTCCGGCGAAGTGACCACCAAAACTTTAAGATTTTTCGCTTTAGCCAGACGCAGGGCTTCGGTATCGGTGGCATTATTCAGCGTGTCAATAATGACCAGCGGATAGCGGACATTGGCTTCCTGACCGGACAGCCGCGCCTCCAGCCGGGCAACGGCATAATCCCGCTCCACCCAGCCGTTCTGTCCGGCCGTGATGACGACCGGCGGCGAACAGCCTTTCAGCACGGACTCCAGATGACTGGCGTCCAGCAGGGCAATCCGTTTTAGCTCCTCAATATAACGCTGGGCCTCGGCCAGCACCGCATGGTAGGTGTCTGTTTCCTGACTGAGTATCTCCACATGCGAGCCGGGCGTTTTGATATTCAGGATCGGCCCCAGCATAGCGGCATTTTTGTGTCTGGTCGTGTCGTAACGGCTGACATTATAGGCCAGAAAATGCG
Source organism: Candidatus Margulisiibacteriota bacterium (assembly GCA_031274525.1). GTDB lineage: Bacteria > Margulisbacteria > Termititenacia > Termititenacales > Termititenacaceae > JAISQA01. The sequence continues at coordinate 4,180 of JAISQA010000067.1, forward strand.
CGTACTCCGCCCAGGAAAAAGTTTTCTCCTGATCGATATAATCTTTCAAAAAAACCATTTGTTTGATATTTTTCCCGGTCAAAAATTTATCTATTCTGGCCAGCATGGCTTCCGGCGCGGTGTTATTGTACCGGGTCGGGCGGAAGCGCCAGTACAATTCCGCGGCTTTGGGCTTGCGGTAGCCGACCGGTCTGGCCTTGAGCGGGGACTGGCGGAGCGGCTCATCCAGCCGTCCGACAATACGCTCCAGCTGCGCCCGCCGCCGGGGATCCTCCGCCAGCCGGAGTATATCGTTCCAGACCGCGGCGTAATATTTTTTGATGCCTTCGGCAGTGAGCGGCCAGAAATGCCGCCCCAGACCGGGAATATTCTTAACTATTTTGAGCGCCAGCGGCTCATTTTCCACCCAGCAGGCCATTAGCTGTAAATGCCGGTACAGCTCGGCGGTCAACAAAATATGCTCCAGCGGGCTGACCGGCTGGGCGAGGTCTTTTTTGAGCATTTGCAGATAGAGTATATCGATCTCGCTCTTGGCCAGAGTATGCGCCGGATTAAAACCGGCGGTCTCCACGCCGCCGCTGGTAAAACGGCCGCGGTTCTTCTTGGTGCCGGTAATGGCGCCGACATTCAGCGCCTGATAACCCTGCGCGTCTTTGACTTTCCGGTCTACCCAGAGCAGAGTATGGCGCAGCAGGGACAGCAAATCGGTAAAAAAAGTCTCCAGATACGCCGCAGTCCGCATTCTGCGGGCCACTCTGGACGGGTGCTCTTTTTCTTTCTGCGCCAGCATGTCGCGCAGCTCAAAGATCAATTTTGCCGGCATATTTTTCTCTTCCTGCTGCAGGGCCTCCTCCAGCCGCTTGTTAAATGAATCATGGACATGCGGCCGGCGCACACCCAGCGCCTGCAAGAGGCCGCGGCCCAGCGGCTTGAAAATCCGGCCGACAAAGCTCACCGCCGGCCAGACGAGCAGAAAAGCCACCGCCAGCGTAAAGATCACGCTGGCGCCGAAAATATAGGCCAGCGTTTTGGCTATGGGATTGCTGATAAGCGAAGCGGGATTAAAAAGCATATCCGGAAAAAATAAAACCGAAAGCTGCACGCCGCTGTGATTGCGGATCGCCGACCAGGTGCCGATAAACAGCTCCTTAAAAAAGCGGTGATTCAGCGTGGGCATAATATGCGTCTTGACCCGGAATAATTTACCGCGTTTCAGCAGCGCCGCTTTGGCCTCCTTAAAAGCCGCGGGATCCGGCACCGGCTGGGTGCGCAGAATATCGCTGATAATATAGTCAGCCTGCAGGGACTGCGCTTCCGTGATCACTCTCTGCAGAAAAAGCGCCGCGGGCGAGGCGTTGTTATAAAAAGTCAGGTAGGTCTTGCGGGCTTTGTACACATAGTCGGCCAGACTTAAAATCAAATTGTTGATCGCCTGTTCTTCCGCCGCCGCCATGCGGTCTCCGCGGTTTTCCGGCGGCAGGACTATGCCGCCCTGCGGATCCAGAGCCAGCGTCAGCGCCGCGTCCCGGTACTGCGGAGCAGTGCCCAGCAGCCGGCCGCGGGCATCATAAATAAAACTGCCGCCGGCCATTAAAATACTGTCATAGCCGCCCAGCGAATTAAGATACATAAACGGCGTGCCGTGATGCGCCGCCAGAGTAGCGATCAGCTCCTTGCGTGTGTCCGAGCGGGGCCCCTCAAAAGTATACGCGCCGCCCTCCAGCAGATATAAATTCTCCGGCAGCACATTCCAGTCAATTGTTTCCAGCCGGTGGGGAATGAGCCGGCCGACCTGCTCCGGCGAGGCGGACACGTTGATATTAAATTCCGCGCCGTACACCAGATCCCGGGCCAGCACGGGATCCTGAATAATTCCGCCGGTGGCGTGCATCAGCTTGGCGACAATTTTCTGGGAGGATTCCTGCCAGATATCCTCGCAGTCGGACAGGCCGATATGCCAGCCGCGCAGACTGAACACGTATTTTTTATTCGGATCGCCGGGCTTGAAAATATGTTTTTCGATAAAATAAGTGCTGGGATCATCGGCCAGCCGCTGTTTCTGCAGCTGGAGCGCGACAGTGCCGTCGGCGCGGAAAACATACGCGCCGTTATAAGGCTGGCCGCCGGTCGGCACCGCCGCCGGCAGAATACAGGCCAGACCAAAATCCGCATAAGCGGCGTCAAAGTCCCTGAGTAGCTCCCGGCGCCCCGGCAGCCCGGCCGTCAGTCCGGACAGAAAATCCCGCAGATAATCTTTTTTCAGCGGCAGGCCCAGCGTAGCATAGTCGCCCTGCGTCCAGCCGCGCGGGTATTCCGCGTCAAAAGCCGCGGCGGCCGCCCGCATCCGCTCCGCCAGCCCGGCGCTATAGTCTCCGGGCAGCCTGGAGGACAAAAAATGCGCGGCCAGATCGTCCGCAAATATTTTTTGCAGTTCGCCCTGAATAAACAAAACGGACTCCAGCTGTTTTTCCAGATAAGCCGGACGGGTGATCGAATCCAGCACCTGATAGGAACTCATGATCAATTCCGGGAAAACCGCCAGATGCACCCCGTCCTTTTTCGCCTTGTGCAGCGCTTCCAGTATTTTGGCCGTGTTGCCGGTAAAGTCTCCCGACTTCACATTCAGCGATATACCCCGGATAGTTAAAGGCTGGCGCCCCGCGGCGTGTTCCGTCTGAAAACCTTTGTAGAGCAGCAGCAGTTCCCGCGCCGCCGGCCCGACAGCCCTGGCCGTGCCGGTCTGCGCCAGATATTTCGCGGCTCCGGCCTGTCCGGCCAGAGTATAGATCAGACAATACGTTATGATCTGCTCGGCGTATTTCCGGTGTTTGTGCCGGTCAGAGAAACGCGCAAATTCCAGAAAATCCAGCGAGAGGCTCACTTCTTTGTTCGGCGCGTCATAATAAAACAAAGGATACTGGCCTCTGTCGTGGATCAGCGACCATTGCAGCTCCGCCAGCCGCTCCGGCGCATAATATTCCGCCAGCTCCTCCGCCAGAGCAGCCGGCAGGACCTGCTGATCGGGATAGATCTGCGGATCTGTATAGCCGTCACCCGTGCGGTTAAAAGTCAGCTTCTGCGCCAGACCCACCGGCCGTCTGGCCTGCGCATAATCCGGCACGGCGTTTCTGCTTTGTTCCGCTCCGGACAGGAGCAGGGAGATAATTTTCGTATACATAGCCAATCCTTCGTGTTTGGAGCTACGGTTTTACTCTATCAGCAGACGGAGCGGCAAAAGACACCGTCCTCTGGAGGCGTTCAGGAAAAGCAATTATTTTGACCTGCGCCGGTACGGCAGTCTCCCCGCGGAAAACTCCGGACAGCTTAGCCTGCAGACTGACCGCGGACACCGGCGGAATGATGACCGCGCGGCCAGACGGCAGGCCAATATTTTTGGCCACATTAGCCGGGGAAACCTGCAGGTCTACCGTCCGGGTTTTATCTTTAAGAAAATCCACCAGCCCGGCCAGCCCGCTATTCCGGTATAAATTTTGTGCTGCTCCCGCCAGATCCATAAATGCGCTCCTTTTGTTAAACCTTGCCTGTGTTTGCCCAAATATTTAACTGATAATTATACGTAGCACTGGCAAAAATCGTGCCAGTCTGCTTATTTCGGCTATTTAAAGCAAAAAAGCGCCGGGGCTTAGCTAAAAATATTACATAAATGTAATAATTATACTTATTAGATACAAAATTGTAATATGAAAAACTAAACGAATTTTAAAGCCGCGCCTAAAGACGCACTTCTTTTTTCTCCAGCTCCAGCACTTCCAGCTCGCCGATTATTTCTTCCGCCTCGATACTGCGGCGGCTGCGGCGGTTGACCAGAATTTTGCGCTTCCAGTTGCCGGAGTAGAAATACAGGGCGGAGAGGGTCAGGCCCAGAGTCCAGGAGACCGGCATCGCCCACCAGATCCCGTTGATGCCGATCCAGCCGGAAAGCACGCTGGCTACCGGCACGCGCACCAGCCAGAGCGAGAAAACCGTCAGCAGCGTCGGGACGAAAGTGTCGCCCGCGCCGCGCAGGACGCCGGTATAGACGAACATCAGCATGAACGGCAGGTAAAAACAGCCCACGATGCGCAGATAATCCCGCCCGACAGCCAGCACCGCCGGGTCTGTGGCAAACAGCCCCACCAGCGGCCCGCTGAAAATGACAACCACCAGCGAAACCAGCACGGCAATCGCCGCGGCCATCAAGAGTCCGGCTTTGACCGCGCCCTGCACTCTGGCGTGCCGGCCCGCGCCGATATTCTGGCCGACAAAAGTGGACATCGCCATAGAGAGATTCATCGCCGGCATCATCGCAAAAGCGTCAATGCTGCCCGCGGCGGTAAAGGCGGCCACCGCGTTCGTGCCAAAACCGTTGACCAGCTTGTGCAGCACCATCATCCCGGCGGCCACCAGCATCTGCTGGACACCGCTGGGCAGGCCGATCTGCATGCTTTTCACAAAAATATCCTTATCAAAACGCAGCTTAAAATAATTGACCCGGAACAAAGGATTGATCCTCTGCAGGTACAGCATGCCGCCCAGAAAAGAAACGCCCTGCGAAATAATCGTGGCCAGAGCCGCGCCGAACACCCCCCAGTGCAGCACCAGCACGAAAAAAAGATCCAGCGTGATATTGACCAGCGTCGAGAAAATCAAGAGGTACAGCGGCGTATTGGAATCGCCCAGCCCCCGCAGAATCGCACTGATGAGATTGTAGCCGAAAAACAACAACATGCCCGCGAAGAGCGTGTTCAGATACAGCTCCGCGTCCGGCAGTATCTCCAGCGGAGTGTCCAGCAGGCGCAAAATCCAGCCATTGCACAGCAGCCCCGCGGCGGTCAGCACCAGCGAGATAACGATCATAAAAATATAAGCAGTCTCGATGCAGAGCTTTACTTTTTTGTAATTTTTGGCGCCGTAGTACTGAGAAACCAGCACGGACACGCCCATTGTGGCGCCCATCGCCAGCGCGACCAGCAGGAAGATCACCGAAAAAGACGCGCCGACCGCAGCCAGCGCCGCATCGCCGATGAATTTACCGACGATCATCCGGTCTACCACATTATACAGCTGCTGAAAGACGCTCCCGATGAACATCGGAATAGTGAATACCAAAATCAGGCGGGGAATCCCGCCTCTGGTCATATCGATCATTTACCTGTCTGTCCCCCCGTTGAAAATCAAGTAGACAGAGGGTATCACAAACAAAGTCAACAGGAAAGAGAGGAGCATGCCGCCGCTGACCGCCCGCCCCAGCGGGGTCAGCATTTCCGAGCCTTCGCCCAGACCCAGACTCATCGGCAGCAAGCCGACGATGGTGGTCAAACTCGTCATCAAGACCGGCCGCAGCCGGGTCGGCGAGCCTTCCAGCACAGCCTGATACACAGTCCGGCCCTCCCGGCGCAGCAGGCCGAAATAATCGACCATCACAATGCCGTTATTGACCGCGACGCCGATCAAAAGAATAAGCCCCAGAAACACGATCATGCTGAACGGCGTGCTGGTCAGGAAGAGAGCCAGTATCGCGCCCATCACCGCGAACGGCACGGTAAACATAATGACCAGCGGATCGCGCAGGGACTCAAACTGCACGGCCATAATGCCGTAAACCAAAAAGAGCGCCAGCAGCGCCGCCGAGAAAAGCACGCGGTTGCTCTCGGCCATGCTCTCCGCCTCGCCGCCGATCTCCATGCGGTAGGGGCTGGGCAGCTCCAGATCCGCCAGAACTTTTTTCGCCTGCACCGCCGCTTCGCCGACCGACAGCCCGCCGGCCGTGTCGCCCAGCACCCGCACCAGACGCGATTGATTTTCCCGCTCGATAGACACCGGCCCGAAGGCATTGGTCACTGCGGCTATCTCGCCCAGACGCACCGTAAACCCGGACGGCGTGGAAATAAGGATATCCTGCACCGCCGCGGCAGACCGGTATTTGTCGCGGTCATAGATCACGCGGATATCAAAATCATCGCCGTAATGAATATCGTTATATGAGGAAGCGGTGCTGCCGGTCAGCGTGGTGCGGATAGTCTCACCCACCTGCCGGGCGGTCAGGCCGTAATTGCCGAGTTTGGTTCTGTCCAGCGTGATCTGTAATTCCGGGCGTGAAAGATCCAGCGAAATATTCAGATTGGTCATGCCCGGTATTTCGCCCAGCCGGCGCATTATTTCCAGAGCATAATCATTCAGCCGGCTGATCTCCGGGCCGAAAATCTTGACTTCCACAGCTTCTTCGGTAGAGCCGATGCGCAGGCCGCGCAGTCTGGCTCTGGTCACGCGCACATCAGCGCCGGCTTCTTCATAAGGCCGGGTCAGCATCCGGATTTTATTGATAGATTCTGCCGTGCTGCCCCGGCGCTGCTCTTTGCCGGCCAGCTGAATATTGATCCGCACCTGATTGGAATTCTGCGCTATGCCGCCGCCAAACCAGGCGCCGCCGACCGAAGCGTACAGTGTCTGCACATCCGGATCCTGCTCCGGGATAGCGGTCTCCAGATAGCGCGCCAGTTCATCGGTCACATGCAGAGCCGTGCCCTGCGGCAACCGCACAAAAATATTGATCCGGCCGTCGTCGATCTGGGGCAAAAACTCCGAGCCGGAAGCGCGGTAGGTAAAATAGGTCAAAACACCGGCCGCCAGCAAAACCGCAATGACCAGCCAGCGGAAATGCAGAGTCGGACGGAGCAGGCGCAGATAAACAACGGTCAATTTGTCGGTCAATCTGGCGCTGAAACTCTCCCGTCTGTGCCGGCGGGAATATTTGGCCAGCCGGGCGGTCAGGGACGGCACCACCGTCAAAGCCGTGCACAGTGAAGCCACAATAGCCACCGAAATGGTGATAATCAAATCCCGGAAAAGCAGCACCGCAATGCCGCTGACCATAATGAAAGGCAGCACCGAGGCCAGATTGGTCAGGGTAGAAGCGGCCACGGCCGAGCCGATCTCCGCACTGGCTTCTTCCGCGGCGGTCTCGATCGCCTCGTGTTTTAAATGCTGATGCCGGGTGATGTTTTCCAGCATCACGATAGAGTTGTCGAGCAGCATGCCGACGCCCAGCACCAGACCGCCCAGACTGAACATATTGATGTTGATCTTAAACATCGCCATAAAGAAAAAAGTGACCAGCAGCGAGACCGGCATGGCCAGCGCCACAATAAAAGTCCGGATATAACTGCCCAAAAATAAAAATACCACAATAGTCGTCAAAATCGCCCCGTACAGCAAAGACTGGCTGACGCTGTTGATCGAGTTGGCAATGTAATAGGATTGATCGTTCACCACATTGACTTTGACATCCGGGGGAATGATGCCGTTGGCCTCAAACTCCGTAATTTTTTGCTTGATCGCCGCGCAGACTTCCACGGTATTGGCGTTGGGCTGCTTGATAAAACTCAGCAGCACCGACGGCACCCGATCGATACGCACCATTACCCGCTGATCGCTGCTCGTGTCCAGCACCTGCGCGACCTGCTGCAGGCGGATCGGCACGCCTTCCCGCGTGACAATAATCACTTTCTCGATATCAGCCAGCGCGCGGTAACGCGCGGACAAACGCACGGTGTATTCCCGGTCGCCGACGGTGATATAGCCGCCCGGCAGATCGACATTTTCCGCCGCCAGCCTCTGGATAATCTGCTCGACGGACAATTCATAACGCTCCAGGGCCTGCGGATCAAAAATCACTTTAATTTCCCGGAACTTGCCGCCGCTGACCGTGGTCGAAGCCAGACCCGGCACGCCGGTGAAAAGTTCGGACAATTCCCGGTCGGCCCAGCGGTTCATCTCGATCTCGCCGCGCTGCTCCGAAGAAAAGCCCACTTCCAAAACCGGCATCTGCGAGGGATCGGCCTTGCCCACCACCGGCCGGTCGGCGTCGTCCGGCAGACTGGACACTCTGTCCATGCGCGAGCGCACATCGTTCAGCGCTTCTTCCATATTTTTACGGTAATCAAAAAACACATTGGTCATCGAGACGCCTTCCCGCACGGTGGAGACCACCCGGATAGCGTCCTCGGCAGAAGCCACTGCCGACTCTACGCGCCGCGTGACATTCGTCTCGATCTCTTCGGGCGAGGCTCCCTCATAAGTAACCCGCACCATGATCTGCGGATAGATGATGCGCGGCAGCATATCGATAGACTGTCCGCGCAGGAAGAAAAGTCCCAGCCCGCAGAACAGCACGGTGATCACCAGCGTGCCGACAACTCTTTTGATCGCCAGACTACTTAAATTCATCTAAAGCCCCCAATCCCAGCAAACGTTTAAGCTCCAGCACATTTAAGTAATAAGCCAGCGCGGCATCCAGCTGATTGACACTGGCCTGCAGGGCGGCCTGTTCCGCGTCCAGCAATTGCTTGCTATTGGCGGTGTAGCTCATGCTCCGCTCCTGATACAGACGCAGGCTCTCCGCGGCTCTGTCCAGATTGGCGGCGGTTAATTCTTTTCTTTTTGCCACCGCCCGGCCGGCATCCAGCACATCCGCCAGCTCGGTCAATAACTGCCGCCAGAGCAGCTCCACAGCCCATTCGTTCTGCTGATAAACACTGCTGGACTGCTCGGCCAGCTTCGGCGTCTTGAAAAAATCAAAAAGCAGCATTTGCAGGGCGACGCCCCACTGCGTGTAATTAGTCCCGTCCTGCGGAAAAGTCTCACCCCACTGCACGCCGGAATAAGCCTGTAGATTCAGCTCCGGCCAGTAGGCGCTTCTGGCTGCGGCTGCGGCCGTGTCGGCCGCCTGCAGGCGTAATAAACTTAATCTATAAGCGTAATTCTGCGCCAGCTGGTCGTCCGTAAAATCCGCCGCTATCTCCGGCAGCGCGGGCGCCAGCAGACTATCTTCCGGCCGCAGCGGCGCGTTAATAATTTTACGCAGAGCGTTCCGGGCTTTGCGGCAGGCCAGCGCGGCATTTTCCACGGAGATCTCAGCATTGCCCAGCTGCACCTCGATTTGCAAAAGCTCCTCCGGCCGGGGCAGTTTGGTCTGACGTGCCAGCTGCGCGGAGCGGTCAAAATAATCCCGCAGATTGTCCCGGGATTTTTCCTGAGCCGTCAGATATTCCTGCGCGTGCAGGAGCCGGTAATAGGCTTCCGCGGTGGTCAGGGTCAGTTCTTTTTTTGTTTTTTCTAATTCTAATTCCGCCTGCGCTAATTCCAGCAAAGCCGCTGACCTGTCCAGCCAGTAGCGCCCTCCGGCAAAGAGCGGCTGATTGAGCACCAGCGAGGCGTCATAATCATCCGTATTCGTGCGCAGGCGGGTATAGCCGGCGGACAGGCCGAAACGCGGCAGCATACTCGCCGTCCTGACCCAAACTCTGGCCTGAAGCTCCTCGACTTTCAGCTCCTGAATACGCACGGTCTCGTCCTGGCGCAGCGCCGCGGCGATGCAGTCCGGCAGGGACAATTCCGCGGCTCCGGCGGACACAATCAACAGCAGCAATACAGGCAATACACATAGAAAGGATTTTTTCACGCGGTCAATTATAGGGGGTATTGTCAGGATTGCAACCTTACGGCAGCCGGCCGGCTAAAAAAATACGGGAACAAATTCGGGGCCTCGATTGTAGCGGCGGCGGGCAAAGTCAAGCCCATTCCGGGGAATTCGTCAGGTCTTGAACGGAGGACGGCTTACAATCCACGCCCCATTTTTTCGCGCTCCTTTGCGGCTGATGAAACCATTCTTTTTCAATCTATACAGCGCGCTTTCGATTGCTTTTTCTGTTTTACTCAATTTCACAGCAATTTCTTTTGTCGTAATTTGCGGATTTTCCCTCAATAAGGCAATTATAGGCCTCTCATTTATCCCTTCATTTATCCCTTCATTTTGCAAGGATAAATCCTTATTTACAGCAAAAATCACCCTCAGCTCATTGCCCCGCGCTTTATAAGCGGGAACTTCCGCGCCTTCATCTTTACACGCCTTTTGAATTTTATTTATGCCCGTTCCCCACGCTTCAATATAGCCAGCGCGCAGAAACGCACGCGCAACATTAGGGTTAAATGGCACAGATTTATGCGTTTTAAACAAATCCCGCTCCGTCCAATTAAGCGGAAGATGACCATCGTTAAAAATTATCATTTTATCAGCATAAACGTTAATTTGAATCGGCGTATATGTTGAATAATCCCTATGCGCAATAGCATTTACAATTATCTCGCGCAAAGCAATCGACGGATAAGGATATTTTTCTATCCTTTGGATCCCTTTATAACTAATCGACATTTTTAAGTATTTTGTATAAATCAGGTCCATAACTTTATCCGGCAGCATAACTAAAGGAGCATAAATCTCATCAAAATACTCTAATCACAAACAATGCCGAGTAAATTGCGTATTTTATTCGGAATATCCTGCAGCAATTTTTCAGGGTTATTCACTCCCACAATCCTGCCGTGGTCATTTTTACCAATCTCCAGCACGCCGCCTTGAGAATTTGCAAACGCGCATACCCATTTTAAACATTCATCTTTCCAGTTTTCTTTGTATTCAACAGTTTGATTTTCCATTTTTATTCTTTCCGTAGCTCATTGTAAAAAAATAGCCCGGCGTGGCGAATGGGAGAAGCAGGACAATCTCCGAAAAAAATCGGACATAAAACCCTAGAACTTCAGCTCCTGCAAATATTTCCCGGCCTGCGTCGCGGCCACCGCGCCGTCCGCCGCCGCGGTCACCAGCTGGCGCAGCTCCTTCACGCGCACATCACCGGCCGCGAATAAGCCCGGCACACTGGTTCTGGTGTCCTCACCGGCCGCCACATAGCCGTCCTCGGTCAGCTTGACCAGACCGCGGAGCAGTCCGGTATTCGGCTCCACGCCGGCATAGATAAACACGCCGTCGCCCGGCAGGGTTTCTGTCTCTCCGGTCAGTACATTTTGCAGGCTGACGCCGGTCAAGGCGCCGCCCTCGCCCAGTATGCCGCTGACCGCAAACGGCGTTTTAAAAATAAGATTGGCCCTGCTCCGGGCCCTGTCCAGCAGAATTTTTTCCGCGCGGAAATTCTCCCGCCGGTGCACCAGCGTCACAGTCCGGGCCAGAGAGCTGAGATACAGGGCTTCCTGCACAGCGGAGCTGCCACCGCCGATCACCACGACATTTTTCTGCTTGTAAAACGGCCCGTCACAGGTCGCGCAGTAGGACACGCCGCGGCCGCGGAATTCCTGCTCGCCGGGAATACCCAGCCGGCGCGGGTTTACACCCGCCGCATAGATGACCGTTCGGGACTGCAGCACCGCTCCGCTGTCCAGCGTGAGCACAAAAGTGTCTTCGAGTTTATTTAGTTTCTGCACGATGCCCCATTCGATCCTGGCGCCGCATTTTTCCGTCTGTTTTTGCAGCAGCTCGCCCAGCGCAATGCCGGTGATTGACAATTGCGACGGCCAGTTCTCGACCAGCTCCGAGGTGGTGATGCTGCCGCCGGGGATCTGGGACTCCAGCGCCAGAGTCCGCAAACCGGCCCGCCCGGCGTATATCGCCGCGGTCAGTCCGGCCATGCCGCCGCCGACAATCAGGAGGTCATAAATATTTTCTGCTGTTTCCTGCTGAACAACGCTCTGCGCGGCAGTCTGGTTTTCCATAGAATATATAATACCTTACAAATAGTTTGAATAACAACCGGGGAGGTCTAAAATCCGCTTTGCAGATTTTAGACCTTTCACCTATAAATGAGGAGCTGTCGTATACATATCTTTTGTCTAAGGGGTTGTGCCTTCTCACAGCACAGCTGCGCGAATATTTTGTTTCGCACGCCATAGATATGTTCTGTCTCCTTTACTCGCAACGCTCTGTTCAGGCCACAGATACTTTTTGCTAAGACTTTTGTTATTTTAATTACTTAGCCATCCTCGCCGTTGGCATGATGCCGCTTTTGCTCCAATCCGTGTAACGGAACAACCATTGCGCCACAAGCTATCTTCCGCACCGCGGCGCGCTTCACCAAAATATTCGCTCCGCTACACACTGGTCTGACTTAAACAGGTCGTTTATACAGTTAATTTTACACTCTCGTAATTTACGCCAGCTTCTTAATATAAATCACCGAATAATAACTCGGCATGTTGTTATAACTATCCACAGTGCTGGAGTTATTGCCTGTGCTGGCGTCATCAGCAAATGAATGAGTATGTTCCACATCAATCTTTATCTGGCCTACATAAAGCGGTCCGCCACCGCGCGTATACCCTAACACTTGCTTGCTGGTGCTGGAAGGTACAGAAATACAACCGTCAGTATTAGTTATCCTACCGCTAAATAGCACGCCGCCGGCCACTATATCCCCTGCAATATCTTCTTTATATATAGTACCGCTGCTATTGGCGCTCATTCCGGTAGTGACTACACCTTTTAAGCTATGCGTATGTGCTGGCAACATAGCGGCAGTCAGAGAATTGGAGCCGCCTTTATCCGGCACAGACCCTTTGCACTTGATAAATCTATCCCTTAAATCCGGGGTATTATTTTGGCCATTGCATTGATACCAGCCAACCAGCGTGACATTATCCTGCCAGCCGCTTCCGTCATACATCAGGATAGTACCCATCGGCAATTTGGCCTGCACGTCACTGGCGTTGGCTTTGGCCGCCAGCGCAATAGCCATATCACTGGCATTGGCTTTGGTGTCCAGCGCAGCGGTCATCTCGCTGGAATTAGCCTTGGCGGCCAGCGCCGTGGTCATCTCGCTGGAATTAGCCTTGGCGGCCAGCGCCGTGGCCACCGCTTTTTCCGTAGGAATGGCCGTGTCCAGCGCGGTTGCTGCGGCGCGCACACCGGTCACTCTGTCCAGCGTATTCAGAGTCCCCGCCGTGCCGGAATAGGCCATAATATTGTGGGCCGTACCAGCGGCAATTTTATCCTGCTTGGTGGCAAACGCATTATTGATATCCTCCGCTTTAATTGGATCCCCTCTAGTTATAGCCATAAACAACTCCTTTTTAATATATTTTGAAATATATTTATATATTCCACTAACATAATATCATGCATATAAGATATATTCAACTATCATATATACATATATATCATTTTGGCAAAATACCGCTAATATTTCGTTGAAAATAAAGAACAGGGGAGTTGCATGCCGGAAATTGACCAGTTAAAAATCCATATTGCCGGACGGCTCAAAGAGCTGCGCTTGAGCGCCGGGCTAAGCATACAGGCTCTGGCCGAGCAAATCGGCATGGCTTTTCAAAACTATTTTTATCTGGAAAAAGGCACCAAAAGCTGCCCCAAACTGGAAACTCTCTGCAAAATAGCCGGATTTTACGGCGTGCCGCTGGATTATTTTTTTCAGGATTACAAAGTGCCGGAGAGAAACTTCGCGCCGCTCAAAGGCCGGCTGGCCGCCCGCAGAATGCTGGCCGAATTTCAAAAACTCACGCCCGCCCAGCAGGCTCTGCACCTGCATATTTTAAAAGCTTTTAATCAACAAAAATAGAAATATCCGTAAGGCATATGTTGAGGTTTCAAAACAAATATTTTACGTTACAATAACCTGCCTATGCCCCAGCGTCTCGACAAATGGCTAATGGAAAAACACGGCGTCAGCCGCACGCGGGCGGCCAGTCTGATCGACAAAGGACTGGTGGTCTGTCCCGGCCGGAAATTAAAAAACGCCCTGCGTTTGAGCGAGGCGGAGTTTGCCCGCTGTCAGGTGACCATACCGCCGGTCGAAAAGACCGCCTTAAAAGCCGAAAATATCCCGCTCAATATAATATATGAAGACGCCGATCTAATCGTCATCCACAAACCGGCGGGACTGGTCGTGCACCCGGCCTGCGGTAATCTGACCGGCACGCTGGTCAACGCCCTGCTCTATCACTGCCGGGATCTCTCCGGCATCAACGGGCAGGAGCGGCCCGGCATCGTACACCGCATAGACAAAGACACCGCAGGTCTGCTGGTGGCCGCCAAAAACGATACGGCGCATAAATTTTTGGGCAGGCAGTTCGAGCAGCACACCATCACCCGCAAATATCTGGCGCTGGCCAGCGGCAATATCGTCAAAGACTACGGGACTATTTCCGGTAATCTCAACCGCAGCCAGCAGGATCGGAAAAAAATCGCCGTGGTCTCCTCCGGCGGCAAAAAAGCCGTCACGCATTACACCGTGCTCAAGCGTTTTAACAGCATGACGCTGATCGAGGCCGTGCTGGAAACCGGCCGCACGCATCAGATCCGCGCGCATCTGGCCTATATCGGCCATCCGCTGATCGGCGACCCGGTGTATAATGAAGCCTATAAAAACAAGAACTCACAGCAATGTCTGATCGCTTATAAGCTGGGATTTAAGCATCCCCGGACAAAAAAATATCTGGAGTTCACCGCGGAGCTGCCGGAATGGGCCCAAAAATAACGATGCTGAAATTACGGCCCCGCCCGCCGTCTAAATGTCTCGCGGCCATCTGCTGCCTGTGCGCCCTGAGTCTGGCCGCGGATTTCGGCCGGATCACCAAGCTGGAGGGAGAGGTCAGCCTCACCCGCAATCTGGAGCAAATCCAGCCGGTCATTGCCAGCCGCATATACGCCAGAGACCTGCTGCTCCTCGGCAGCGACGCTCTGGTGCAGATCGAGGGGACGCGCGGCGTCTGGACAGCCCGGGGCCCGGCGCTGGTCGAGGCGGTGGATACTACCGCGGAACGCAGGCGTTTTAGCGCAGAATACGGCACGCTCACTTACCGGCGCCGGCGCAGCGAGCTCAGGCACCTGCCGCTGTCTATCGGCTACACGCTGATCTTTCCCGGCTGGGGACACTACTATATAGAAGACCATTTGAAAGCTCTGCCGATGTTCGCGGCCAGCGCCCTGCTGCTCTCCGGGATATTCAGCAACAATCCCGAACGCAGCAGCCAGCCGGAAGCTGTCTCCCAGACCAGAGAAAGCTATCAGCAGATCTATCTCGTCTATCTTATTCTGGCCGTAATGGATGTCTGGTCCGAAACCAATAGTATCCGCAAAGACCTGCTGGACACCGCGGAACGGGCCGGGAGAAACTAATGCAGCTGTGCATCGACGCCGGAAATACTTCCATCACCTTCGGTTTTTTTGAGGGCGGCAGACTGGTCAGAAAAACCAGCCTGCCCACCGCCGCATACCGCAAATTCCGGCTGGCGCAGCGGGTGGAGCGGATCATCTACGCTTCGGTCGTGCCGCGCCTCGACGCTTATTTTGCCGGCTATTTCCGCAAAGCCGATTTTATCCGGCTGACCTACCGGCAGCTCAAAAACATCACTATCGGCCTGCAGAAAAAATCCGAGATCGGCATTGACCGGCTGGTCAATGCTGCCGGCGCGGCGGAGTTTCACGGCGCCCCGGCTATTATTATCGATCTGGGCACGGCCACGACCTTTTGCGTGCTGGACAAAAACAGGGTTTATCAGGGCGGCCTGATCTGTCCGGGCATCAATCTCACCCGCCTAGTCCTGCACGAAAAGACCGCCAAACTGCCCCTGATCGAGTTAAAACATAAACCGTCCAGATTAATCGGCCAGTCCACGGTCGCCGCCATGCAGTCCGGCATCTATTACGGCTATGCCGCCCTGCTCAACGGTGTGAGCGAGGCCCTGCGCAGGGAGATCCCCGGTGCGCGGGTCATCGCCACCGGGGGTTACGCCGAGCTGCTGGCACAGGATATGCGCGCGGATATTGTCGATCCGGATCTGACTTTGAAAAGTTTATATTTTATCGGTGTAAACCTTTAACGAATGGCCGCTGTCTGTCGTCGCAAAAGTTCAGGAGTGTAAATAAAACTGCGTAAACGGACAAAGGGGCTCTATTAACAGCTGCGCGAATATTTTGCTTCGCACGCCATAGATGTGTCTTTCCCCTCTATACCGCAACGCTCTGTTCAGGCCACAGATACTTTTTGCTAAGACTTTTTGTTATTTTAATTACTTAACCATCTGCGCCGCTGGCATGATGCCACTTTTGCTCCTATCTGTGTAACGGAACAGCCATTCCGCTACAAGCTATCTTCCGCAGCACGGCGCACCTAACGGTGTGCTTGCGACTGCGCGCGACCACAAGTCGCCGCAGAAGTGTCGCCAGCTAATCAAGCTGGCGGCTGGGCCTCACTTAACTTCGCTCTACTGGCTTGCGACCGAGAGCGG
>JAISQA010000069.1 GCA_031274525.1 Candidatus Margulisiibacteriota bacterium
TCCGGCGGCCGGGTTTTTTCGGTTTTTTTGATCTGCTCCCAGTTTTGCCAGATCTCCTGCGTGCCGCTGACTTTGACATCCGCGAAAACATGCGGGTGCCGCCGCACCATTTTGTCTGCCACACCCTGCGCGACCGCGCTGAAACTAAACTCTTTTTGCTCTTCGGCGATGACGCTGTGCAGCACTATCTGCAGGAGCAGATCGCCCAGCTCTTCGCGCAGCGCTGCGGGATCGCCGCTGTCCAGCGCGTCCAGCGTCTCATAGGCCTCTTCCAGCAGATAGGGTTTCAGCGAGTCATGCGTCTGCTCCCTGTCCCACGGGCAGCCGTCCGGCGCGCGCAGACGGGCGATGATTTCGTGCAGGCGGCTAAACTCTTCCATTGGTGATAGTCTTATCCGGATGTGCCTGAGGCTCATCCTCCGCTGGCAGCTCAAACTCATCCTGCAGAATGTCCGGGTTCAGCTCTATCCGGGCAGAGTTTTTGGTTCTGGCAAACCAGCGTTCAAAAATATCATTTTCTTTTTTGCGCAGCAGATATTTGCGCGCTTCGTTACTGACCTGTGCGGTGTTTTCGCTGAAAGACACGCTGACTTCCTGTATATTGTCCGTGGTGTCCGCGGACTCCTCTTCCGGCTCGGCGAAAAAGTCGCGGTTGCTTTTCAGAAAATTATCCAGTTCCTTGTCTGAAATATCCAGTTTGCCGGCCAGTTCTTTTTTGATCTTTTCCGAGACCAGCCGCGCCCGCACGCCGGCGGTCAGATCCTGCGTGTTGATATTTTCCTGGGAGAGCGTTTCCTCGAACAGTTTTTGCGAGGGGAACCCGGCGCGCAGTCTGGCGATCTCTTCCTCCACATCGGTGGTGGTGACCACGATGCGCATTTTTTCCGCCTGCTGCTGAATGATGATTTGATTTATCAGATCCTCCAGAATAGAACGCTGGGTCGTCGCCAGAATAAACCGGCCTTCCTCGGATTCCAGATCGATGCTGTTATCCTCGGACAGCGTGCGTCTGGCGTTTTCGACCGCCGTGTTGAATTCCTGCAAAGGAATTTCTGTGCCGTTGACCAGCGCGGCGTAAGACCCGTCCGCGCCACTGACACTGAAAACCAGCGCCGCGATAAATATAGCCCAAAACTTGCGCATATACTGGATAATCTTAGCATACTATAATTTGGCTATACAGGCCCTGTTTGGACCGGCAGTTCTGGCCGCAGTGGGCTTAAATATAAGGAGCGCAGCTTGAAAATAGGCGCCTTAGACCTGAAAAATAAAGCGCTGGCCGCGCCGCTGGCCGGTATCTCGGATCTGGTATACCGCGAGATCGCCATAGCCCACGGCGCCGGGCTGGTCTATACCGAGATGGTCTCCGCCGCCGGTTTGTCCAGACAGGATCGCAAAACCCTGCGCTATATCCAGACCCGCAAAGACCGGCCGCTCGCGGTGCAGATTTTTGGCCACAAGCCGGAGGAATTTGCCAGAGCGGTGGATTTTCTGGCCGAACACTCCGCCGCGGACTGTATTGACATCAATATGGGCTGCCCGGTGCGCAAGGTGGTCAGCGGCGGTTCCGGCGCGGCGCTGATGCAAAATCTGACGCTGGCCAGAGAGATTATTGAGATCACCGTGGCCAAATCTCCAGCGCCGGTGACTGTAAAGTTTCGTCTGGGCTGGGACAGTAAAAGCCTCAATTTTCTGGAGCTGGGCCGGATCGCCGAACAGGCCGGCGCGGCGGCTGTCACCCTGCACGCGCGCACCCGCCAGCAGGCCTACACAGGCCGGGCGGACTGGTCAAAAATCGGCGAACTGAAACAGGCCCTGCGTATTCCGGTGCTGGGCAGCGGCGATGTCAAAATCCGTCAGGATTATCTGGATATGCTGGAACAGACCGGCTGCGACGCGGTATTGATCGGGCGCGCGGCTATCGGCAATCCGTGGCTTTTTGCGGGCATAGCCGCCGGGGCAGATATAACGCCGCCGCCCCGCCAGCGCGCTGCCATGTATCTGGAACACACCCGCCGTCTGCTGGCCTATGAGGCGGAGTTTGTAAAAGGAAATGATTCAGCCGGCAAGACTATCGCCAAAATGCGCAAATTTGCCGCGCGCTATATTAACGGCTTTCCCGGCGCCCGCGAACTGCGGCAGGAGCTAAACTCTATCCGGGATTATGCCGCGCTGAAGAAGCTGCTGCAGGTGTGCGACGTGGTATAATTAAGGCTATGAAGAAAGTTTTGAGAATTTATATAGAAAATTCAGTTATTGGTGGCTATTTTGATAAAGAATTTGAAACTTCTACCAAAAAACTCTTTGAATTGTTCAGAACAGGAGTATATAAACCCGTCATATCTGCCCACGTGATCGCAGAGCTGGATAAAGGAGCCCCGGACTATGTTAAGAAAAATCTGGAAACTATAGAATACGAAAAACATGTTGTTAATGAAGAAATGAAAACTCTGGCTAAAGCCTACATGGCGGAGCAGATAGTCAGCGATAATTACTATGACGATGCCTTGCACATAGCCATAGCTACTATTCTTGGGGTTGATGTGCTGGTTAGTTTTAATTTCAGGCACATAGTCAACCTTGATAGGATAAAATTATTTAATGCCGTAAATCTTAAAGAAAGATATAATATGCTGGAAATCCGAACTCCACAGGAGGTGCTTAAAAATGACGACTAAAGAAAAAGATTTTGACTGTATAAAGTTCAAGAGAGAATTACACGAAAATGTATTGAAGATCAGCGGGGCAAAAAATATAGACGAATATATTGATTATGTAAATGAAGTAGCTGTGAATTCTCCATTGTACAAAACCGCTTCTGCAAATTAACGGGACTGTAAAATTAACTATGCAAACATTTACCCAGCAGGACAAATATATTTCTTTCAGTGTGCTATTGCGCAGCACGGCGCGCCTAACGGTGTGCTTGCGACTGCGCGCGACCACAAGTCGCCGCAGAAGTGTCGCCAGCTAATCAAGCTGGCGGCTGGGCCTCACTTAACTTCGCTCTACTGGCTTGCGACCGAGAGCGG
>JAISQA010000001.1 GCA_031274525.1 Candidatus Margulisiibacteriota bacterium
ATGCTCTCCACGCATCCCGCTTCCGACCTGCGCAGTAAGCAGGCGCGCATAGAGGTGCGCAAGCTGGAAGAGGCCGGCAATATCCACCGCGAGCTGGGCCGCGAGGCCTATCTGGAGCAGATTGACGGCCTGACGCTGGGCGCCAAAAACAAGCCGGCGCAGCTGCAAATATACACCGTACAGGCAGGCGACACCTGGGACGGCCTGACCAAAAAATACTTCGATCAGGCTGACCCGAAAAAACTGGCCTGGTTTAACGGCTGTGAATTAAGCGACCCGCTGCCGGCCCGGCTCAAACTCGGTCTGTTTTGAAATGGCGCGCACCGGCGGTAATAACAATTGTCTTTTTGGCCCGGTTCACTCCCGGCGGCTGGGCTTATCGCTGGGCATTGACCTGCTGCCCTTCAAGACCTGCACTCTGGACTGCGTGTTCTGTGAATGCGGCCAGACCACCCGGCTGACCACGGAGCGGCGGGTCGGCGTGCCGACCGCTCAGGTGCAGCGGGAGCTGGCTGCTTATTTCGCCCACAATCCGCCGCCGGAAGTTCTGACTTTTTCGGGCGGCGGCGAGCCGACGCTGGCCGCGAATCTGGGCGAAGTCATTCAGGAGATCAAACAGACTTATCCGCAAAACAAATTGTGCCTTTTGACCAACTCGACCCTGCTGTCCGACCCGCAGGTACGGCGGGAAATACTCCCCGTGGATATAATTATCCCCTCGTTTAACGCCGTTTCGCCGGAAATATTTAATCAAATAAACCGGCCGGCGCAGGGCATTGCCCCGGCGGACGTAATGGCCGGGCTGCGGGAATTAAAAAAAGTCTACGCCGGGAAATTACTGCTGGAAATATTCATCGTGCCCGGTCTCAACGACACGCCGCAGGAGCTGGCCCGGCTGCGGGATTTTGCCAGACTGCTGGGGCCGGACGGTATACAGCTTAACTCTCTCGACCGTAAAGGCACCGAAAACTGGGTCAAACCGCTGGCGCAGGCCAGCCTGCAGAAAATCAAAGAATTTTTCGGGGAATTTAACACCAGCTGCTATCTAAAATCCCCGGCGCCGGAGTAAAACTCCACCGGTTATTTTTCCAGCAAGACCAGGGTCTCCACATGCGTCGTCTGCGGGAAAAAATCATAAGGCGTGATCTCTTTTATTTGATAGACCTGCGTTAATACTTTTAAATCTCTGGCCAGAGAGGCGGGATTGCAGGACAGGTAAATTAACTTCTCCGGCTTGAGTTCCAGAATTTTGGCCAGCAGTTCCGGAGCCACGCCCTTGCGCGGCGGATCAACGATAAAGATTTCCGGCCGGCCCAGCGCTTCAGCAGGCTGGTCTTCCACCCGGCCGCATAAGAAGCGCACATTGCGCACCGCGTTATTCTCCGCGTTGCGCCGGGCATCCTGCACGGACTGCGGCGTTTCTTCAATGCCCAGCACATTCCGCGCCCGCCCCGCCACGGACAGCGCAATAGTCCCGATGCCGCAGTAAGCATCCAGAATGGCGGTCCTGTCCGCGCCGCAATATTCAGCGATACGGGCATAGGCTTTTTCCGCCTGCGGGGTATTGACCTGTAAAAACGTGTTTAAGGACACCTTGAAAAGATACTGGCCGAGCTTTTCCGTAATAAACCCGCTGCCCAGTATGATATCCTGTTTGTCCTGTAATATTTTGTTAGTCTTTTTCTGATTGATATTGGCGACCACCGAAACTATTTTGTAAGTCTCCAGTTTTTTATTTAATTCAACCGTCAGCTGTTTTAGCTCCTGACGCAGGCCGAAAGTCCGGCAATTTACGACCAGACCCAGCAAAATCTCCCGCAGATATTCACTCTTGCGGATAATCAGATGCCGCAGAATACCCCGGTGGGTCTTTTCGTCATATACCGGTATTTTTTTCTGCCGCGCAAAGTCCCGCACGGCCGCGGTGATCCGGGCAAAGTCCGGGTGGTGAATCGGACATTCCGCCAGATCCACCACGGAATGGCTGTTCAGCCGGTAAAAACCGATCGTGCCGGGCCGGCCGAAAGGCAGCTGGGCCTTATTCCGGTAAGCCCAGGTATTGTCCGCCGGCACTATGGGGCGCAAAGGCAGCTCCACCAGACCGGCGATACGGCGCAGGGACTGCGCGACAAACTGCTGTTTCCATTTTAACTGCGCCGGATAGGCATAATGCTGCAAAGCACAGCCGCCGCAAAGCCCAAAATGCCGGCATTTTGCCGGCACGCGGTCCGGCGCAGGTTCGATCAGTTTTTTCAGGACGCCCAGCAGGTAATTTTTTTTATCCGCGGTAATTTCTATTTCCGCCACATCCCCCGGCACCAGCCCCGGCACAAAAATCACCCGCTCCGCCTGACGGATAACCCCGGCGCCGTCCACGGTAAAATCCAGACATCGGGCGGTAATCAGCATGCCGGTATTCTACCATACGGGAACAATTATGTTCCGTCTCCCGCCCGGCAGGGCCGCGCAAAACAAATTTATCCCCATAAAATATGTTAATTATAATTTAACATTCACAAACACTTAACATATGTGTGTTAATTTATATTAAACACACTGATTATGAGATTATTTGTCTCTTATTTTGTTTATAAATACTTAACTGTTCGCAAATAAAGGCCAATTTATGGCCCTGAATATCTCATTATCCACGCTTTTAGGCCTGAATTCAATTTGTGCTGTTTATATACACTTAACTATTCTTAAATATCGCGGCTGTAAATCTCCGGGATTTTCAGGGTCAAACCATCATAGGCCAGCTGCATCCCGTCCGGTAATTTCTGATTTACGGCTTCATGTTCCAGATTGTGCGCAATATGCGTGAAAAAAGTCTGCCGCGCGCCTATCCGTTCGGCGGCCGCCACGGCCTGCGCCAGAGAAAAATGCGTGGGATGCGGCGTGTCCCGGAGCGCGTCCAGCACAACCACAGCCACGCCCCGCAGGGCGGCAAAAGTCTCTTCCGGTATAAATGAACAGTCTGTCAAATAAGCAAAATCATCCACCCGGTAGCCAAAAATATCCAGCAGACCGTGTTTGACCGGCAGGGCTGTGACTTTGCAGCCCGCTATCTCCAGCTGCTGCCAGGGCTGCAAAATATAATTATTCAGCAGAGACACCCCGCCGCCCAGCTGCCGGGGAGTTTCGTAAAGATAACGCATTGTCTGCCGGAGTTCTTTATCCGCCTCCGCGGATAAAAACACCGGTATTCTTTTGTGGTGCACGACGTTATACCGGCGCACTTCATCCAGCCCGAAAATATGATCGGCATGCGTATGCGTGATCAGCACAGCCTCCAGATCGCGTATATCCTGACGCAAAGCCTGCTGGCGCAGATCGAGCGAGGCGTCCAGCAGGAGGTTTTTGCCGTTTTTGGCCAGCAGCACGGAAGAACGCAGGCGTTTATTTTTCGGATTGGCGGAACGGCAGACCGGACAGGCACAGGCCACCATCGGCACGCCATTGGAAGTGCCTGTCCCCAGAAAAGTAATTTGCATGATGTATACTATACCGCAAGTATGTTAAACCTAAAACTTTTCATCTTCGATGTCGACCATACGCTCACCGATGGCGCCAGTATCTGGGAGCTGCTGCATCAGGAATGCGGCACCTGGGAAACAGAGGGCAAATTATTCTTAAAACAATTCCTCGCCGGAGAAATTGACTTCGATGAATTTTCCAGCCGCGATGCGCGCAGCTGGCGGGGTAAAAGTCTGGCCTATCTGCAAAAAGCACAGGCTAAAATAAAAATTACCCCCGGTTTTCCGGAGTTGCGGCAGGAATTACAGCAGCGCAATATCACCACGGCCATTATCTCCTCAACTATCGGCCAGTTTGCCGCACATCTCGCGCAGAAATACCGGATAGACTATTGTTTTGCCAATCCGCTGGGCCTGCAAAACAACATTCTGGACGGGACCATAGATCTGCAGGTCAAAGGCGAGGCCAAAGGCACAATACTGGCCGCTCTGGTTAAAAAACTAAATCTACAAAAAAACGAGATCGCTGTCGCCGGCGATTCGCGTTTTGATCTGCCGATGTTTGCCCACGCGGAACATTCGTTTATTATCGGCAATGAGCAGTATAAAAAGGCGTGCCGGTATTTTGTGCGGGATTTTGGGGAAGTATTAAAAATACTCGGTTAAAACTCCTGCAAGCGGCTATTTTTAGGCCATGTTTTGGGGCTTGGCGCTTATTTTTAGAATATTGTCTGGTTCACGGGTTTACGTTATGCTTCACTCCATAATGCTCCAGAAGATCGACGCGGCAATCGCCACTTTTCCGGATTTTCCGGTCAAGGGCGTGCTTTTTCGCGACCTCAACCCGGTGTACAAAAACCCGGAGCTTTTCCGGGCTCTGGTGCGGGAGTTTGGCCGGGCCGCGCGGACTCTGGGTAATTTTACTTATATCGCCGGCATTGAAGCCCGCGGGTTTATTCCGGGGGCGGCTGTCGCTTATGAACTGGGCTGCGGATTTATTCCTGTCCGCAAAAAAGGCAAGCTCCCCGGCCAGACTCAGACGATCACCTATCAGCTGGAGTACGGCGCGGACAGTCTGCAGCTACAGGATACGCCGGACATCCACGGCGCCAGCGTCCTGATCGTGGATGACGTTTTTGCCACCGGGGGCACCATGCGCGGGGTCATCGAACTTTTCCGCAAATGCGGAGCCCTGCCCGGCTTTGGCGTGATAATGGACATCAAACTCACTGACCGGCAGGCTCTGGGGGTGCCGAATTTTGCGCTCTACTAAGCTCGGTGTCCTCATCGCGGTTAAAAATGAAGCAGCCGCTATTCTGTCCAGCGCAGAATATCACTGGCGCGCTGCGGTCAGGCCCAGCGGCCAGATCTATCATTCTGACACAAAAAATATTGTTCTGGCCGTCTGCGGCGTCGGCAAAGCGCACACGGCTTTTGCGCTCGGCCAAATTTTCAATGAAGCGGACGAAGTTATTATGTTCGGCACCTCCGGCGGTCTGGGGCAGGAAAAAATCGGCAGTCTGTATCTCTGCGCAGAGTTCGTCGAGCATGACATGGACGCCACCGGACTGGGGGCGCCGGCCGGGGTGACGCCGTTCTCCGGCCTGAACACGGCCGTCATCGCCGGCGCCAGCCCGGACACACTCGCGCGGATCCGGGAGATCTGCCAGAAAGAAAAATTAACGTTAAACACCGGCCGGAGTTTGAGCGGCGACACCTTCATAAATAATAAAGAATTGGCCGCGGCCAAAGCCGCGCAGTTCGGCGGACAGCTGGTCGATATGGAATCCGCCGCCGCCGCCAAGCTCTGCCTGCTCCGCCAGAAACCGTTCTGCGCGGTGCGCTACATCACCGACAATGCCGACCACAACGCCACGCTGAGCTGGCAGGAAAATGTCCGGATCTCCGCGGCCTATTTTGACCGCATCCTGCGGCAGCTCTAAAATGCGGTCTAAATTCTGCTGGCTGCTCATCATCGCTCTGGCCTTTAGCGCCGGGACAGAACGGTTTCGGTATCTGCCGCTCAAAAAAAACCGCAATTATCCGCTGACCCTCACCGCCCGTAAAAACAATCCTCAACTGACCGACATATATGTCGATCTGCCGGAACAGAACACCCTGCGCTCGCTCGGTGTGTATGCCGATGTGTATACAGCGCATCCGCATCCGGCGGAATATCATGGCGACACTCTGTACCTGCTCAAGAAAAAACAGACCCCGCAGGGCCAGCTGACCGAGCTCTGGCAGTACCGCAAGGATCAGCCGGTCAAACTGCATTCCGCCTATGGATACCTGACCTTCCGCACCGCGCCGGACGACAGCTATCTGGCCGTATTCGCCGACCAGAAACTGCTGCTGCTGACCACGGCCGGCGAAAAAAAACGCGCGCTGCAATTTTCCGCTTTTTATCCCAAGAAGCCCGACCCTAAAGCCAGCTACCATTTGCAGCCTGCCGCCTGGAATCCCTCAGGCACAGAGTTTTGGTTCGTCCTTAAAGACCACAGCCGCGTGGAGCGGGTGTTCTATATCAGTGCCCTCAACTGGAAATATGTCGTCTATGACGATCTGCCGTTCAAACCCATAGAATATGCGGTCAGTCCGCTGGGGCGGATCGCTTACAGCGACGCGGATTTAAATCACCGCCAGAATATTTTCACGCTGTACATCCGCGATCTGCGCAGTAAAAAAACCACGCTCGTCGCCACCAGTAATTACCGTTTTGAGCCGGAGTGGCGGGGCGAACAGCTGGATTTTAATTCGCCGCGGGACGGGCAGGCGCGGGTGACGCACGGGCAGTGAAAGGGCTGTGCTCTTTGCACAAATATGCCAATCCATTTAGTCCCGCTAAAAAAAGAAACCTGGGGGCATAGTGGCAGTCCGCTACACCTCGACAGTGCGGCAGGCTCACTGACCGCTCTGCCCTGTCCCTTTCTCTCAAAAGTAAAAAATCAATAAAATATGCCAGTTGGCATATTTTTTGCTCTTTTGCGGATATAGGGGTTATCCCTTAAATCTTTAGAAAGGCAGGAAAAAAATATGGCAGAGAGATTGAATCCATTGAATGACTTTTTGTTCATGAAATATATGGGAGAGAAAGGAGATGAGACACAGCTTTTATCATTCCTCAACGCTGTGTTAAAAAGAACCGGGCAGGATAAATTGCAGAGCGTGGAAATACTGGAAAACAAGACGCTCACTGCGGAGACCATCGACGCCAAGACCGGTATTCTGGATATTCTGGCTGTTACGAACGATGGCGCTAAAATAAATATCGAGGTGCAGCTCTGCAATCTCGGAGATATGGACAGGCGCAGTTTGTTTTACTGGAGCCGGGA
>JAISQA010000022.1 GCA_031274525.1 Candidatus Margulisiibacteriota bacterium
CTGGCTAAGGAAAAGAAAAAATTTGTGTATAAAGAAATAAAAAAAGGCGGGCGCGCCAGCGAGTTTGAAGACGCTTTGAACTGGCTCTTGAATTGCGGCCTGGTGTACAAAATCGCCAGAACGACCCTGCCGAAAATTCCGCTGAACAGCTGTGACGGGCGGGAGGCGTTCAAACTGTATATGCTGGATACCGGGCTGCTTTCCGCTAAGGCGAATATAGATCTAAAAACTTTTTTTGAACCGGGCGCGGCTGTTTTTTCCGATTTTCAGGGCGCCTTGACCGAACAATACGTCTTGCAGGAATTGCAGGTCAGCGGCGGCCTGCCGGTATTTTACTGGGGCAGAGCCAACGGCGGCGCTGAGGTAGATTTTATAATACAGTTTGAAAATGAAATAATCCCGCTGGAAGTAAAAGCCGCGCTGCGCACCAAAGCCAAAAGTCTCAAGGAGTATATCAAACAATATCAGCCGGCGCGCGCCCTGCGTGTTTCGCTGAAAAATTACGGCCGGGGGCAAAATCTTTATTCTATTCCGTTATACCTGATCAGTTCATTTCCGGATATTCTCAAGCGGGATGTTTCTTAAAAATCAGCGGCTGCGGCGGCCTGACGGCGTATAACAAGAAAAACGTACGGTAATATTCCCGTGGTTTATTTAAATTGCAAAATAAGCAAAAGCGGGTATAATTAATATGTACATAAAAGCGTACGGGGTGAGAAATGACCAGTATAAATGTTACTAACGCCAGAAAAAATTTATTTGCTATTCTGGAGCAGGTGCAGGGCTCTTATGAGCCGCTGGTCATTACCGGCCGGAAAGGTGCCGCTGTGCTGCTCTCGGAAGAAAACTGGCGGGCCATAGAGGAAACCCTGTATTTGACTTCTATTCCGGGCCTGCGGCAGTCAATTATTAAAGGCTTGCGGGAAGACCCCAAAAATTGTGCTAAGATTTTGAAGTGGTAATTAAATGTACCAGCTGGTCTATGCTGCTCAAGCGCAAAAAGACGCGAAAAAAGCCAAAAAGTCCGGCTTGAAACCCAATATCCAAAAACTGCTGAAAATATTAGAAAAAAATCCCTTTCAAAATCCGCCGCCTTATGAAAAACTGGTCGGCGATTTAAGCGGAGCGTATTCCCGCCGGATAAACCTCCAGCATCGTCTGGTGTATCAGGTGTACAAAGACCAGCGTTTGGTCAAAATTATCAGAATGTGGACGCACTATGCGTAATTAGCGGCGGCCTGACAGCCGTAATTTGACGGAATAACGCCGCTGCGTCTTCAGGATAGAACGCTTAACAGCATTCTGCATATCCTCGGTATATTTTTCCAGCAGTTTATTAGAATTATCCGGCAGTATATTTTCCGGTTTGTACAATTCATAAACTTCGATATTAAACACTCTGGCGATTTTTACCGTGGTGATGGGCGACGCCCATTTTTTGCCTCTTTCCACATCGCCTAGAAAATTAAGAGAGATGTCTGTTTTTTCCGCTAGCCCGGCCTGTGACCATCCGGCGCGCTGCCGGTAGCGCTTGATATTCTGGCCGAAAACTTTTAATAGTTCTCTTTCGTCCATGATAACCCCCTGTTAATTATTTATTATGCTAAATGCTTGACAGCCATGAAAACATCTGTAAGAATGTATACACTACTCTTTAAGAGTGTATAGATTTTTGGGTCACAAAAGGAGTAAAAAATGGTTATAAAAGAAGGCGCACCGATGCTGGCGGAGGATATTCTGAGACTAAATTTTTTACCGGTGGGCACGATACTGATGTATGACGGAACCAGCTGGGCGGATGACAAAACTATCCCCGGCTGGGTAAAATGCGACGGCACGGTCAAGACAGTCAAACTGCAAAACGGCTCCACAGTAACTGTAACGCCGCCCAATCTGGTAAACAGGTTTATCCGCGGCGGAATAGTCTCCAGCAGCTCTGGCGGCAGCGACAGCCAGAGCATCACCCTGACCACGGCTAATCTGCCGAGCCATGCGCACAGTATTACGGACAAAACCCACACGCATGTGCAGGATGCTCACAATCACACCCAGGACTCTCATAATCACACGCAGGATGCGCATAATCATACCCAGAGTTCTCATACCCATACACAGGATGAGCATAACCACACTCAGGATGCTCATAATCATACACAAAATGCGCATGGACATACCGACAGCGGGCATACGCATACTTATACTAAAGCAAATGGTTCCCGCCTTGAGGGAAACCTCTGGGATAATGAGTATTTTACACAGTTCGGCACGGATACTACGGGAACAACAGGTAGCAGTAAGGCCAATATTCAAAATACTACCGCCAGCAACATAGCCGTGACGGCCACTAATCAGGCTGCTACCGCTACAAATCAAGCGACGACAGCGGTAAACACAGCGGCGACAGCTACCAATCAAGCCGTGACAGCGACAAATCAGGCCGCCACCGCCACCAATCAAGCGGCCGGTACCGGGCTTACCGCTACCGATGCCGCCGGTTCCGGCAGCGCCTTTACAGTCAATACCGTGCCTGTATATTACACGTTGATTTATATTAAAAAAGTGGCGTAAACCTAGCAGTGTATCCTGCCGGAATATTTCAGGCTAAGTCAGACTTAGAAGCTCGCGCTGAGTTTGCCCAGCAGGTCGGTCGTTTCGTAGGCCGGTATTTCGCTCCTGATCTTTTCGACGGTCAGGCTGCTTTGCAGATAAGAGCTCCAGTAATATTCCAGCGTTAAATTATGCTGCTGGCGCAGGCTTTTCTCGCCCTGCACGGATTCGATTTTCTTATAGTCGTAGCGCGCGCGGAATTCCGTGTGCCGGCAGCCCAGACCGATGCCCGGCGCGTATTCACGGGTAATATTGTTCGCGCTGGCCAGCAGGTCGGTCGTTTGGAAAAAATCACAGCCGAGGTAGAGCGTCCAGTAATCGTTGAGCTGCTGCTGTATGCCGCTATTGTACTGTTCGCGTTCCAGCCGCGCATTAAGTGAAGGCAGGTGGAGGTAAGTCATTTCTTCGCTGCTTAGCGACCAGCCGTTCGTGAACTGCGTCTGTTTCCACGGACGGTAATAAATATTGAGGCCTTTTTCCCGCTCCCGGCCGCTGCCGTCGCTGTAGACCAAATTGCCGGTAAGCTGTTCATCTAAAAAATTATCCAGTTTGTCTTTTGCGCGGTATTTGAATTCCAGATCAAGCGTTTCCCGCGGTAGCAGGCGCAGGAGGTACATGTTTTCCTGATTTTGAGTTTCGGTCTTCAGAATATTTTCGGCTAATCTGGCGGTGTCTTTGGTCTGCGCCTGATTGCCGGTATAGGTGTATTTCAGCGAGCTCCAGGGGAAGGGCGCGATATCGATGACCGCGTTCTGCCCGGTGAAAAAAGAATACGGAATATTTTCCGCGGTCAGACTGATATTCGGCGCATAGCGCAGCGTGGCGCGCAGCAGCGGCAGCGGCTGATAGCGCATTAAAAAATTGCCGCGCTGCTTTTGCACGCGGTAATTGACCGAGGCTAATTCCTCGTACAGAGTTTCCAGAGTATAATTGCCGTTGCTGTTCCAGGCTTCCCAGGGCGAGAGCGTATAGTCCAGCTCCATTAATTCGCTGTGTCCGGCGGTGTTGTCCAGTATTTGCTGATAGGAGCTGCCCAGCCGGATCTTGCTGTCGGGGTAGAGATTAAGTTTCAGATAGACTTCTTCCCGTGCGGCGTTGAGCGAAACCCTTTGCTCTATATCGCGCAGCAGCTGCTGGCTGCGTTTTTGACCGGCGATAAAATCCGCGCTGCTCAGGCCCTGCGTCTGGATATACGTACCATAAGTTTTTCTGCTTACGTAAGGCAGTTCGTCCAGATTATTGGTGAGGGACTCCTGTTCGCCGGTCAAACCCAGCCGGAAATTCTGGTTCAGGCTTTTGGCCAGCTCCAGATTTTGGGAGCTGTACTGGCGCAGGGTGTTAAGCGTGCTGCTGATAGAGACCAGTTCTTTTTGCGTGTCTTTAGTCCAGAGCTGCATTTCCGGCCAGAAGTTTTCTTTGACGAATAGTTTGTAGTAATTTTCTTTTTCCAGAGCGAGCGCCTCGCCGCTGTTGATATCCCGGCGGTAGACGTCTGCGCGCAGAGTATAATCCGGCGGATAAAATTCGAAGTAATACTTTTCTTCGGTCAGACCCGGCGGCGCCGGATTACCGATCGCGGAATACCGGGCGGTGGTCTGCGCTTTCTGCAGCGCCAGCCGCAGGTTTTGCTGATTGTCATATTCCAGACTGGCGGCAGCGGCCTCGCCGCTGCTGCGCGAGACTGCCTGTCCGCCGTTCAGCACGTTTTTTTGCGTCAGCGCCTGCTCGATATTGAGCGTGGCGCCGCCGCCGGCATACAGGAGCTGAGCGGTGTATTGCGTGCGTTCCTGCGGCGGAGCATTGCCGCTGACAGGCTCCGCGGCAAGGTCTCTGGCCTGCGTCGCGTCTATTCTCACGCGCGCCGGCCCGAATTGCTGAACAGCGCGCGCATGGGTGAACTGGTTTTTGTACGGCGTGAGCTCGCTCTGGTACAGGACACGCACGAGTTGATGTCTGGCGATAATATTTTGCCGGAAGATCAGCTTGCCGCCGCGGTGATCGAAATAATAATCTTTGTCACGCAGGAGCGGCCGCCCGTCCAGCAAAATTTGCTCGCTGCCCGGCACCGCCGGCGGATAAAGCACAGCGTACGGCCCCTGCGTATCATTGCCGTAAAAATACTCTTCCTGATCCGCGCCGCGTTCTTTGCCGATGATCGCGTGCAGTTCCGTCTGGCCGGGAAAATAAGCGAAATGGAAGCCGTTTAAGTTTTTGTTGTTCAGCCCCAGATAGCTGTGCGCGACAGTTTCGGTGAAATCGCCCATGTAGGCTGACCAGCGTTCAGTCCAGAGTCTGACCATGATGTCTTCCTGTTTATCGACAGTTTCCTGCGTGGTGGCCAGAATGTGCGCGGCGACATTTACCGAATTTTCCCTGCCGCTGGCTTCTATATACAGCGTCTCTTCCCGCCGTTGTTCCTCCGGAAAATCTGTCTCGCCATCGGCCGTGCGGTTGATGAAAACTATGGTTTTGCTGCCCTTGACCTGCAGGCCGTTGATAGCAGGCGTTGGGCCGGTCTGCTCTGCTGGCCGGGGCGGCTCCGGCCGGGTGGTTGGATCTATATCGGCGGTATTCCCCGCAGGGTTAATTTCCGGCAGAGTTAAAAGGACGCTGCGTTCGATATTTTTCCCCTGACTTTGAAAAGTGATTTTGATCTCCGCACTGGCGGCGGCCAGCAGCTCGGCGTGGAATATAATGCCGGTCAGTTCCATAGGCCGGGTTTGGCCGGCATAGGTCAGCAGGGCGGTTTCCGGCGCGAAAGGCGTCCGGGCCGTGATCAGGATTTTCTGGCCGGGCACCGGATCGCGCGGCGCGGCGGAGATATTAATATCGGTTTGTCTGGTGATATAGAGCTGCCGCTGCAGCGTCAGGATTTTCTGGCCGCTCTGGTACCGCCAGCTGCTTTGCGGTATGTCCGCGCAGACCTGTTCTATGTCCGCATAAGTTTCCGGCAGAACTAGATTAAAGAAGCAGGGCAGATAGCCTTCCAGCGCATTGTCCGGCAGAGCAATATTTTTCTCCCAGATATTATTTTTATTTTCCAGCACATAAGTCTCACCGCTTTGCAGCTGTAGATAGGCGTATTTCAGCGGCAGGGTAGAGGCCGCTCCGAATACTGCCCGCTGTCCCGGACGGCAGGCTCCGTCCGGCAGATACAGCTGCAGGTAGCCGTAATCTTCGGCGGCCGCCAGACCAATTACCCCCGCGCTAAGCAGGAGTAATTTAATATATTTCATAGATCAGAATTTTTCTCTGCTGAGAATCCAGCACATACAGCGAATCATTCAGGCTGAATAAATCTTCCGGATAAACATTCTGCGGCGTGCTCAGCAGCTCCCCGGAAGGATAAAGATAGATGCCCTGTTTGGTGCCGATGAATAATTTGTCCTGATAGGCGGCGAGCGAGAGCAGGCCGGGATAGCTGACCAGACTGCTGATCCGCGCGGCGGTAATTTGTTTTACGGCGTTATTGCCGCTGTCCAGCACGACCGGACTATTGGCGTACATGACCACCGCCCGCGGCGTATTCAGACTCTGCGGTGCGTCGCCGAACAGGCCTCTGCGCCATTCCAGCAGGCCAAAAGCGTTGAAGCAGTACACTTGATCACCGGTGCTGTCCGTTAAATAAATATCCTGATTTTTAGCAACGTAAATCCCCGCGGGGCTGAGCAGCTCAACATTTTTCAGGTCGAGTTTGTGGGCATTGGAGAGATCGAGCCGTTTGCTGATCTTGATAATACTTTTACTGAGCTCATCGGGGAGATACAGATACTCATTGTCCTGCGCCAGATCGCTGGCAATAAAAAAATCATTGTTCACTCTTTGGAGCTCGGTGACCAGCGTGCCTTCCGCGTCGTATTTGCACAAGCCCCCGGTTTTGTCCGTGACGTAAATAAAACGGCCGTCCGCGACGAGCGCGTTGGGCTGGCGGGTAGTTCTTTGCAGATTGAGCGTTTGGCGGAGTTTCAGGCGGACTGCGGCTGGTTGCGCCGGTTCGGCCAGAGCGCCGGCCGGCGTCAGCAGGAGCAGACCGAGACAGGACCAGAGAAGCAGGTGTCGCATCAATAGCTATTTTAGCATATAATGAGCGCATGATAGACACCCACGCCCATTTGCAGATCGAGCCGCTGGCCCGGGAGACTCCGGAAGCGCTTATTCAGCGGGCGCAGGAGCAGGGTGTGTCTGTGCTTATCAATGTGGCGACTTCTTTACCGGATGCGCGCGCGGCGCTGGCGCTGGCTCAAAAACATCAGGAAATTTACGCCGCGGTCGGCGTGCATCCTCAGGAGGCGGAAACTCTTTTTCATGACGCGCTGCTGCTCAAAGAGCTGGAGCATCTGCTCGGTCAGGATAGGGTTGTTGCGCTGGGTGAGGTCGGACTGGATTATTACAAAAATAAAGTTACGCCTGCGGTGCAGAAACAGGTTCTGGAATGGCAGATCCGGCTGGCTCTGGCCAATGACAAGCCGCTGATCATTCACAACCGCGAGGCGGATGCAGATGTGTATGATATTCTCAAGTATTACAAATGCCGGAAAGCGGTGTTTCACTGCTACGGCCGCGGAGTGGAATACACGCGTAAA
Organism: Candidatus Margulisiibacteriota bacterium; assembly: GCA_031274525.1. Taxonomy (GTDB): domain Bacteria; phylum Margulisbacteria; class Termititenacia; order Termititenacales; family Termititenacaceae; genus JAISQA01. Next base: position 7,191 of record JAISQA010000022.1, read on the forward strand.
ATTCTGGATCTGGGTTACTATGTTTCTTTCACCGGCAATATCACTTTTCCCAAAAATCAGCAGGGTCAGGCCGCGGTAAAATTTGTGCCGCTGGACAGGATAATGCTGGAGACGGATTGTCCCTTTATGGCGCCGGTGCCGCGCCGCGGCCAGACCAATGAGCCGGCTTTGCTGCCTTATGTCGCGGAGAAAGTCGCGGAGCTGAAAGAGCTGACCGTGGCTGAAGTGGAAAAAAGCACCGATCGCAACGCGCGGAAATTTTTTAACCTGCGGGAGGCGTAAAATGCTGGGTCTGGATGCGGTGGAAATAGCCAGAATAAAAAAAATCGTGGATTCGGAAACGGGGCCGGATTTCCTGCCAAAAGTTTTCACGCCGCGGGAGCTGGCTTACTGCACGCACAAAGGCCAGTATCGTTATGAATCGCTGGCGGCGCGTTTTGCGGCTAAAGAAGCCGTGGGCAAAGCGCTGGGCGTGGGCATTATGACCGAGGCGGATCTGACGCATATTGAGGTCGTGAATGACGAGAAGGGCAAGCCTGCTGTGGTCCTGCATGCTAAGGCCGCGCTGCTGGCGCAGGAGAAAAATATAATTGGCTTTGAAGTGTCTTTAACGCACACGGAAACCACGGCTTATGCTGTCTGTCTGGCGAAAACCGCGGCGGTGCTCGGCTAAAAAACTGTAAAAAGGAGTTGTTGGCATGTGTATCTTTTGCCAGATCATCAATAAAGAAATTCCCTCTGCGCCGGTTTATGAAGATGCCAATGTGCTGGTGATACCCGATATCAGCCCTCAGGCCCCGCTGCACTGGCTGATCATTCCCAAAATCCATACCGAATCTCTGTCCTCGGTGCTGCCGGATCAGGCGCTGGCCTGCCTTCTGGTAATCCAGCGGCTGGTCAAAGAAAAAGCAGTTAAAGATTATCGCATTGTCGTGAATACCGGTGCAGAAGCCGGGCAGTCCGTGCCGCATCTGCATTTTCACCTGCTCTCCGGCCGGAGTCTGGCCTGGCCGCCGGGGTAGAGCGGCCGCCTTTTTACTTTTCACGCCTGATAGGGTAAAATGAAACTAATGGAAAGATCTTTAAGGAGGCTGTCATGGCTTACACTGAAGCGAGAGATGATGAAGATATTGAAAAAATACTGCGGCGTTTCAAACGGCAGGTGAAGGACGAAAATATTCTGCAGGATTTGCGTGAGCGCGAGGTTTATGAAAAACCCTCGGAACTGCGCAAGAAAGAGCAGCGCGAAAGAGAGCGTCAAAACCACCGCCGGATGCGTATGGAAGATTACTAAATTGCTGGCCAAAATTCTGGCAATGTTCCGCAGCTGCGCCGGCCGGTTTAAGATAATCGACCGGTATATTGTCGGTGAGGTTGCCGGCCCTTTTATTCTGGGCATGGCCGGGCTGGTTATTATCGGCATGATGGATATTGTTTTCTCGCTGGTCGATATGTTTTTCAATAACGGCGTGCCTTTTCCGATAGTCTTTAAAATTTTAATTTTTAAAATCCCGGCCATTATGGTTTTGTTTTTTCCCATGGCTGTGCTTTTTTCGACGACGCTCGCGCTGATCAGGATGATCAAGGATTCGGAGCTGACCGTTTTTCGCGCCGGCGGGGTTTCTCTGCTGCGGGTGATCCTGCCGGTTTTTGTCGCCGGAGCGCTGGCTTCGCTGCTGTCTTTCGGCAATAACGAAAAACTGGTGCCCTGGGCCAACAGCGTTTCGGAGGATTTGATCGACAAGGCTGTGCTGAAAAAACCGGTCGCGGATGTGCTGGAAAATACTTTCTTTAAGGAATCCGACGCGCGTTATTTCTATATCCGCCGGATCGACAAGCAGACCAATACTATGGAAGACGTGGTGATCAATGAGACCACGGGCGATTTTCCACGGACGATCACCGCCAAGCAGGCCCGCTGGGACGGCAAGCAATGGCTGCTGACACAGGGCATTATTCATAAATTTGACGGGAACGGCGCGCTGGCCTATCAGAGTAATTTTGAGAATATGAAGCTTAATATCGATCAGGGTTTTTATAATTATTACAAATCGCAGAAGTCGCCCGTGGAAATGACCAGCAGAGAGCTGCATGATAAGATTGCCAATTTCAAGAAAAGCGGGCAGAAAACCGACTCTATGGAAGTCGCCTACTATATGAAATATTCTCTGCCGCTGGCCTGTCTGATCTTTGCGCTGGTCGGCACAGCGCTGCTGCTGCTATTTATGGGCAGCGGACACGATCTCTGGGGCGTGATCGTCGCGGTGCTGCTGGCTCTGCTTTCGGTGGGTTTTTATATTTTTTTGATGGCCACTTTCCGCGCTATGGGTAATGGCGGCCGGCTGCCGCCTTTCTGGGGAGCCTGGGCGCCGAATTTTATTTACGGAACGCTGGCAGTTGGTATAATAGCTCTGCGCAACAAAGCGCGTTAGATAGGGGCCGCTATGGAATCGTTGATGGAAGGAACAGCCGCGAGCCAGCCGCCTGCTCTGGCAGAGCAGGCCAGTCAGGCTTTTGCCCGGAATTATTTTCTGCAGGCGGCCGGTTATGACGAGCAGCTGATCCGGGACAATCCCGCGTCCGCGCCGGAAATTATCTTAAAATATCTGAAAGCGCAGATTGAAAACACGCAGTTCGAAGCGGAAATTCACAAAGCGCTGATCAGGCTCTATCTGGCCGAGGGCCAGCCGACGGATGTTTTAGAGGAGATCAGCGATTATCTGGATCATGCGCCCCATGATCCGCAGGTGATCGAGCTGCTGCTGAAGCTGGGCTACGAATATAAGAGCAGCAAGCTGCTGGTACCGGTTTTGGAAAAAGCAGCTTATTTTAATTTTCGTAATTATGCGCTGCTGAAAATGCTGGCCGGTCTGTATCTGGAGCGCGACAATACGGCGGCGGCCGTGCGGCTCTACGAAGGCTGTCTGCAAAATCAGAACGGCGGACGTCTCGCGGATATTCTGAGTGCGCTGGCCGAGCTGCAGCTCCGGGAAAAAAATTATGCGCGCTCGGCTGAACTGTACCGCGAGCTGGCGCAGAAGCAGTTGAAAAACGTGCTGGAGCGTCTGGAGGCTCTGCGGCAAAAGCAGGGCATGCCGCTGGAGCTGGAGCTTTTACTGGCCGAATTGTACGCCCAGAACACCAATCCCGACCGGGCGCTGGGCGTGTACGCGCAGATTTTTGCGGATCGCCCCGGGGCGGCGGGCAATATTCTGGCCGGACTGAAAAAATTTCTCAAGACTTACCCGGATTATCCAGACGCTAATTTTTTGATCGCCGGTATTCACAAAAGCTCCGGCCAGTACACCGAAGCGGTGTCGGTGTACAACAAGATCCTGCGCTTTTCGCCGCAGTATGTAGACCGGGCGGCGGAAGAGCTGCGGGACATTGTGCAGAAAATGCCGGATCAGGTCATGGCGCTGCAGTCGCTGGCCGAAATATACATGTATAAAAAAAATTTTGACAAAAGTTTTTATTATTACAGCCGGCTGCTCGATCTGGTGCCGGAACAGGCGGACAATATTATCGAAAAAGCCCGCAAAGTTTTGAAGGTCGATCCGCAGGTGATCGCCGCGCGGGAGATCCTGGCCAAGTCTGTGCTGGCGCATCACAATTACCGCCGCGCCAAAGCCGAAGCCGAAGCGATCATCGCCATTGACCAGAATAATTCAGAGGGCTACTGCGTGCTGGGGCGCGCCCAGCAGGCTTTGGGCGAATACAATCAGGCGGCGGGCAGTTTTCGCACTGCGCTGGCGCTCGATCCTTACAATAAAACTATTCATCATTATTATCAGGAGGCCGCGGCGCAGAATCTGGATGAAAAAGCCGTAAATCTGGCCAAAAAAGTCGAAAAAAATATGTGGAAATATTCCCGGCATTATGAGCTGGGGCTGAATTATTTTTACCGCGGTCTGCTCAACGAAGCAATCGCCGAGCTGCAGATCGCCGTGAAGGACAGCGCGCTGGCGCAGAAAGCCCATAAGATGCAGGGTTTATGTTACAAAGAGCTGGGGCGTTACGATCTGTCCGCGGCGCAGTTTGACCGGGCGCTGGACAAGACTCCGGGCACGGATACGGATGAGCGTTTGAAGCTGCTTTTTTACACCGGACTGTCTTATGAGGCGCTGGGCCGGCATCAGGATGCTTTGCGCGTGTATGAAGAAATTGTGGCGCTGGATCTGCACTATGAAAACGCCAGCCAGCGCATTGCCAAGCTGCAGTCTTTTGCCTGGGTGGAGATCCGCGGCAAAGCTCTGGAGGCGCTGATCGCCGAGCCGAAAACGCAGCGGCTGATCGTGAGCTGGGCCAAGAATAATGAATCGGAAGAATTTGCCAAAAAACATAAAAATAAAAATGTGGATATGTCTTTTAGCATGGAGCATAACAATCAGGCCGTGGAATTTGCGCTCAAGGGGCAGCTGGCGCAGGCGGAAAACGAGCTGGTTTTGGCGGAACAAATGGATCCGGCTTTTACGATCGTCCACAACAACAAAGCTGTGCTGGCTCTGCTGGCCGGACAGCTGGAGCAGGCCAAAACCTATCTGGATGAGGCGCTCAAACTCAATCCGAAGCTCTGTGTCGCGCGCGCGAATCTGGGCATCTATCACCTGCTGTGCGGAGAAAAAGATCTGGCCAAAGAAAATCTGGAAAAAACGCTGGCTCTGGATGACACGCTGTATGTCGCTCAGATCAATCTGGGTGATATTTATTACGAAAAAGAAGATGTGCAGAAAGCCCTGCGTTACTGGAGCGTGGCTCTGCAGCTGGGCGTGCTGCCGGAGCTGGCCAAGCGCCGGCTCAAATACCGCCAGCCGTGAATGACCTGAAATACAAATACTCGCTGACTTTCCGCAAAGAAGGCCTGTTGATTTTTTTGTCGCAGCTGGACTTGATGCGGCTGCTGGCCCGCGCTCTGCAAAAATCCGGACTGCCGGTGGCCTACAGCCAGGGTTTTAACCCGCATCCGCGTTATGCGCTGCCGTACCCGCTGCCGGTCGGCTATACCGGCACGGCGGAAATACTGGAATTGTATTTGACCCGGCCGCTGCCGGAAACCGGGCTGGCCGCACGCCTGAACGAGTATTTGCCGGACGGCGTGTGTATGACCGGGGCGGTTCCGGGCAGCCTGCAGCCGGCTTATTATCTGCGCGTGCTGCTGGAAGCAGAATTCAGCCTGCCGGAGAATTGGCCGGAGCTGGTCTTGACCAAAGAGACCAAAAGGGGCCGGGTGGAGCATTTCCGTCTGGGCGAGCATATGCAGCTGGCACTGTCCGGCCGGGAATTATATATCACGCCGCTGGGCGCTGTGCCGCTCCGGGCTGAAAAAATCTGCGCCCTGCTGGGTCTTGCGCCGGAACAGATCGCGGAGATTATCCGGGAAGCGCGCTAAAAAAAAGAGGCGGTGTCAAAACCGCCTCTTTTTGCTTAAACCGGACAGTGAGCGGAATCAAACCCTCCCGCGCACCGTCCAGAACAAGACAATTTATTTCAGAGTATCGTAATTACCCAGAGCCCTCAACAGCTTGTTATTCTCTGCGCGGACTGTGGCCTCGGCATTAGCCGCTTTGGCGTTGTACAGAGTATTGATCTGCACCACAATGCCTTCGGCGCCGAGATTATTGACCAGCAGATAGTGGGCTTTCTGCGGGTCAGTTTTGTCCACCGCATCAAAAGTAAACTCCGCGGCGTCAAAAGTATAAGTGTAACCTATGTCGGCCAGAGCGCTGCGGACAGACTTAACCACATCGTTTTGATTGCTGGAAAGGAAAGCCTTGTCGCTGGTCAGGATAGTCTGCTGCGCGGCCAGCAGCTGAGCCAGACTGAATAATTCCTCGGTGACTTCTTCATTTAACTGCTCTTTAGTCTCCCCGGCGGCAGCTTCGATAAAAGCCTCGATATTTACGGCAATGGAGGTGTTGATTTTCGTAAAAGTGACCGCCAGATTTAAGCCGCCCTTAGCCGCAGTAAGCACATAGTTGGTCTTGTCTTCGCTCTGGAGCGTGAAACCAGCGGAGGTGAGCGTCGCTTTGGCATTGGTAAAAGCTCTGGCAAAATCGATGAAACGGTAAGTATGCCGCGTGCCTTTTTCTACCACCGGATAGGTGTCCAGATAATCAACTAATCTGCTGATAAAATTATCAACATAAACTTGATTGCCGTCCACATCGTAATTGCCCTGCAGCACGGCGCCGAGCCTCAAGGTGACGCGGTTGGTCTCATCGGCCGCTATAGCGATCCGCGCGACCAGCGGCTCGTTAAATTGATTATTGGCCTGAGCGTCTTTTATGCTGAAGCCGCTGCTGGTCTTTTCGTAGACCAGCGAGTTCAGCACCAGATAGTCCTCAATAAAATCGCTCACTCTCTCTGCGGTGGCTATGGCATAAACGTGTTCAGCCGTCCGCTGCGAGGTAAATTTACCGTATTTGTTCAGCTCGGCGATAATCTCCGCCACGGCATCTCCGGCGATCTGTTCCGAACTTTCCTGATCGACATTGCCGTTGATCTGCGCCAGCACGGTGACTACCGTTTCATTGGTTCCGGAGCCGTCCGTGATTGTGGCGACCACCGATTTATCCTCTGTATCCGCGCTGCCCAGCGTGCGGTTATTTTCCGGGACCGCGGTAAAAGTATAACTGGCCGCATCTTCTTTGGTAATAGTGTAGCCCTTGCTCTGCACCGCCGTGGTGGCAAAGCCGTACACTTTATCTTTGCTCAAATCCGTATAGATCTTGTTGCCTTCCTGTCTGATATTCGCGCCGCAGCCGGTCAGCAGCAGCACCCCCAATAAGATACCGATTACTTTCTTTAACATCCTCTTCCTCCTGTTTTTTTCGCTCTTATTTAAGTGGGCCCACTTGGACTTGAACCAAGGACCCACCGGTTATGAGCCGGTTGCTCTAACCAACTGAGCTATGGGCCCCCCGCACTTATAGCCCTGAGATTATACAAACAGTGCGGGTAAAAAGCAAATTTACCCCTATTGGTTGCGTTAGCTTAGAAAAATCTCTGCAAAGTTATATCCTGCAGATAAGCATGTTCGCTGACGGTGCAATATTTAAGATATGTAAAAAAATCAGACTGCCAGTGAATACAAAAAAAATTGTCTGAACCGGGCTTTTGCAGAGGTCGCGCAGGGAGCTCGGCCCGCGCATTAGGTTTTCCGGCCCAAAGGTGGTATAATAAACTGTAACAATTTTATATAAAAGGGGGATTTATGAATTTCGGCGGATGGGAAATACTGGTTATTGCGGTCATTGTGGTGCTGCTTTTTGGCGGTGCACAGCTGCCCAAGCTGGCCAAATCGATGGGCAGTTTTGTTAGTGAATTTTCTAATGCCAAAGACGAAGCGGAAAATGCCCTGAAAATCAAAAAAACGAAAAAGACCGAAAAGGCTGACGCGCTGAAAAAAACGGAAAAAGCCAAACGCAAGTAGGAGTTAAATTTTGTTACTCCTGCTGTTAATTTTTTTAGCAGGCCTCTTTGCGGCAGGTTTTTATTTTGCGGTGCATATTCTGCGCTGGCTGGTCGCTTATTTAGCCGCAGGCTACGGCGTTAATATCGCGATACTCTCGCCCATGGAAGCCATAATCAGCATTATGCAGCTGGCGCTGCTGCTGACCTTGATAGTCTGCGTGCCGGTAATTATCCTGCTGTTTATCAATTATGTCCGGCCGGCGCTTTATGAAAATGAACGGCGGATTCTGGTCTATGTGCCGGTAGGTCTGGCGCTGGGCTGCGCGGGCAGTTTGTTTGGCTGGTATTTGTCGCTGCATATTTTTCTGCCGTATTTTGAAAAATTTTCCCGGCTGCTCGGCGTGCAGAATGTCTGGACGCTGGAGCATCTGACCGGTTTTGTGATCGGCAACCTGTTTATCTTTTTTCTGGTTTTTCAAATTCCTTTGATCATCATCAGTCTGCATGCTCTCGGCCTGCTGAAAACCGGCGATATGGCCTTGCTGCGCAAGGTTGTCCTTGTGGCGGCGCTGGTGATCGGCGCCACGGTTACTCCGCCGGATGTGGCCAGCCAGCTGCTGGTCGCGCTGCCTTTTTACCTGCTGTTTGAGCTGTCTATTCAATACTGCCGCTTCAAAGAAAAAAGGCAGAAAAAGAAACTGCCCGGGAAGGTTGCGCACTGGTAAAAAAATGAGAATTAAGCGCAAATATGTCACCCTTACCGTTTTGGCGGCGCTGTGTCTGGGGCTGCTCTGGAAAATATCTTTTGTCGAAGTGCCGCTGCTCTTGGTGGCCGCGGAAGCCAGTCCGTGGCGCAATGTAAATGAGCAGCTGCTGGGCGAGATAGCCGCCGGGCGGCAGACTTTGATTGTGCTAAAAAACTGGCGGCGCGCGGTGCGGAAACTCGGACTGGCGGCGGGAGACTTGATTATCGCCGAGGATCTGACAGAACTGCGCCGCTTCCTGCGCGACAGGCCCGACGCGCTGGCCGTAATACCCTGGTATGACGCGCGGCCGGGCTGGCGCACCCTGCGCCTGAACGGACTGTATTTTTGGGAAAATCAGCGGCCGTATCCGCTGGTCAGCCGTTGTTTTAGCTGGGGCTGGCTGCCCAAATATAAGCCCCGCCGGGTCAAAAATATCACGATTGGCGGACAGGTGCTGCTCGCGCGCGGCGTGGGGCAGGTCATAGACCGCACCAGCGACGCCAATTATCCATGGCAGGGGGTGGCCGGTGTATTGCGCGCGGCCGATCTGGCCGTGGTGACTCTGCAGGCTCCGCTGGTCTATGATTATGTTAAGCCGCGCTCCCCGGAATTACTGTACGGCAAGGCGCGTTATGCCGACGGGCTATCCTATGCCGGGATCGATCTGGTGGCGCTGTCCGGCCGCAGCATGGGCGATGCGGGGGTGAGCGGCATACGCGACACGCTGGATATTCTGGGCAAGCTGAATATTCCGCATATCGGTCTGGCGGCCAGTCCGGACGCGGCTTATGCGCCATGTCTGTTCAAACTGAATGGCCTGCGCGTGGCTTTTTTAGCCCGGCGCTGGTCTGGCCCGTCTAAATACACAGAGACCGATTTGCGCGGCGTGGCCCGGACTTATTATCTGCCGGAACATTCTCCGTCTGATTCGCCCGGGGAGCAGGCGCCGGCGGCTGATCTGCTGATCCTGCTGAATAACGACGGCGCGGACAGCAGCGTCAATTTTTGGGAAGGCGGTAATTTGGCTGACGGGGAGCGGAGTAAAGCTGCGCCTCAGCTGGGTAGTTTGATCTTTGACCAGCCGTCCGGAAAAACCGGCGGCGCGCTGCAGAGAATTTTTGTTTATGGTAAAAAAGTAGCCGCGGTGGATGTTTTGCCTGTCTTTTTAAATGATAGATGGTATACTGAAATAAAGTGAAAAAAGAAATAGTTTTTACCGTCAATGGGCCGGGGGAATTGAACGGCCTGATTTTTCCTCTGGTCAAAGCGTTTCGGCGGCAATATCCGGAACTGATCTATACGCTCTATACGGTGCCCTGCCAGTTCAGCGCGGGTACAGAGGCTGAGCTGGCCCGGGGCAGCGGTTTATTTACGCGTGTATTTACCACGCAGGAATACCGGCGGTATATGTTCCGCCGGATCTGGCCGGAAGGGTATCAGCCGGCGGCGGACGGATTGGTTTTCTACGGCGGCGGTGATAGCTGGCACGCCAGACGGCTGGCCCAAAAATACGGCTGGCCGCTGTACGGTTATGATGAAGGTAAAGTGACTCATAAACAGTGGTTCGTGAAATTATTTTCGCGCGATCTGGACGGCAATCTAATGGTGGACGCCGCGCTGGAAAAAAATATTGGCTATCAAGCCGTGCCTATCGGCTCGTCCGCGCTGACGGTCGGCTTGTATCCTGGCAGCCGCGCCGGACATTTGCGCCTGATGCTGGGTTTTTTCAGCGAGACGGCCGCGCTGCTCAAAGCCAAATACCCGCAGATCAATTTTCGCTGGGGCATCAATGCCGAGCTGCGGGCTCTGGCCGAGCGGGATTTTCCGCAGAGATTTGCCGCGCCTTATGAACAGGCCGGCGATAAATACGATCTGATCGTTTCCCTCACCGGCACGAACACGGCGCTCAGCGCGGCGCTGGGTATTCCGCTGCTGGTTTTGCTGCCATTCAATAATCCTGACCTGATCCCTTTTACCGGGCTGCTGGGGCTGCTGTCGGATATTCCGCTGCTCGGCCGGCCGCTCAAAAAACTGCTGCTGGGGCTCTCGCTGCGCCGGCTGGAATATATTTCTATACCCAATATCAAAGCCGGGCGTAAAATAGCGCCGGAGCTGCGCGGCTACCTGACGCCGCAGCAGGTCGCGCAGGAAATAGAGCGTATTCTGCTGAACATAACAGAGCGGGAGCAAATGCACCATGAGCTGCCGGTTTTTCTCGGCAGGCCCGGCGCGCAGAATATAGTCAATTATTTTGCGGAGATTTTGCGGTGAAAGTGGCGGTGACCGGCGCTAAAGGAATGCTGGGCCGCGCGCTGTCCGCGCGCCTGTCCGCGCTGGGACATCAGACGCTGCCGCTGGATCTGCCGGAGCATGACCTGCTGGATTTTCCGGCGGTGCAGGCCTATCTGCAGGCTGCCGCGCCGGATTTCATATACAACTGCGCCGCGTTTACCAATGTAGACCTGTGCGAGACAGAGTATGCCAGCGCCAGAGCGGTCAACGCGCTGGCGGTCGGCAATCTGGCCGGCAGTGCGCGGACTTTGCAGATCCCGTTGCTGCAAATCAGCACGGATTATGTTTTTTCCGGCATGGCGGATAAACCTTATCTGCCCGAAACTCCGCCCGCGCCTCTGTCCGCTTACGGCCGCACAAAAGCCGAGGGCGAGCTGCTGGCGCAGACGACAGACAAATATTTTATTGTGCGCACGGCCTGGCTGTACGGACAGCACGGTAAGAATTTTGTGGAGACTATAATTAAACTGGCCGGAACGCAGCCGGTGCTCAAGGTGGTGAACGATCAGCGCGGCGCGCCGACTCTGGTCGATGATCTGGTGGCGGTGCTGCTTTTGTTTCTGGACTGCCGGGAGTACGGTATTTACCATTTCACGAACAGTGGCGAGACGACCTGGTACGGCTTTGCGCAGGAATTTTTGCGTCTGCTGCATATCGAGACTAAACTGGAGCCCTGCGCCACGGCGGAATTTCCGCGTCCGGCGCGGCGTCCGGCTTATTCGGTGCTGGATTTGACTAAAACCCGCTCTCTGTTCAAAATAGCTGTCCCGGACTGGCGGGACGCCATCGCACGCTACTGCCAAAACCGCAAAGGATAGTAAATGAAACTCTATATTAGATTGTGGCCTTTTTTCCGCGAGCACTGGGGGCGCTGTCTGGCCGCGCTGGCCAATGTTTTTCTTTTTGCGCTGTCCAATATTTATTTTTTGGCTCTGGTCAAAGAATTAAGCTACGACATCGAGCGCGGCAATATCGGACTTTTTATTTACCGGATCTGCGCCGGTCTGGTTTTGGCGCTGGTTCGCTCGCTGGCTTCTTACGGCCAGAGTTACAACATGGACTGGATCGGCCAGCGGCTGGTGATGAAGCTGCGCGTGCGCATGTATGAGCATCTGCAAAAACTCTCGCTGGATTTTTTCAATAAATGGAAAGTAGGGGAAATAATGTCCCGCTCCACCAACGATCTGCAGATCGTGCAGAATGTTTTTGTCTCCAATATAGTCACGCTTTTGCCGGAGGCGGTGACTTTTGTCGGCGTGCTGATTTATCTGACGGCGCTCAACTGGCAGCTGCTGATCATGACGATCATCACTCTGCCGCTTTTTGCCTATCTGATCCAGCTTTTTACTTCCCGGATGCGGCGCATCAGTAAATATAATCAGCGCAAGCTCGCGGATCTGGCCTCGGTTTTGCAGGAGTCCATATACGGTGTCAGCATTATCAAAGCCTTTGCCGCGGAACGGAAAGAGATCAGCAAATACACCAGAGAGAATGAGCGTTCTTTCTGGATCAGCATGAAAGGCTCGCGCCTGCACGCTATGCAGGAGCCGATGCTTTTTATGCTGCAAATCACCATGATCCTTTTGATATTTATGGTCGGCGGCGTGCAGATCATCGAGGGTAATATTACCGTCGGTAATTTTATTGCCTTTTGTCTGGGTCTGGGCATGCTGGTCAATCCGGTGACGATTTTCGGCAAAGTCACCGTGAAGCAGCAGCAGGCCTATGTCGCGCTGGACCGGATTTTTGAGCTGCTGGACACCGAGCCGACCGTCAAGGAAGCGGCCAAACCGCGGCGTCAGGCCATTGCCGGCAATGTGCAGATCGTGGACTTGAGCTTTGCCTATAACGTGGCTAACGGGCTGGTCTTGAAGGACATCAATCTGGACGTCAAAGCCGGCGAAGTGATCGCTCTGGTCGGCCCCTCCGGCAGCGGCAAAACCACGCTGGTCAATCTGCTCCCGCGTTTTTATGACGCCACGCAGGGCAGGGTTTTGATCGACGGAGTGGATGTGCGGGAATACGCTTTTGATTCTCTGCGCGGCCAGATCGGCATTGTCACGCAGGAGACGATCCTTTTCAGCGGGACGATCCGCGACAATATTACTTACGGCAAGGAGCATGCCACGCAGGCCGAGATCGAAAAAGCGGCGCAGATGGCCAACGCGCATAATTTCATAAAACTTTTTCCCTCCGGCTATATGACTTATCTGGGCGAGCGCGGCGTGCGGCTCTCCGGCGGCCAAAAACAGCGCGTGGCCATAGCCAGAGCGATTTTGAGCGACCCCAAAATTTTGATCCTGGACGAAGCCACTTCTGCGCTCGATAATGAATCCGAAAAACTTGTCCAGCAGGCGCTGGAAAATCTGATGCGCCGCCGCACGACTTTCATTATCGCGCACCGGCTCTCGACGGTCCGCAATGCCGACCGTATCGTGGTCATCGACGACGGCCGGATCTCGGCCATAGGCCGGCATCAGGAACTGCTCCAGACCAGCCCGGTTTACCAAAAACTTTACCGCCTGCAGCTCAAGCAGGAACAGGAAAATGCCTAAATTAAGAGCAGGGTGTTATACCGCCCGGTTTCTGGATCTTTCCGAGACTTTTATTTATGAGCCGCTGCGCCTGCTCCAGAACACCGAAGCGCTGGTCTATGCCTGGCAGCGGCGCAATGCGGACAAATTCCCTTACGCGGACTGCTGTATCGGCCGTCCCTCTTACCTGCGGGAGAATATGCTGCGGGATAATCTGCAGCTGCTGCACGCGCATTACGGCTATGTCGGCGTATCGGCGCTGGGTTTCCTCACGAAACTGCACGTGCCGCTGGTCACCAGTTTTTACGGTCTGGACGTATACCAGCACACCAAAAATCCGGTTTACCGCTGGCAGCTGCGCCGCTTGTTTAAGCGCGGCGATTTATTTCTGGTCTGTTCGCAGAAGATGCGGGGGGATTTGATAGGGCTGGGCGCGCCCCCTTCTAAAATAAAAGTCCTGTACGGCGGCGCGGATCTGGCCAAATTTCCTTATGCTTTCAACGCCTGCCCGGAAAAAGACCCGGCGACGATCCTGATGTGCGGCCGTTTTGTGGAGAAAAAAGGTTTTCTTTACGGTCTCCGGGCTTTTTTGCGGGTGGCGCCCGGATATGACAATCTGCGCCTGAAGATCATCGGGGACGGCCGGCTGGCCCCGGAATTGAAGCGTGAAGCGGCAAGTTCGCCTTTCGGCTCTCAAGTGGAGTTTTTGGGCGGTTTGAGCCATGCGGAGTATATCGCCCAGCTGAAAAAATGCCATATTTTTATGTCGCCGTCCGTCACGGCGCACAATGGCGACAGCGAGGGGCTGCCGACGGTGCTCATCGAGGCCGCGGCGCTGGGCCGGCCTTTACTGGCTACTGTTCATTCCGGCATACCGGAGATAGTCCACGCCGGGCAGAACGGCCTGCTGGCTCCGGAAAAAGATGTGGCGGCGCTGGCGGCCAATATCGACAGCTTGATGTCTGCGCCCGGCCAGTGGCGCGCTTATTCCGAATACGGGCGGCGGCTGGTCGAAGAACAGTTTGATCTGGCCAAACAGACGGAGAAGCTGGAGAGCCTGTATTTGACGCTTGGGAATATATAGAAAGTAATAATTCCTGCTATTTGTATTTACTGCGGGGCAGATAAAGAATTGGTGCGTCATATTTGTTCAAAATTTTACCTCCGGTTTTGCTAGTTGTGATGAGGGGCAATATCTGACGTAAGCCTACCATGTTCCATAGAAGATACAGTACCGTCATTGTTTCCATATCTATGATAAATTTGGTCTCCTCTACCAAAGTCTCCGTCGCCGGTCGTATCAAAAATGGCATCTTGTTTGAAACCAGTGGGAGTTTTTATTGTTTTAGTCATCATGTCTGGTTCTCCATCGGAACCTTTGAAGAATTTCCATCCGTCTGCCTCTAGAGCGGATCTGCCAGATGGCATACTCCCTGTAGGCCGAGCTACAGTTGCTTGAGGTTGGCTGGTTGTAGACTGTTTATTAATTGGTTTATGAAATTCTGATTGTTGCGGCTGCTTAAAGAATTCGTCACCAGTATTTTGTGGTGCTTGGTTGGCAGTCGGATTATTTTGCGATGCGGCAATTCGACTATCCATTCTGCCAAGAGCAGCATTTGCTGCATTTCGCGCCGTTTCTATTCCTCCAGCTAATTGAGTGTTTAAGTATCTCATAATTTCCCTCCTAAATTTTTTTCCAAACGCAAAAACTACCCAGCCAGCCCCTCCTTGCTGGCGAAAGAGTGTCAGCCGCAGATACGGCTGACGCCCTTACCGGAATTACCCGGAAAGGTTTTTATTATTTATTGCGTTCGGATTACTTAGATTTTTAGCGTAGGTACGCCAAAAATGGGGGGGGGTAATTTTAAAATACGTATTCTTTAACATAAAATTCTCCCAAAACTTTGTCATTTTTACGGTTCGATTTTGCTTACCGTTAATTATTCACGTCTACTAATACCCGCTTTTGCCAGAATTATACATTTGCTATATCGGTGAAAATTTATTTTTCCATGCAGGGAATTTTTCTGTTTTTGTGCGGACACGGGAGCTGTTCAGTCATTTTCCAAAAATAAACAGCCTGATGGAATGTTTCCGGGGGATAAAAAACCGGGATAAAAGGTTGTTGAACGGGTACTACTTTAACTTGACAAGCCAATCCTATTGTCTATAGTATCGAACAATAAGGGGCAGCAATGGCAGCTAAATTCAAATATCTGGTCATCGTGGAATCACCCGCCAAATCCAAAACGCTGGAGAAATATCTGGGCAAGGATTACAAAGTTCTGGCCTCGATGGGGCATTTGCGGGATCTGCCCAAAAGCCGCATTGCCATTGATGTGGAGAATAATTTTGAGCCGTCCTACTGCATTATCAAAGGCAAAAATAAGATCGTCAAAGAACTCAAGACTTATGCGGCCAAAGCCGAAAAAGTGTTTCTGGCTCCTGACCCGGATAGAGAAGGCGAGGCTATCGCCTGGCATCTGGTGCAGGCGCTGGATCTGCCGGCGGATAAATTTGAGCGCATCGAATTTAACGAAATTACCAAAAACGCCGTGCTGGGTTCTTTTGACCGCGCGCGCGGCATTGACCTCAACCGGGTAAATGCCCAGCAGGCGCGCCGCTGTCTGGACCGGCTGGTCGGCTACAAGATCTCGCCGCTGCTCTGGAAACGCGTGCGCCGCGGCTTATCCGCCGGCCGTGTGCAGTCCGCCGCGATGCATCTGATCTGCGAGCGGGAAACGGTTATTCAGCAGTTTAAGCCGCAGGAATACTGGAATATTGACGCGCAGTACTTAAAAGGCACGCGCTTCACAGCCAGAGTTTTTAATAAGGTAGATAAAGTAGCGGATTTTATTGTGCCCGATGCGGCGACCGCGGAGCTTATCCAGAGCGCGGTCAGGGAAAATCCCTCGACTGTGGTCAATGTCAACCGCCGGGAACGCCGCCGCAACCCTTACGCGCCGTTTATTACCAGCACGCTGCAGCAGGACGCGGCCAAAAAACTGGGATTTAACACCCGCCGGACGATGATGATCGCCCAGCAGCTATACGAAGGCGTGGAGCTGGGTGCGGAAGGGCAGGTCGGTTTGATCACCTATATGCGCACGGATTCGACGCGCATAGCCGAGCAGGCGCTGACAGAATCGCGCGGCTATATCCGGGACAATTTTGGCGCGGGATTTTTGCCGGAAGCCCCCAATGTTTACAAACAGAGCAAGTCTGCGCAGGACGCCCACGAATCGATCCGCCCGACTTCTGCGCTGCGTGAGCCGCAGATCGTGGAGCAGTATCTGACCGCCGACCAGCAAAAGCTCTACACGCTGATCTGGCGGCGTTTTGTGGCTTGCCAGATGCTGCCGGCAGTCTATGACCAGACCACGATCGAGATACAGGCCGGTGATTATTTGCTGAAAGCCACCGGCTCTATCATTAAGGAAACCGGCTTCTTGAAAGTCTATGAAGAAGCGACGGAAGAAGATGCCGCGAATAAAGACGCCGAAAATGTGCGGCTGCCGGAGCTTCAGTCCGGTGACGTGCTGGAATTGCTGGCTGTGGCCGGTCAGCAGTGTTTTACCCAGCCGCCGGCCAGATATTCAGAGGCCTCGCTGGTCAAAGCGCTGGAGGAGCTGGGCATCGGCCGGCCTTCGACTTACGCGCCGATTATCTCCACGCTGCAATTCCGTAATTATGTGCAGAAGCAGGGCCGGGCGCTGGTGCCGACCGAGCTGGGCGTTATCGTGGACAGGCAGATCCAGAAGCATTTTCCCAAAATAGTGGATTCGGGCTTTACCGCCGGTATGGAGCTGAATCTGGACGAAGTGGAAGAAGGCAAACAGAACTGGCGCGAAATGCTGGGCGTATTTTATACGCCGTTTGCCAGAGAGCTGGTCGACGCGGAAGAAAAAATGGAGGATATGCGCGTCAAAGACCGCCCGACTGACGAAGTGTGCGACAAATGCGGCAAGCCAATGGTCATCAAATCCGGACGGTTCGGTGATTTTATGGCCTGCAGCGGTTTTCCGGAATGTAAAAATACTAAAAGTATCTTGAAGACTCTGGAGGATATTGTCTGCCCCCTGTGCGGCGCGCCAGTCGCTGAACGCCGCTCCAAAAAAGGCCGCATATTTTACGGCTGCTCGGCTTACCCGGAATGTAGCTTTGCTGCCTGGGACAAGCCGCTCAAGGAATTTTGCCCAACCTGCGGCGCGTTTATGGTGGAGCGCAAAGACAAGGCTTCCGGTGAAAAAATAAAACTGTGTATAATGTGCGATATCAAAAACAAAGAGACCGAAAAGAGCGGAGAGAACAATGCTGAAAATAGTGACCAATAACACGCAGATTAAAGTTCTGGCGGTGCTGATCGCCGTGGTGCTCTGGGCGCTGGTGCGTTTCCCGCTCAGATGATGCTTTGCCTGCAGACCGCCGCGGAGCTCGCACAAAAGATCGAGGAGTACAAACAGGCGGGACTGACTATCGGTTTTGTTCCCACTATGGGCTATCTGCATGACGGACATCTGGCGCTGGTCAGCCAGTCCAGACAAAACTGCGACGTCACCGTAGTTTCTATCTTTATTAACCCCGCACAGTTCGGGCCGAACGAGGATTTCGCGCAATATCCGCGGGATTTGGCGCGGGATAAAGTACTGCTGGAGCGCGCCGGTGCGGATATACTTTTTGCGCCGGACACTGCGGAAATATATCCGCCGGATAATTCTGTGCGTCAGCTCCGGGCCGACGCGCGTTTGTCCGCGGTGGCCTGCGGTCTGACGCGTCCGGGGCATTTTGACGGCGTGGTGACTGTGGTGGCCAGATTGTTCGATCTGGCGCGGCCGGACAAAGCGTTTTTCGGTCGGAAAGATTATCAGCAGCTGAGAATTATTCAAAAAATGGCTGAGCAGGAAAAATATCCCGTGCAGATAAGCGGCTGTCCTGTGGTGCGCGAGCCGGACGGACTGGCTTTGTCTTCCCGCAATAAATATCTCTCCGCCGGGCAGAGAAAAAATGCTCTGGCCCTGAGCCGCAGTTTGACGGAAGCGGCGCGGCTTTTGCGCGGCGGACAGGCCATAGCCGCGGCGCGGCTATGTATGCAAAATATTTTAGAGAATACGCCGGAAGTCAAAATTGACTACCTTGAATTTTTACGCCGCCCGGATCTGTCCCGGCTGACGGATTATGAGCCGGGAAACACGGTTATTCTGGGCGCCGTGTATGTCGGCGCGACAAGATTGATTGATAATATAGAGGTTTGATGCTACTATACGTTCCCGCTTAAAGCGGGTATATTTTTGTCTGGCCCTATCGTCTAATGGTCAGGACATCGGCTTTTCAAGCCGGTAATAAGGGTTCGATTCCCTTTAGGGCTGCCAAGCGCGTTTTACCTTGCGCGCGCAGGCGTGTCGGCCGCGACAGGCGGACGGCCTGCCAGCCGAACTTAACAAGCACGAAGTGTGCCGTTAAGCGAGGCCTACAAGCTCGCGGAAGCGAGCGACGTATTAGTGTTTACCTTGCGCGCCGGGACTTACTCCGCGGCATGAGTCCGCTGTCGGTCGCAAGCGCGTGATCATTACGGGCGTTTAGCTCAGCGGGAGAGCGCCTGCCTTACAAGCAGGATGTCAATGGTTCAATCCCATTAACGCCCACCAGTAAGAAATATCGCGGCACAATCGCGACCGAGACGCAGGAACAATCCCGTCAACGCCTACCAGTAAAAAATATCAGTGTTTTTTGTTGATATGATTTTGATAAGTTTGCTTTAAGCAAAAAACCGGATTAAATCGCGGCGGTTAAGAGTTGAAGGATTGTTTTAAGGCGCAGTTATTTTGGCAGTTCCTGCAGAAGTAAAGAATAAGTTGCCGGTACCAGCACATAGCCGTTCAGCACAGTCTCATCCAGCGACACGCGGCCTTCGACGATAACGGCGCTGCCGACCGCCTTGCGGGGCAGGCGGATATTGGGCGAGGCGGCGCTGAAATCCAGCAAAACAGTCCCGCTGTCATCCTCAAGGAAAGCCCAGTTGTTCAAAGCTGTGTCCTGATGCGTCACCGCACCTTTGAGCTGCACCAGAGTTTTGCGGCGTTCATATTGCCGGGGATTTTTGTCCAGCTCACTGATGAGCAGGGATTTTTCCAGAGTGAGCGACGGCAGATCCGGAGTCAGACCGGTGCCCAGACAGAATATTAACAATAACGCGGCGGCTTTTTTCATGGGAGAAAATTATACACAAAAATTCGCCCTGAAGCACGAACATATAGAGATGCAGTGAGGTTAGGTCTGCTCTACTTTTTTCCGCAGGGTTTGAGAAATTGCGGTGATAATATACCAACAGAAAAAATCAATGCGTTATTCCGGGTAATTTTTACGATATGTAAACATAAACTATCAGGAAGTGGGGAGTAATTAGCGTTTGTTTTAGGGGAGTTTTATGAGAATGTTGTTATGTCAGGTGAATACATTAACAAATCCAAATTATTATATTGACAAACAGCCGCTGGATCGTGTGGCTCCTGTTGCCGGTAATGCTGATAATGTTAAAAACGGGATAGATGGCATTGTTCCCCGGACTTCTGGCGAGCAAGTGCAGGGACAAAAGATTGGGAAAGATGAATTTAGTATCGCATATGTAAATCTAGACGCTTTGGTTGGAAATCGGGACGGTGAGAAAGTCAGTGCCTCCTGGAGTACAAATTCGGACTCTTCTATGGTCGCGCAGGCTAAAACGCTTGTCGGTGAAAATATCTGGCAAGAAGCGGTCGAGGGTATTTTAGCTAAAAATACTCTCAATAATTATCTTACCAAAGAACAAGCAGAGATCAAGTTAATAGGACAATTGTGGGATTTCTCTTTCAGAGTAAATGCGGATAGAAATGATTATGTTCGGTATCATAATGATGACCAAAGAATCACAGGCTTGGCAGATAGTAAGGAGCAGGGCACTACAGGCACAGTTGATCGGCAATGGGATCTGAGAACTGACGGTGCAATCAAGCCGCAATTCTGTGTGCCGCTTAAAAATGGCAGGATTGAAATCCCGCCTGATGATCAGGGAATAATCACTCCTGAAGACAAAAATGGCAGGATTAAAATACCGCCTGATGATCCGGTAATAACCGCTCCTGAAGGCAAATCGGTTCCTCATGTATTGCCGGGACAAGGATATAGATATAATACGAGCGTATCCGGTCATAATTTAAGAAAAAATGGCGATAGTGTATCCTTTCGCCTGTCTAAAACTGGCTTTCCTGAAAACCCGCTCATTATTCTCACATTTTCTTTAGATCGTTCTAGTGATCCGCCAGAATTAACGGCTAATATTAAAATCGGTAGTAAATCTTATGACTATCGTGACGAGGAGGATATTGAAAGTATTATAAGAAAAATAGGCAGGCCGGGAGCTGAACCCACTACGGCCTATTTTGCAAGTGAAATGCGCAGGTACGATCCAGAATATAATAGTTATCCACCGTCGAATTATAATTCTAATCAGATTTGGCCTAATGGCAGAGAAAAACCGGGCACATCATTGAGAGACAAATATGGAGCGGAGGGAGTGCCAATAATGAAAGCCTTGCTTAATTTTATGAGGCAGCAGGGGATTAAATAACCTGATATATTTATACTCTCTAATTAAAAGCTGTAATATTCCAGAAATTGTTTCGCTTGAGGATCCTTAGGAAAATAAGTTTGCAGTATTGTAGCTACTCTCTCAAAGCCAGTGTTGTTTTTGGCGCTGCTGTAACTTTTTATTAGAAATAATAGTATTGATTTTAAATTGGCTCTGACGGAGGCGGCTTCCAAATTTCTGGTCTGCATGATTTTCTCAATATCGATATTGTCTAACATAAATTCGCCCAGAGTTATTATGGCTGCATAGTCAGGATTGTCTTGAGCAGAAATTTGTTTTATCAGCAGCCCGATATTGCTTAATTTGTACTTATTATAAATCACCGCTTGCTCCAGGTGATAAAGACTGTTTTCTTTCCGGCCCAGCGTTGCTTCATATTCGCTGAGAGAGTGAAGCGGATTTAATAGATTCCAGCGGTTGTTTACCCCTGGATATTTTGCGCTGGTATTAAAGTAATCTACAGGTTTATTTGTGTCGGTTAGTTTAACAATATCGTGTAATAAAGTGCTGGTCAGCGCTGCTCGCAGCACAATAGAATTTTTATTTAGCTGCGAAAAAAACCAAAAACCAAATTGAGCAGTTTCATAACAATAACTGGTTTTTTGTGCAATAAGCTCCGGTAAGGTATTGTAGCCTGTATCATGCGGCTCGCTGTTGGTCAGCCCTCTTATGCCCAGTCCGCCCATAGTTCGGCGGAACATCCTGACCGCCTCGTCATCGCTCACTTCCTGCTCATTCCAGCCCTCGCCCAGCACGCTGTTGACGGCGTTCATCACCGTGCCCTGTTCGTCATCCTGCCAGACCAGCGGTATATTGTTGGCGTAGACATAGGAACTTATCTCGTTCTCGATAGCTTCCGTTACTTCCGGTTCTTTGAAACGGATATTGATGTAGTAATGATTGACTATTTCCGGCTCTTCCAGCACATTGTTAGCCGCGCCGAATGTTACGCCGTTGGCGGCAAAGCCGATGTCGGCATCGCCGTATTTCTCCTTAAATTCCTCATAACCCTCGCCGGCATCAGGGTCGATAGTGCCGTTCTGGTTTTTGTCGTCCATACCCAGTTTGCTGGCAATGATTGTGCCCAGCGGTGATAATGAATATAATTGCTGGCTGATCGATACTGTCGGCGGCATAGCTGCTCCTTTCCCTGAATATATCTCCTGCTTAAAGATATCGTAATTATTATATAGTAATTGCAGGGAAGTTTTTATAAAGTTAGCTGCTGTGATCCGGTTTTTATTTTTTTCTCCACCCACTGCAAACAGTTTTCGGCGATACGCACAGCCGCTAGGTATTCTTTTTTATTCAGCGGCAGATAATCGCCGGGGTATCTGGTCTGCGCGGCATAGGGAGTTAAATTTATACTTTCTCGTATTTTCTTGGGAATATCGATATGCCGTTCTATTATTTTTAATAAATTATCCAGATTATGTGTTTTTTCTGGTTCGATCCCGTAAAATATTAACAATGCTTTCAAGGCTTTTTCTGCGGATTGTTGTGCTTGAAAGCAAAGATCTTCATAACAGATAGATTTACTAATAGCTGTTTGGGCTAAAGCGAGGCTGCTCTTAGCTCGTTGCAGCCATACTTGATAACTATTCTTCATATAAAATCTTTCCCTCGCGGTCAATGGTTTTATATATGTAACCTATGTCGCCTTTTAATCGATTATATTTGGCCTGATTAACAGCAATTAAATCAATAGGCACAAAAATATCCTTATGGTCATAAAAAGTTTGATGCAGCCGTCTGGTTAATTTTCTTTCATTTCTTAATCTCTTTTTGATAATTAAAAAATCATAATCGCTGTCCGGCCGGTGATCGCCTCTGGCGCGCGAGCCGAAAAGAATGATTTTATCCGGCGCCGCAGCGGATACTATAACTTTGACTATTCTTTTTAATTCAGCTGTTTCCGTTACCATACAGGTATTTTATTATGAATTATCCTTAAATAACAGGGAATATTTCAGCCTAACAAATTGTTTACTAAAAACCCTTTTTGCGCTAGTATCTAGCGGTTTTAATTCACTATGCGGAAGGAGTTTTCAATGACAATCAAGACAGAAACAAAAACACAGCGGGTCTATTTTTTTGGCCAGGGCAAGGCGGAGGGCAACGGCGCGATGCGTGACCTGCTGGGCGGCAAGGGCGCCGGTCTGGCGGAGATGACCAATTCCGGCGTGGCAGTGCCGGCCGGTTTTACGATCACCACCGAGATGTGCGATCAGTTTTACAGGAATAATAAACAGTTTCCCGCCGGTCTGCCGGAAGATGTGGACGCCAATGTCGCCAAACTGGAAAAGGCCATGGGCCGGAAACTCGGCGATGAGCAGGATCCTCTGCTGGTCTCGGTGCGCTCCGGCGCGCGTGAGTCCATGCCGGGCATGATGGACACCATTCTCAATCTGGGCATCAATGACAAAGTGGTCGCGGCCTTGATCCAGAAGACCAATAATCCGCGTTTTGCTTGGGATTCTTACCGCCGGTTCATTCAGATGTTTTCGGATGTGGCTATGGATGTCGATAAACATCTTTTCGAACACGCTCTGACCGCGGCCAAATACGCTCTGGCTGACAGGCTGGGTCGGGAGCGCAAGTCTGTTAAGGACACCGAGTTGAGCGCGGCGGATCTGGAAACACTGGTCGGCGAATACAAGGCTATCTATAAAAAAGCCAAAGGCGAGGATTTTCCGCAAGACCCCAAAGTCCAGCTCTGGGCGGCCATTCAGGCCGTGTTTAGAAGCTGGAACAACGAGCGCGCGATAATTTACCGCCAGAAATATAATATCAAGGGGCTGCTGGGCACGGCGGTCAATGTGCAGGCGATGGTGTTCGGCAATATGGGCGACACCTCGGCGACCGGCGTCTGCTTTTCCCGCAATCCCGCGACCGGTGAAAATAAATTTTACGGGGAGTTCCTGATCAACGCGCAGGGCGAGGATGTGGTGGCCGGCATACGCACGCCGCAGAAAATTTCGCTGGAGTCCTCGCAGGAATGGGCGGAGGCCAACGGTATTTCCGAAGCTGACCGCAAAGCCAAATATCCCTCGCTGGAAGAATTGATGCCGGAGACTTACCAAAAACTTTTGAACTATAAGAATATGCTGGAAAAGCATTATAAAGACATGCAGGATATGGAGTTTACCATTCAGGAAAACAGCCTGTATATGCTGCAAACCCGCAACGGCAAACGCACCGGTTTTGCGGCTATTCGCTGCGCCTGCGAGATGATCAAAGAAGGGCTGATAGATGAGCAGACTGCGATTACCCGGGTGCAGCCTGACCAGTTGAATGAATTATTGCGGCCGATTTTCGACAGGACTGACCGTGACGCCGCGGCGCAGGCCGGGCGGGTGCTGGCCCGCGGTCTGAATGCCGGGCCGGGAGCAGCCTGCGGCAAGGTTTATTTTAGCGCGCCGGAAGCGGCGGAAGCCGTGCAGAAAAACGGCGACAAGGTGGTGCTGGTGCGCATCGAGACCACGCCGGAAGATATTAAAGGCATGCTGGTGGCGGAAGGTATCCTGACTGCGATGGGCGGCGCGACCTCGCATGCCGCGGTGGTGGCCAGACAGCTGGGCACGGTCTGTGTGGCGGGTTGCGGCGCTTTGAATATTGATTATGCCAATAAGCTGATGACCGTCGGCGGCCGGACGATCAAGCAGGGCGAGTATATTTCGGTGGATGGTTTTACCGGTGAAGTTTTTGCCGGCCAGATCAAGACCAGGCCTTCGGAGATCCTGCAGGTTCTGCGGGAGAAAACGCTGGCTCCGGAAAAATCGGAATTGTACCAGCAGTATAAGACAATTATGGACGCGGCGGCCAAAGCCAAAAAACTGGGCGTGCGCGCCAACGCGGATCAGCCGGATCAGGCTAAGGACGCTCTGATTTTCGGCGCGGAAGGCATCGGCCTGTGCCGCACGGAGCATATGTTTTTCGGCGGCGACCGGATTAAGGCGGTGCGTGAGATGATCCTTTCGGAAAATGTGGAAGGCCGTAAAAAAGCGCTGGCCAAGCTGCTGCCGATGCAGATCGAGGATTTTACCGGGCTGTTCAAGACCATGCACGGTCTGCCGGTCACGATCCGTTTGCTCGATCCGCCGCTGCATGAATTTCTGCCGACTCATGACGGCGATATTGAAGAATTGTCCAGAGAGATGGGGGTCAGCGTGGAGCAGCTGCGTTTCAAGATCAAGCAGCTGCATGAATTTAATCCGATGCTCGGCCACCGCGGCTGCCGTCTGGGCATCACCTATCCGGAGATTTTTGACATGCAGGTCGAGGCTATCCTCAAGGCCGCCGTGGCGCTCAAGCAGTCCGGTCAGGATATAGTGCCGGAGATCATGATCCCGCTGGTTGGGCATATCAAGGAATTAAAGATCCTGAAAGACAATGCCGTGGCGGTGATCGAGAGAGTGCTGGCGGAGAGCAAGGTCAGGCTGACCTGCAAGATCGGTACGATGATCGAAGTGCCCAGAGCGGCGATGACCGCGGATGAGATCGCTTCCGAGGCGGAATTTTTCTCCTTTGGCACCAATGACCTGACCCAGATGGGCTGCGGTTTCTCCCGCGATGACAGCGGCAAATTCCTGCCGGAGTATGTGGCTAAGGGTATCTATGACAAAGATCCTTTCCAGACGCTGGATCAGGACGGCGTCGGGCGCATGATGCAGTACGCTATCGAGCACGGCCGTCAGGTGCGTCCGGATTTGAAGATCGGCATCTGCGGCGAGCACGGCGGCGATCCGGACACCGTGCAGTTTTGCCATAAGATCGGCCTGAATTATGTTTCCTGTTCGCCGTTCCGCGTGCCGCTGGCTATACTCTCCGCCGCCCACGCTGCGTTAAAGAAGTGACGATAATTTATGGCTAAGTGCTATAGCCGTGAGCGCGTTTTGACCCGAACTTAACCCTGCCAGCTTGGTTAGCTGGCAGGAATTTTAGCATCGCTTGTCCGCGGCTTGCGGCTGCGTATGGCTTCCAGCCGCCGCAGAAGTTTCCGTGGCTGACCAGGCCACGGATAGCCGCTGTCGGTCGTCGGCTGTAAGGAATTACACGCTCGGTCGCACTCCGCGCGCTGGCAGTATATTCACTTAGCCGCAGTATGCCTGGCCCGGACATGTTATAATACCTACCTTTTTATGATTGATCCAAAAACCATTGAGGAGATTAAACTCAAATCTGATATTGTTGCCGTTGTCGGCCGGTATGTCGCGCTCAAAAAACGCGGGCGCAATTATCTGGGCCTCTGTCCGTTCCACAAGGAGAAAACACCGTCCTTTACCGTCTCGCCGGAAAAAAGCCTTTTTCACTGTTTTGGCTGCGGCAAAAGCGGCAATGTTTTTGCTTTTATCCGCGAAATGGAGCAGGTGGATTTCGTGCAGGCTGTCCGCATTTTGGGCGAACAGTGCGGCGTGGCGATAGAGGAAATTAAAAATGAGCGTTATGAACAAAACGAAATTCTTTATCAGATCAATGCGGAAGCCGCGCTTTTTTTTGCCCGGCAGCTGGCTCAAAACCCTGAAGCGCAGGCTTATTTACAGACGCGCGGCTTGACGCCGGAAGTGGTGCAGGCCTTTGAGCTGGGTTTTGCGCCGGACAGCTGGTCTGCGCTGTACGATCATTTGAAATCAAAATTTAATCCGGCCAGGGTCGAAGAAGCCGGTTTGCTTGTCAAAAAAGACAACGGCGAATACTATGACCGTTTCCGCAAACGGCTGATGTTTCCGATCAAGAATTATCAGGGCAAGGCCATCGCTTTCAGCGGCAGGATCATCGACGGAAGCAGCGCGGCCAAGTATATGAATTCACCGGAGACGCCAATTTTTTCCAAAGGCCACAATCTCTATGGCCTGCATCTGGCCAAAAAACAGATTGCCGCCCAGAAACAGGCGGTGCTGGTGGAGGGCCAGATGGATGTCGTGGCCTGCCACGCCGCGGGTTTTAGCAATACCGTGGCTTCGCTGGGCACGGCTTTTACCAGCAGTCAGGCGCGCCTGCTGACCAGATACAGCAATAATGTGGTCATTGCTTACGATAAAGACGAGGCGGGTTTGAACGCCACGGATAAAACCATCGAAGTGCTGGCCGCGCTGAATTTTCAGATCCGCGTGCTGGATCTGCCGGCCAAAGACCCCGACGAGATGATCAAGCAGCATGGCGCGGCGGCTTTGCAGGCAGCGCTGGCCGGCGCCGGCGATTATGTGCAGTATCTGCTGCGGCGCAGTCTGGCTAAGTATGATCTCCATGACCGTCTGCAAAAATCCCGGGCGGCGCAGGACTGCCTGCGGATTATCCGTAATCTGGGCGACAGGGTGCTGGAAAGCGAGTACATTAAGTGGCTGAGCCGGCAGATCGGGGTCGGCCCGGAGATTTTGCATGAGAGCCAGAAAAGTAGTATAATGCCGAACTTTGGGAAAGGTGTTTATGTCTCCCGCAAATATGTTCCTGCGCCGAAGGATAAGTATACTAAGGCGGAGGAAAGTTTGATCACGGCTATGCTCAGTGATGTTGAACTGCGCCGCAGTTTTTTTGCGCAGTTTCAGCCCGCGGATTTGGCGGAACAATGGCAGGGCGTCTTGAGATATTTGCAACAAAATGAGTTTACTGACGATAAACTTATTGAGCAGCTGGAACAGGATTCCGCGCAGCAGCCGGAGCTATCCGCACTGAAAGAAACTCTAAGCGCCTGTCTGCTGACGCAGACTGACCGCAGATTGGACGGAGCGGCCTGCCTGCGGCTTTTGACTGAGAGGAAAAAAGAAGAGCTGCGCCAGCGGCTGCGCGGCGAACTGGCGGAGGCTGAATCCGCCGGCGAGGAAACAAAAGCCGCGGGGTTGCTGCAGGAACTGCAACAATTGAGATAGGAGTGATTGACCTAAATGACAAAGAAACAGGTAAAGAAAAGCATAAAAAAAACAGGTGCGGCCAAAAAGAAACCCTTGAAAAAAACCGCGCCGGTGCCGCAAGCCAAAGCCGCTAAACCGGTAAAGCCCGCCAAAGTAAAAACAGTCTCTTTCAGCAAGGACGATCTGCAGGATCTGGCCGCGAGCGTGGTGCTGACCGCCGCGCCGGCTTTAGACCGTAAACAGAAAAAAGAAGATTACGAGTCCAAGAAAAAAATGCTGGAACAGAAAGCCAAGACCAAAAACGGCCTGACGCCGGACGATATTCTCAATGTTTTTGATGATCCCGAAGAAGCCATGATGATCACCGATGATTTTATCAATCAGGGCATCGAGATACTCAAAGATGAGGAGCTGGCGCAGGGCATAGAGGAAGAAGAGGTTATCGCGGTCGGGCACGATGACGATCTTATCGCCGATCACTCCACGCATATTGAGACGCCCGAAGGCAAGATCGAAGTCAAGAAGCAGGCTTCGGTTTTGAAAAAAAATGAATCCGCCGGCGTGGATGACGCGGTGCGGATGTATCTGCGCGAGATCGGCATGATCAATCTGCTGACTTTTGCGGAAGAGCAGGATCTGGCCAAAAAGATCCGGCAGGGCAGCGAGGCGGCCAAACAGGCCCTGACTAATTCCAATCTGCGGCTGGTCGTCAGCATCGCCAAAAAATATACCGGCCGCGGCATGCAGTTTTTGGATTTAATTCAGGAGGGCAATCTCGGCCTCATCCGCGCGGTGGAAAAATTTGACCACCGCAAAGGCTATAAATTTTCGACCTACGCGACCTGGTGGATCCGGCAGGCCATTACCCGTGCGATCGCGGATCAGGCGCGGACTATCCGCATCCCGGTGCATATGGTGGAGACGATCAACAAACTGCGCAAGGTGTCGCGGATGCTTTTGCAGAAACTGTCGCGCAAGCCGACGGACGAGGAATTGGCCAAACATTCCGGCATTCCCATCGACAAAGTCCGCGAGATCGTCAAAGTGGCGCAGGTGCCGCTCTCGCTGGAAATGCCGGTGGGTGATGAGGACAGCTCCCGTCTGGGTGATTTTGTGGAGGAAGGCTCCAATCTGGATATGGACGATCAGGTGGTCATCAAGATGCTCAAAGAAGAGCTGAACGAAGTTATTAAAACTTTGACCGAGAGGGAGAGCATGGTGCTGCGTCTTCGTTTCGGCATGGACGATGAGCGGCCGCGCACGCTCGAAGAGGTGGGCAAAGTTTACAATGTCACCCGTGAGCGTATCAGACAGATCGAGGCCAAGGCCCTGAAAAAACTGCGGCATCCGTCGCGTAACCAGCGGCTTTTGGAATATCTGAATTGAAGATTGTGCCGGATGTGTGAAAAGGCCAATACGGTAAAGGCTATGTAAGATGTTTATCTGCCAGACCAAAAAAATTGCCGCCGGGGATTCTAAGGTAAGAAAATTCCGGACGGATTTAGATGCAGATCTCATACGGAAATATTTAGAAGGGATCCGGAAATACCCTCTTTTAACTTTTGCGGAAGAGCAGGAACTGAGTAAAAAAATCCAGCAAGGCAGCGTGGCAGCCAGACAGGCGCTGATAAATTCCAATCTGCGCCTGGTGGTCACTATTGCTAAAGGATACACCAAATACGGCCTGCCGTTTTTGGATTTGATTCAAGAGGGCAATCTCGGCCTCATCCGCGCGGCGGAAAAATTTGATTATCGCAAAGAGGTCAGGTTTTCGACTTATGCCAGCGAATGGGTCCGGCAGAAAATAATGCGCGCGCTGGATGATTGTTCCAGGACGATCCGTCTGCCTATCGAAGCGCACAGGCGTCTAAATCAACTGGAATTCTATTCTGATATATTGCGGCAGGAATTGGGACGTGAGCCGTCCGTAGAGGAATTGGCCGATTATGCCCACCTGCCTGTAAAAAAAATACTGCGCTTGAGGCGGTTTGATCAGCAGGAACCGGTTTCTCTGGACGCTCCTGTACATGATCAGGATGATACTTTGAAGGATTTTGTGGGAGATCTCCGCCCGCTGGCTCTGGAAGAGCGGTTCATAAACAAACAGTTTACAGGCGCGTTGCTGCGGGAATATCTAGTGGCTGCCGCTGGAGACTTACAGGCCCGGCGGAATATCGAGATCCTGCGTCTGCGTTTCGGTTTAAATCCAGGACATGAGACTCTTACTCTGAGACAGATCAGCCGGCGTTATAAGATTTCCCCGGAGGGTGTCAGGCTGATCGAACAGACTACGCTGGAAAAGCTGCACAAGTTCGCCGTAGTAAGGGAGCATAAACTTAATATCTCCGTTTTTGCTCCCACTGCCAGGCGGTAGCGATGATTTTGTCCAGATCATAAACGGTTTGCCAGCCGAGAATTTTCCGGGCTTTGGCGGCGTCCGCCACCAGATAGGCCGGATCGCCGGCGCGTCTGGGCGCAGAAACCCAATTTGTTTTTTGGCCGCTGATTTTCTCGCAGGCCTGAATAATTTCTTTTACCGAATAGCCGTTTTCCGAGCCGAGATTGAAGCAGTCCGAGATCTGGTTTTGGACAATATAGTCCAGAGCTTTAAGATGCGCGGCGGCCAGATCATAGACATGTACATAATCACGTACGCAGGTGCCGTCCGGTGTGGGGTAATCCGCGCCGAAAATTTTTAACTGCTGCCGGGGGCGCAGGATAGACTGCAGCGCCAGCGGGATAAGATGCGTTTCGGGATTGTGCGACTCGCCGCTCAGCCCCTGTTCGTCCGCGCCGGCCGCGTTGAAGTAACGCAGTGCGGCGTATTGCAGGCCGTAAGCCCGGCTGTAATCCTGCAGCAGACGCTCTACCGCCAGCTTGGTGAAACCGTAAGGATTGATCGGGTTTTGCGGCAGCTGTTCGTTTATTTTGGGCACGTCCTGCAGACCGTAAGTGGCGCAGGTCGAAGAAAAAATAAAATATTTCACGGAATGTTCCCGCAAAGTTTCCAGCAGACGGGCCGTTTTGCAGAAATTATTGTCGTAATATTTAGCCGGGTTTTCCACGGATTCTCCGACATAGGCATAGGCCGAGAAATGCATTACGGCCTGAATTTTTTCCCGCCGGATTATTTTGCTGACCAGCCGCTGATCGGCAATATCGCCCTGATAAAATTTAACGCTGTCCGGCAGGCTCTCCCTGTGCCCGTAAACCAGATTGTCGAGGACGACAGGCCGCAGTCCGTTTTTGACCAGATAGCGTGTCATATGCGAACCGATATAGCCCGCTCCGCCGGTGACCAGAATATTCACAACTAACTCCTTTCTTACGGCCCTGATGATGTTCTCTGGCTTCTTGAGGTTCTGAACAGCGCCTCCAGCGGATCAGTCCGCCGAAAAGGCTGGTAAAATCCGCTTGTTTTATTGACGGTTAAGTATATCACGTTATTTAACCATCGTCCGTTGCGGCTCCTGTCGCTGCCGAAAAAATCCAAAAAAAAATGCCAGTTGGCATAAATTTTGCTGTTTTCAGGTTGTGTGGATAACACAACATTTTAAGAAAGGCAGGCAAAAAATATGGCAGAGAGGTACACGTCGCGCCGCAGGGCGCTTGTGGGTCTCACTTCACGTCGCGCCACAGGCGCTTGTGAAGTTCGACTGAATCCGTTGAATGATTTTTTGTTCATGAAATATATGGGGGAGAAAGGGGATGAAACACAGCTGTTATCTTTCCTGAACGCCGTGTTAAAAAGAACCGGGCAGAATAAATTGCAGGGCGTGGAAATACTGGAGAACAAAACCCTGACCCCGGAGATCATCGGGGATAAGACCAGTATTCTGGATATCCGGGCCGTGACCAGTGACGGCAGTAAAATAAACATCGAAGTACAGGTCTGTAAATTTAAGGATATGGCCAGACGCAGTTTATTCTACTGGAGCAGGGAATATGTCAGAGGGATAAAAGCCGGTCAGGTGTATACAGAGCTGCCGAAAGTCATCGCTATCAATATCGTGGATTTTGAGTTCAGGCCGGAGGTAGATTTCCACAGTATTTTTCATATACGGGAGGACACGCATAAGGAGTGTCTTTTAACTGATGCACTGGAGATCCATTTTGTGGACATGGTAAAATGGCGGAGTATAATTTAAGAAAGATATAGAGGGCGACCCTTTGCAGCGGTGGCTGGCGTTCTTTGATAAGACCACGCCGGAGAAGACCATAAAGGAGATAATAAATATGGACAAAGCGATACAGGAAGCGCAGAAAAGGATAACTTATGTATCCGCTGATGACGAGGCGTTGCGCGCTTATCAGATGCGGGAAATGGGCTTGAGCGACTGGAACAGCCGGCTTTTTGATGCCAGACATGAGGGCAGGCACGAGGGGAAGCTGGATGCCGCGCGGAAAATGAAGAAAGCTGGTATGCCCGTAACCCAGATCAGCGAATATACCGGTCTGTCTGCGGTGGAGATAGAAAAGCTTTAGTTAGATAGATGGGGTATATAAATCCCGGATATTTATTTTCCCCTCATACAGCGCCTTGCCTATGATAACGCCGTCCAGGCGGAGCGCGGACAGGGCCTGCACATCCGCCAGACTGGCTACACCGCCGGAAGCGATAATTTCCATGCGGGTAGAGTCTAACAATTTCCGATACAAAGCTAAATCCGGCCCGCTCAAAGTGCCGTCGCGGTTTATTTCCGTGTAAATTATTTTCTGCACGCCGATTTTTTCCAGTTCTTTTATTAAATCCAGCGCGTCTACTTCTGAATCCTCCAGCCAGCCGGAAGCGGCCGCCCGGCCGTCCCTGGCGTCCACGCCGATAATTATTCTGGCGCCGTATTTCTGGACAAGCTCCTGGGTCAGCGGCTTATTCTGCAGCGCGGCGGAGCCAAGTATGGCGTAATCTATGCCGAGCGCAAATACCTGCGCCACATCCGCGGCCGTGCGCAGTCCGCCGCCCAGTTCCAGCCGGCAATTT
Organism: Candidatus Margulisiibacteriota bacterium; assembly: GCA_031274525.1. Classification (GTDB taxonomy): domain Bacteria; phylum Margulisbacteria; class Termititenacia; order Termititenacales; family Termititenacaceae; genus JAISQA01. Next base: position 39,629 of record JAISQA010000022.1, read on the forward strand.
ACATTCTGGCGGAGTTTTTTTATGGCTGCCAGATTGACCGGCCGGCCGCTTCTGGCGCCGTCCAGATCGACGAGATGCAGGAACTGGGCGCCGGCGGCTGCCCACTGCCGGGCGACCACCGCCGGATCGCTTGCGTAAACTTTGGCGCGGGTATAGTCGCCCTGCGTGAGGCGCACGACCTGTCCGCCGAGAATGTCTATTGCTGGTATCGGTTCAAACATTGTTTACTCCTGAGTTTGTTGTCAAATTCAGGCGCAAGTAAATATATTTTCACCTGCGCTCCCAGCATTATGTTATACCCAGCCATTTATTTAACTGCTCCAGCCCTTTGTCCAGTATTTCCGGCAGCAGTTTTTGCTCCTCTGCCGTGAAGCGTCCCAGCACATAATCCAGAACCTGTTCTTTAGCCGCTGGTTTGCCAATGCCCATTTTTATCCGCGCAAAATTTTCATGGCCCAGACAGGCGATAATAGACTTGGTGCCGTTGTGTCCGCCGGATGAGCCTTTGGCGCGGAAACGCACCGCGCCGAATTCCAGATCCAGATCGTCGTAAAGGACGAGCAGCTCCAGTCCGGAGAGCTGGTAGAAACTCAGCGCCTCGCGCACCGCCTCGCCGGAACTATTCATAAAAGTCCGGGGTTTGAGCAGAATGATTTTTTCGCCGTTTACGGCCAGCTCCGCGGTTAGAGCTTTGAATTTTTTCTGTTCTATTTTTTTATGCCGCTGTGCGGCGAACCGGTCGATGAGCTGAAAACCCAGATTGTGTCTGGTCAGCGTATATTCTTTACCGGGATTACCCAGTCCGGCGACCAGCTTCATTTTTACTCAGTCCTTGCGGCTGCTGTATTCGTTGATCCTGCTGCGGAGCGTGTTGCGTGTAATGCCGAGCAGTCTGGCGGTCTGCACCTGATTGTCGGACAATTTTTTGAGGGCTTTGACGATTAGCGATTTTTCCAGCTTGCCGATCAAGTCCTTGCGGTCCGGACTATCTTCCGGCAGGACCAGCATTTTTTCCAGCAGCGACTCCGACACCGAATCGATCAAATCTTCCAGTGATTTATGCTGGTCATAGGTCTGCGTGAAAAAAGTATCTTCGGTCAGCGGCGCCTCCGGCTCATGCGCCGCCAGTGCGGACGCGCGGCCCAGATCGATCTGCAGGATTTTGCCGGTGGTGGTGACGACCCCGCGCTTGATAATATTTTCCAGCTCGCGCACATTGCCCGGCCAGTCGTAAGCCAGCAGCGCTTCCATTGATTTTTTGGGAATCTCAGAAATATTTTTGCCAAACTCGTAATTAAATCTTTTTAAGAAGTAAGAAACAATATCGGGAATATCTTCTTTGCGTTCTTTCAGGCTGGGCAGATTGATCTGAATGACATTCAGCCGATAATACAAGTCCTCGCGGAATTTATTTTCTTCGATCAGTTTTTTGAGGTCTTTGTTCGTGGCGGAAATGATGCGCACGTCCACTTTGATAGTTTCTGTGCCGCCGACCCGCTCCAGCTCGTGCTCTTGCAGGACGCGCAGGATCTTGGCCTGAATGGACATTGGCATATCGCCGATCTCATCGAGAAAAATTGTCCCGCCGTTGCACAGCTCAAATTTGCCGATCTTGCGTTCGGCCGCGCCGGTGAAAGAGCCTTTTTCGTAGCCGAATAATTCCGCCTCCAGCAGCGTCTCCGGGATCGCCGCGCAGTTGATCGCCAGGAAGGGCTTGGCGCTGCGGTTGGAGTTGTGATAGATCGCGCGTGCCACCAGCTCTTTGCCGGTGCCGGAGTCGCCGATGAGGATCACCGGCACGCTGGTGCCGGCGATCTGTCCGATTTTTTTGTACACTTCCTGCATACGGGGCGAGAGGCCGATGATCGAACGGATATTGAGATTGATGTCTTTGGTGTCCACCGCATCCTCGACGACCACGACTTCATTCATCATCTCGCTGGCGCGCAGAGCGGTGTTGACCACGCTGAGCAGGGCATTGCTGTCGAATGGCTTGGTGATGTAATCATACGCGCCGCTTTTCATGGCCTCGATAGCGGTGTCAGTGGTGCCGTAGCCTGTCATCATAATGACAAGCTGCTTGGGATTGATTTTTTTGAGCTCGGCAAAAGCGGCGAGGCCGTCCATGTCCGGCATTTGAATATCCATCAAGACCACCTGCGGGTTACCTTTTTTGACCTGCTTGATCGCCTCTTTGCCGTCCGGGGCTTTGAGTATCTCGATAGATTCGTTCTTGCTGCGGATAATTCTTTCGAGCATCACCAGCATATTTTTATCGTCATCGACTAATAATATTTTGGCCATGCGGCCCCCTTTACGCTAATTTGCCCAATTCCTCGCGGTAGCTCGCGGTGATCGCGTTGATCCTGGCGGTTTCTTCTTTGAGGATTTCCAGGTCTTCCCGCATTTCCGGAGCCCTGGGCAGATACGCCTGCAAAGTGGCGTAAAGCATATTCAGCACAGTAAGCGGCGTACGGACATCATGAATCATCCGTGCGGTCATTTTTTCCAGAGTTGCTTTTTCGACCATACGACCATTTCCCCCACTAGTATACAGCTTAGCATATCCGGGCCAAAAGAGACAGACATTCCAGTCCATGATTTGCTTCCGCCGTCACGCAAGAAGACAACGTATATTTTCGATATATCCGGGTATACCTATGGCAGGTCGATTCGGGAAAACGAAAGAATAAAAATTTTTAAAGCGCCGCGCCATATTAAAATGCAACTTTTTTGAGCTGCTTACGATATATTAGAGAAGATAAACAGGGAAAGGATGATTTATTGTGGGTTTTAATAATAATATAAATACTGGTTCCGGGAAGTTGCTTCCCTGGTTCCAAAGCTGGATTCTTCCGGGAGCCCGGAAGAATTCTACCGCCGGGGCGTCCCGGCCCCAGGGCAATTCCGGGGACAGGGCTTCCTTGCCGCCTGACAACGCTCAGGGCCGCCCGGCTTCTGCGCTTGAAGAGCGTTATACTGTGCCGGTTCAGTATGCGCCGGACATAAATAGAATCGGCGGCGTTGCTCCGGCCAGGACTACGGTAGCGGGAACGGGATTGGTCGATACAACGATCCATTATAGAAAAGAAGATGTGGATGCCGCCCAGAACGCTGGAACGCGGGATGTTTTCGACCCTCCTGCCATAGAGGGAATGTGGCTGGAGGATGGCACCTTCGTTTCCAGGGAACTGTCCATTTTGCTGGGCTATGTAGATTTTTATCCGATTGCTAGTAATGCAGACAAAAATAGTAAACCTGTTCTGAAACAGGGCGATATTTTACAGCGAGTGAAAGCAGAAACAAGCGCTGATAAAATAAAATTATTTAGTGAAACTGATTTAAAAGATTGGGATAGTTTCGAGAAAGCCTGGAAAGAAAAAATATTGGCCGAATTTGTAAAGATTGGCAGTAATGGTAATCCCGTGGACATTGTCTCCATTATCGCTACTATAAATCAAGTGAATACCAACATCGGGAAAACTCCCCTGGGTGAAATTATTTATGAGCAGAATGATGAGGAAACTATTGGTTTTTCTAGAATTAAATTTACTGTGGAATTTCTGGATGATGTTTTTTCCAGGACGGAGGGACTGGATGAAGCTAAAAAAATAGCTATTGAAAGAACTCGTAAAAATTTGCAAGCCTTGAGTGAAAAGCTTGGTACAGAATATGCTAAAGCTGATAAAAGCTTATTTACTATATTTCACACGGTCAATACAATAGAGCAGGAAATTGCCTTTGTTAACAACGCACAAAAAAATCCCGGAGGAAAAGTAAAAGGGGAAAATATTCTTACAACTGACGAGTTATTCGCTGGCTATGAGCTGCCTAATTATAATGTTAATCCTGAGACCGGATTTCAGGGCGGCGCTCGCCTTACTTTTCCTTTGATTGGTGTGATCGCTATAGATAAGGAGGGTAAGCCGATTACGAGACCGGATGGAACTTTCGTTTATGTAACGCGCGCCGCTGGTCACAACGAACAGAATATTTTACTCCCGTCAAAACAGGTTAAATATTTTGAACTCCAGGCCATCACCGTCACCGGCTCCGGTCTGAATGAAAATTTCGCTGACTATAAGGATATGTATACTACAATAGTAAACTTATTATCCCCAAAAACCCAGCCGCCGACTGCCGCAGTTCCTCCCGAGCAATTTGCCAGGAATGTCGCTAAGGCCAGAGCGCTTTATGACGCTTTGAGCGCGCTGACAGATCAGCGTATTGCCAGCGAAACCCGCAAAACTGACGCTGACCCTGCGGTCGCCGGGGCAGTCAGGGAGGCTAGCGCAAGATTAACGAAAAATAACGCGGATCTCTTAGGTATTCTGACAAAAGCTGAAGAGAAAGTCAGCGCCGCTGCCGCTGCCGCGACGACAGTGGACCAGCCGTATATCCCGGCTGGCAAAACTGAGGCGGAGGATGCCCGGATTTTCCGGGAGCTTGGGGTCATTACTGGAAAATTAGAAAGCGTGCGCAAGGAAATGCGCGGTCTGGTCACGAGCATCTCCCAAAATCCCACCCTGGAGAATCTTACTGCTCTAAACCAAAAATATACTGAACTGACAGCCAATGAACAAGGTTTATTAAAACAGCTCGAAGATTTGAAAAAACAGTATGACGCTGTGCAGGGCGAAAAAGACCCCGATACCGGCGATATTATAAAACGTGAAAAGGTAACACAAGAACCTAATTTAGCCGCAACGTTTCTGCGGTCGCCGGAGGCCACAGCGGGCGAAACCTGGAGTTTTAATTTTTCTTATGACAGGACTACCACTTCTACTTTTGATACAAACGGCGCGCTGGGTAGCGCGATCGACGCTGCTAGCAAAGCCAATCCTGAAAAAGATAATGTCGGTGCATATCTCACCCAGGCCGAGGTAGCGATCCGCGCGGCGCTGGAATCTGCCCGGCAGCGGGTTGGCGTAAATGAGAGGCTCAAAAAAGGACTTTATGATAACGATACTGACACAATACAGGAGGAGTTGTTTACTGAAAACAGCGATGGCGACTATGTGCCTGATCAGGATTACATTAATGGTGTGGTGACCAAGGCTATGGAGCCCTGGATTGGCTCTTTGAAAGGACAGGTTAGCGCCGAACAGCCGTTCAAAGCCGGCGACCTGCGCCGCGAGTTTCCTGACGATTCCAAAACACTGCTGGAAAAACTTGAGTCGCCTCTGGAAAGAGTGGATATCAATATCACCAGACTTGACGAAGCGGCGCTGAACGCTAACATTCTCGACGCGCTGATTGCCATAGAGACTGAAAACGAAGATCGCTTTAGAACTATATATTATGATGAAATAATTAAAGTTTACGCCAAAAAAACTCAATTGGCGGACGCGCTGCGTATGGCGATCAGAGCCGCGGCGAAGGTTGTGACGGAGGATCAGGAGTTTGAGGCCGACCGAAACGTCGCTTTGCGGCAGGGTTTGATAGAGTATTTTAGTACTAAGATAACCGTGACGCCGCCGCGCGGTCTGACCGACAGGACACTGCTGATGATCGACGCTCTGACCATGAATTATAGTTACGAATATGAATTATCAAATGGGGAGACAAAAAGAGATTATACCCCTGGCCTGCTGGAGGAGTATAAGGGTTTTCTGGAGAAATATAGAGAGATTACCGGGACTGAAGTTGAGGGCGAAACCAGGTTGCCTGGAATGTATGACATTAAGCCCTGGGAGATAAATGCACTGTCCGATAAGTACAAAAAAGTGCTCGAACTTCTGGAATATTTCAGCGACTTACCCGGACAGTCCGGGCAAAAACCGGATCCGGTATCCGGCGTGCCGGCGGCAGGAGGGCAGCCTGTCCTGGCGTCTTATACACCGCAGAGTCCGGCGGCTATTTCCGGCCCGCAGGCTATTCTGGCTGCGGAGACCAGCGCCGGGGAAGATGGCGGGGATAGCATTGATACCACTGGCGTCGAAACAGAGGCTGCTGCTTTCCGGAAGGCGCTGCTGAACAAAGTGAAAATTCCTCTTGAATCGTATACTAAGTATCAAGACGAGATTAATATAAAGCCAGAAGAGATTGAGGAAATTTTTGCTGAAATAGCCGCTGAAATAAAAGCTAGAAATCTTCGAGAATACCCTAACAATAAAACTGTGCGTGACCTCAATAAAGCGGCCTGTGCTGAAATAATTAGCGCGGCTGCTAAGCGGGCTCAAGAAAAGCATGGCATCGTTGTGCAAAGATTAGAAACTCGCTTTCCCGGCTATGAGAATGGGGTTAGGCTGGAAGATTATATAGCGGAGATAGAGAGGATTGTTGATAATTATGAGAAAGGTGGCAATTTTGTTTTTACCACTATTGAGAGGAACCGGGAGCAGATGAACCAGTCCCGTCCGGAGAATCGAGATATTCACTCGCCGCTGGATACCGATCCGGCCCGTGTGCTGAATTTGGATTCAAGCATGCGCCATGACTTTCCTGACGCGCCAGCCAGCCCGGAGCGTAAACCTGTTTCTGAAAAGCTTAACGGCATAAATGAACTGCTATATAAGGTTCTGTGCCCTAAGGTAGAAGTTCCGACTATTAATGATGCCTATTTTACATTTGATATAAACGGGGAAGTTGAGCTTGGCTTTACTAGAGGTAATAAAAAAGGACCATTGGTCGTTAAATTGGGTTTCAATCTATTTCGCCTTTTGGGCGAAGAAGGCCCGCTGTATGATAGAAAAGACCTGCCTCTGCCGGAGTATAATGTGTGGGCCAGTTTGGCCATTGAAAAAGATATTGCGAAACCCTGGGGCGGCATATTGTCTCTGTACGCTAGCATGGGGGTGGCTATAGACAGTGAGTCAATGGAATACATACATAAAACGATAACAAAATTAGAGGCCGAGGTGGGCGCTGAGCTGGATACATCCGCCTCCTCTGCGGTGACCTATACTCCTAAAGTAAATAAAGTTGGCGGCACTGAAACAATCCAGGTGACTGATGGTACGGTTTCTCTAGGTATCCCGTCCAGGCTTCCGGGCGATACTACGCTGAGGACTTCAGGCCTGAATGTTCCCGCGGCTGTGCCGGATAATGAGAGCAAAGCATTTAGCTTGGAAAATAATTTTGAGATAAAAGAACCCGGCGGCACAAAAAAAGAGACGGAGACTAATCTTGGCGTAACGGGTGTAGCCATAACCTCCGATGGCAGTATTCCTATTCCTGAAAACGGTGGTACGCACAATGACTTTTTTATTGGAGTTAATAATAACTCTACCAAAGGATATTTTCCCGCAATTTTTATTGGCGGCGAATTAGCATACGATCCAGCCATAAACCAGCCCTATTCTTTTGCTCCCGGTAATGATGTGAAAATATCCGGTGTGGTTATTTCAGGCCTTGTTGATAAGAATGGAACACAGTTTGACTTTAGAACAGCAAAAAAAGATCTGGTTGTTAATGTGTGTTACCGGGACGCGGGTAATAATGTAACCAGAGTTACTACCAATAATGATATTGCAGCACTTGGCATACAAATAAAAGAGAATCCAATGACACACGTCGCATATTTTGAGATTACTCCAGGCACGGGATATCAAAAGCTTTTTACGCGTACAGCCACTGATCCGAATCAGCCCGGGCAAGAACGTGATGTTCCGAATAATGATTTTTCCATAGCTACTAAAAACCCTGTGCCCAATACCACTGTTAAGTTCAGGATTGGGTCCGGAGCAGAAAGAGATGGCCCGATTATCCAGACGGACATTACTACCTACCCGACCACGGTGTATGCAGTGGTCAGAGATCATAAAGGCAATATTATAAAGGTGGATAACAATGATCAGATTGCAGTCGCGACGTTAGAAAAGGATACCGCTACTGGCGCTGTTAGTCTTATTAAAAATAGCTTTAACCATAATATAACTGTTCCGGTGCCCAATCCGGGATATGATCTGTTTGAAATCGGGCTTGCTGCTGGCGCCTATGATACCGTGCCGGTTGATGCTAATGATTATACTATCGGCTTATATGATGCTAACAATGTGCTACTAAAATCCCTGGTCAGAACAGACCCTAATGCTAAGTATAATGTGAGTGGTCTTGGTATCGCCGATGGCGCTGAAGCCACGGTGACGGCTAAATGGCAGTATAAAGATCCTGCTACTGGCAATTACATCCGGGTTGATACCGGGGAGATTATGTCTGTCACCGTAAAAAATAATGGCGGCAAGTATAACAATGCAGGGACGACCAACCCGGGTGACGTGACTGTCCCGGATCCGAATGCCGGTCATGCTTCATTCGAAATTACGGCCAGTGGCATTTATGCCGGTGTGCCGCCTAACTATGTGCTCGCTTTATTCGATGAAACCGGTAAAGAGCTGTCCAATGCCCGTTTTACAAGGGTCGGCTCCAGCCCTGACTCTAATGTTAAATTTGATGCAAGTTCCCTTGCTTTCAATGCCAGCAATCATCAGGCTAAGGTAACGGCGAAATGGATTTTTGTTGATCCCAATTCCAGTGCCGAGAGGGTAATTAATCAGGATTTTATGACTGTCACCGTGCAGCGCAATGGCAGCGCGCCGAATTATAAGTATAACAATGTAGAGCAGACCGGGCCGCACTCTGTTACCGAGAGTCGTTCGGACTGGCTTTCTGCGGATAAGCTTACTATTGAGCTTAAGGATATTCCCCAGGGTTATTCAGTCAAATACCGTGTCGGCGATAAGGTGTATGACCAGGACAAGTTTAAAGAGGCGCTGGGCGCTATTGGGGAGAGCACGTCCGCTGCTATAGCCGTGGAGTTGTGGAAAGGCGATTCACCGGCTATCTATGACAGTCCGGCGAACTCCACATTCAGAACTATAACTGTCGCTCGGGATAAAGGTGATCTTTACAAAGTCATGAGTGTGGTCCCGGAGCAGGATAAAGTACTCACCGCCACCGGTTACGATCGGTTTATCTTTAAGACTGTGGTTGATCTTAAATCTATTGACGAGGGGGCCTACAGGGATAAATGTTCTGTGGAATATCATCGTTATACTAAAAACCCGGATGGCTCGTGGACAAGAGAAGACACGCCTTTGTCCGTGGCTAAAGGTCCGCTTGACTCAGAATATAAACTTAATTCAGGCTATGAGTTTACGCCTAATAATGAGCTAAAGTTTGCGGATGGCGAGGAATTTAAGGTAGTTGCGGAGTTATGGAGTGAGGATGCTGAGTCCGGCCCCTTCAAGATTGGCGATTATGCCGAAGTCACCGGCGTGTATAAAAACGGGCTTTATGAGAATGTGCAGTGTACGAAAAAGGAAAGTGTCAGCGCCGAAATTGTCAAAGAGGAAAAGTTTGATGTTGGGGCTCTTTGGTTGGAGCTTGAAGGGACGCTTAGCATCAAGTTCAAAAAAGATTTTGATATTAGACAGGATGATAAGTTCAAATTATTCTGGACGCTGAATGTCGCTTTCGGTATAGAGTATTTTATATCCAGATTTATAACCCTTTATGGAGATGAGCTGCCTCCTGATGCGCGGAAGATTATAGAGGAACGATTTAAAGCAGAGCTGGATCGGCAAAGCATTGGTGTAGTGGGTTCCACTGAGCAAAGTATAACGCTTGAGAGTGAAAAGGATAAGGTAACAGTGAGCGCTACAGTCGGGGTAAAAGAAACCGGGGAAATTAAAAAGGATCTGGATGAAGATAGCGGTCCTGTACCGTATTGGTCGTTTACTCCTTTTTTGAAAGCTATGATCATGACTAATTCCTTGCAGAATGATGAAGGAAAGGATGAATACCATTATTTCCGCGGTGTGGGTATAGGAGGCGCAATAGGATTTAATGGGACTGGGTCTGAGATAAATAATGTGAGCTGGATGGCTAAGCTGGAAGTACTTTTCGGCACCCTTAAGAATACAAAAAGGGATAAATGGGGATTAAACATCTCTGCTACTGGGATAAAAAAAGATGAAGAAAAAGACCAGCTTAATCTGGGAGTGGGTGGCTATTATAGACTTAATCCCTGGGTCACGCCTGCTGGTGCATTAGTTGCACCAGAAATTGTAGGTAACCTTAAGGTGAATCCTGCTGATGGGAGTATTAACGCGTCTTTGGGTTTGGGTTTACGTTTTTGATGAGATAGCCTAAGACTGTAAAATTAACTGTGTAAACGGCCTGTTTAATTCAGGCCGTTTATTTAAGAAACAACAATTCAAAATTATTCGAGACATAACAAAAGCGGCCTTGCCGCGCTTGCCAGTCGGAGCGCGGCACAGTGTGTCAGCAGCTGGTCGTCAAGGGACTGTAGAATTACCTGTGTAAACGAGCTGTTTAACAGGCCAATTATTACGGAAAAAACAAATCAGGGCTAATCGAACAGCGCAACAGCGGCGTTCCCTCCAGCAGAACATATCTGGCAAGCATAAAGCCCGGCACGCTGGCGGCGTGAATATCACAAATAAACAGTGCCAGCCAGAGCGTTGCGCCGCAGGAATATGAACACATCTATTCGTTTACACAGGTAACTTTACAGTCCCGCTATTGAGATGTATCCACGGATATACAGAGCTTTTACAGCAATCGAGCGCACAATAATACCTGACCAGCGACGACCGACAGCGGCCATCCGTGGCTTGGTTAGCCACGGAAACTTCTGCGGCGGCTGGATGCCGCACGCAGTCGCAAGCCGCGGAGTGCGCACTGGCTGTATGTTCCCTGTCCTGTCAGGTTGTGCTCTGGCGGCAATCCCGCTATTGCTACTAAATATTTCAAAGAAAGGGACAGGTAAAATATCCGGGACATATCTATGGCACACGAAGCAAAATATTTGCGCAGCTGTGCTGTGAGAAATCACAACCCCTCAGTCCGCTGACGCGTACAGCTCCCCTTATAAAGGGGAGCCAATAGTTCAGATACAGTTAAGTTAGTCCCCCTTAATAAGGGGGACAGCCGCAAAGCGGCAGGGGGTGTCTCGCCTCGGCTTCGCTCCGCGACATCTCACCTGTCCCTTTTTTCTACATAAATTAGCCTGTCTTATACAGGGTGCTCACACCGTTAATTTTTCAGTCCCTGTAAGGATTTTCCCCGCCCAAACACTGGCGTCTTTTGCATATATATGATATTATAGTATTTACAATGAATGTAGTAAAAATACTGAAAAGGTCATTTCTACTGGCGTTGTTTTTTTCCGCGTGTCTGTTCGCTGAGACCAAAATTAACGATGCGCCGATTAATCATTTTTCTAGCAATACTGGGTTTGACGTGGTTCCCTTTAGATCTGACGGCGGGCACAAACTGGTTCGTTCACCTGCAAATCCTGGCGTATTGCATGCGGTCTTTTATGATGGTACGGGCTCTAGCAACACCTATAAGCTCATCTATGCTACCTCCACTAACGATGGTGCATCCTGGACTAAGCGGGAGCTTTATACCATCACTGGCGGGGGGACGTCCCTTGACGATCCGGCTATTGCGGTGGACAGTTCTGGCAGGGTTTATATTTCTTATGGTGAACTGAATACTGGTCGGGGAATGCTCAATTTGATCTCCGGTAGTAATTTGCTTACGGATCCAATTACGCCGGTAACAGTCACCTATAATACTTCGCAACGGGTTTATCAGACGGATATTGCCGTGGACAGCGCTGGTTATGTAAACGTTGCTATGGTTTTTGTTGGGTCTGGCGATGCGAGCACTATTCCGTGCAAAATTATGGTGTATACCGGCAGGACTGCAAACAGTATTAATGGTGGTTTTGATGAATATGCTGTTCAGGAGACGGGGAAAGGTTTTATCCCCCGTTTGTTCCCTGGCTCCGGCGGGGATCTTTTTCTGACCTTTGATTTACTGGAGGAGTACAGCATCACCTCCAGAAGGCTTATAAAAGTTTATAAACGCGCAAGTGGAAGCTGGAATACTGGTTTTGCAACTATCAATAACGGTTATTCTTCCGCCTATCGCGCCCAGCACCCCGGCCTGGCTTTGGATCAGTCCAGCAATGT
>JAISQA010000046.1 GCA_031274525.1 Candidatus Margulisiibacteriota bacterium
TCTGGCTAAGACACCCTTTTAATAAATATCACACTGTACCACGCCGGTCTTTTGTCGATAGCGGTGTTTGTCGTGGTGTTATCGTCCGTGGTGCCTGTAGGTTTCATGGAAAAATTAACACCGCCATATCCACTGCCATACCCTGCGTGATAGGTCGTGTTTTTTGTTTTATCTGTATCGCTTTTAAAAACGCCGGAAAAACTTGTCGAAAACGCGGTACTAGAAGTGGATTCCAGAGGAAGATACCCTTTTGCCTCGGTTCCTGTAAATGAGTGTTTGTGCTTTGGTAAATGATTCGCAGTCAGCGTAAGCGAATTATTGGCGGTGTCTGTCCGGTCGTACTGGCCGCGTGTGGCGCTACCCATGATAAATCTATTCCGTAAATCCGGCGTGCCGTTGCTTCCATTACATTGATACCAGCCCGGCAGGGTGCTGTTATCCGCCCAGCCGGTGCCGTCATACATTAAAATAGTCCCTACGGGGAGCACGCTGGCGGCTACCGCGGCAGCCACGGCTTTTTCTGTAGGAATAGCGGTGTCTTCCGCGGAGGCTACCGCACGCACGCTTGTTCTTCTGGTCAGCGTATTCAGCGTCCCCGCCGTCCCGGAATAAGCCGCAATATTATTGGCCGTGCCCGCAGCGATTTTATCCTGTTTGGCGGCCAGCGCGGTATTCATATCGCTGGTATTAGCCTTGACGGTCAGCGCTGTGGCTACCGCTTTTTCGGTAGGAACAGCTGTATCCAGCGCGGCTGCGGCAGCACGCACGCCGGTCACTCTGGTCAATGTATTCAGCGTCCCCGCTGTCCCGGAATAGGCCACAATATTGTTGGCCGTGCCCGCGGCAATTCTATCCTGTTTGGCGGCTAGCGCCGTGTACACCGCTTTGGACGAAGGATAATCGGTGTCTGTTGAGGTGCTGGAAATAGTAGTGGTTTTTTTATTACTGATGTTTTCTTTGGCATCAAACATCGCATTCACTTCACTGGCTTTGATGGGCTGACCGGATTGTATCGGCATTTTTATTCCTCCTTAATTTAGTCTAACTACTCCGCCCAGCATAGCACACTTCTCTAAATCATGCTACTAAGAAAAATAGCAATGTTACTATAAAGATAATTTCAGGAAATAGGCAAACTATTCAAGGCGGTGTCTAATGAATAAAGTTACAGATAAAGAGTTAAAACTCCTGATCAGCAAACGCCTCAATCAGTTGAAACAGCAAAGCGGCAAAACTGTCGAACAGACCGCCGAGGATCTGGACATTGATTACAGCCAGTATTTTAATCTGCTGCGCGGAAAAAGACTGGCCAAGCTGACCACGCTGGTCAACATCGCTAATGCTTATGATCTGGAGCTGGACTGGTTTGTCCGGGAAAAAACCGGGGATAAAATCCGGGGGAAAGTAAATACCTGGCGTCTATTATCCGGCTTTAATAAACTCAGCCCCGAAGTGCAGGATTTTGTGCTGAAAGTGCTGGACAGCGTTACCCGGAAAAAACCCGGACGTTCTGATTAAATCGCGGGAGAGAGGCACAGGAAAGGGACAGGTACCCACTAGCGGAACTGCCAGAGGGTAAGGGTCGATAAACAATAATTTACCCTGTACAGAGTATTGCGCTACGGGAATATGAACACATTATACGTTTACAGTCTCCATTTTTCACATATTTTTAGCCTGATTAAGCCAAATACTGGTGCCTATCCTTTCTTTTTCCCTTTCTTTTTCTTCTTTTGTTCTTTTTACCTGTCCCTTTCTTCGTCCCTTTGTTCTTTTACCTGTCCCTTTATTTGGCACTCCCGCTTATGTTATAATTACGCCATTACATACCAAGCAAAGGGGTTTAATATGAGCAAAATCAAAGCCAGGCATTTTTTTACCTCGGAATCTATCTCGGAAGGGCATCCGGACAAGGTGGCTGACCAGATCTCCGACGCGATACTGGACGCCTGTCTGGCGCAGGATCCCAATTCCCGCGTGGCCTGCGAGACGCTGGTCACCACCGGGCTGGTGGTCATCGCCGGTGAGATCACCACCACGGCTCAGGTGGATTTTGAGCAAACCGCGCGTCAGGTAATTGCGGACATCGGCTACAATAAAGACGAATACGGCTTCAACTCCGCCACCTGCCGGGTAGAAACGCACATTCACCAGCAGTCCCCGGATATTTCGCAGGGCGTCACCGAAGGACAGGGCGAATTCACCGAGCAGGGCGCGGGCGATCAGGGCATGATGTTCGGCTACGCCTCTGCCGAGACCGCCAACTATATGCCGATGACGCTCGACCTGGCGCACGCGCTGGTGTTCAAGGCCGCGGAAATCCGCAAAGCCGGAAAAATAAAATACCTGCGCCCGGATTCCAAATCGCAGGTCACTATCGAATACAACAACGGCCAGCCGGGTCAGGTGACGGCTATAGTCCTGTCGCATCAGCACGATCCGGAGGTCAGCAACGCGCAGCTGCGCCGGGATATTCTGGAACAGATCATTGATCCCGTCATTCCGGCCGCGCAGCGCAGTCCGGACTGCAAAATACTGATCAATCCGACCGGACGTTTTGTCCTCGGCGGGCCGGCCGGCGACACCGGTCTGACCGGACGCAAAATCATTGCCGACACCTACGGCGGCGTGGGTTCGCACGGCGGCGGCGCTTTTTCCGGCAAAGACCCGTCCAAAGTCGACCGCTCGGCCGCGTACATCGCCAGATATATCGCCAAGAATATCGTGGCCGCCGGTCTGGCCGCAAAATGCGAGGTGCAGCTGGCCTACGCTATCGGTTACGCGCAGCCCGTTTCGATCAATGTGGACACTTACGGCACCGGCCAAGTCGCCGAGGAAAAGCTGATGGCCGCCATACCCAAAGTTTTTGACCTGACGCCCAAAGGGATCATTCAGACGCTGGATCTAAAACGGCCGATCTACCAAAAGACCGCGGCTTACGGGCACTTCGGCCGCGATATTTTCCCGTGGGAGAAAACCGACAAAGCCGCGCTGCTCCAGAAAGAGTTTGCCGGAACAAAAATTACTGCCTAAAATAACGGCATGGACGAACGGCAGAAAGCTCTGGCGAAATTTATCTCCAGGGCTTTTTTTTATTTTCATTTTTTTATTTATACCGGGATTAATATTTTCCTGATCACCGTCAATAAAGTCGTCTCGCCGGAAATCCCGTGGTTTATCCTGCCGCTCAGCGTCTGGGGGATTTTTCTTTTCCTGCATTTCGGCATTCATTTTTTTATTGAGTCCGCCACCGTCCGCAAATGGCGGCGGGCCAGACTGGAAAAAATCGAGCCGGGCCCGCTGGAAAAAGGGCTGGGGCAGGAAGAACTGAAAAAACGCCGCTCCGCCCGTTTGTTTTTCTGGCTGGCTTTTTATTTTCACCTGAGCACTTACGCGCTGGTTGTTATTTTGCTGCTCTTAATTCAGTATCTGGTTTTCCATGATTATTTCTGGGTCAGCGTTTTTTGCGCGGCGTGGGGCATATTTATCTTAATCCATTATCTGCTGACTCTGGCTGGTTTTTCCGCGCGGCTGGAAAACTGGCGTAGCGGCCAAATACTTAAACTTAACGGCGATCGCCCCCGCACGGCGCAAAACATCCGCGAAGCGACACTTTTTTTCGGCTTCCGGGTCATCCTGCAGGCGCATATTATTCTGTTCAGTCTGGTCATACTCGCTCTTATTATACTGGCGCGCGGCAAAGGCTCCGCCAGCACCGGCTGGCTGCTTTATCCTTTCTGCGGCTGGGGTATTATTCTGCTGGCGCACTGGCTGGTGACCGGACTGATCACCAGAGGCGGGCAGACCCGGCTGGCGGATTGACTGGCGGCGGAGCCGGACTTTCGGGCGGAACGCCGCCAGCGCTTTACACTATTTTTTCAATGAAAATTACCGTGCAAAAGGCGGGACGATTGTCCGCATTTGCAACACCCTCTTCGCTTATGGCGCCTGTCGGCGTCATGCTAAATTTCAATTTAGTTATCTGATAGGTTTGTCCACTTGAATTATCCATATCGGCAGCCCAGTCTGCTTCTGAACCACTGAAAACACCTGTGCGGGTTATGGCCTCCGCAGCATGTGTTCCTGCCACTTCAAACATGGCAGATCCGTAGCTGGTGCCTGCCAGTCCTTTATTAAAGCCTATTTCTCCCTCTTGCTTATCTCCAACAAAAGGGTGCTGGTGTTTCAGCAGCTGCGCCGTATCCGTCCCGCCGGTCTGCCGGGACGCACTGCCGCCGCGGATAAATTTGTCCGTCAGATTTATCGTACCGGCCTGTCCGTCGCAGATGTGCCAGCCGGTAATACCGCCCGCCCTGTCCCAGAGCTGGCTGTCATACATCAAGATGGTGCCTTTCGGGAAAAAACTCAAAGCGCTCACCTCGCTGGCATTGGCCTTGGCAACCAGCACCGCGGCCACCGCTTTTTCCGTGGGAATAGCCGTATCCAGCGCGGAAGCCGCGGCCCGTACGCTGGTCACTCTGTCCAGTGTATTCAGCGTCCCCGCTATCCCGGAGTAGGCCACAATATTGCTGGCCGTGCCAGCGGCAATTTTGTCCTGTTTGGCGGCCAGATTATCATAGACCACTTTGGCTGACGGATACTGCGTGCCGGTGGCTGTGCTGGAGAGCGTGGTCACTTTATTGCTGGCATTTTCTTTCAAAGCCAGATTATCATAGACTGCTTTGGCTGACGGATACTGGGTATTGGTGGACGCGCTGGAGAGAGCGGTCGCTTTGTTGCTGGTATTTTCCTTCGTGTCCAGCGCAGCTGTTGTATTGGCGGATACAGTGTTTATTTTAGTGGCTAAACCGTCCCGCAAATCAATTATATCCTGCGCCAGCATGGGCTGGCCTTTCGCTATAGTCATAAATGCACCCCGTTTACTTATTATATACTCGCGTGTATACACTCGAATATAGAGCCCAGTATAGCACTATACACTATCGTGTACAAGCAGAAAGTCAAACCATGGTTAAAAGAAAAACATCGGAACTATACGCTACCGTAGTGTCCCCGGAGATGAAAGCGCTGGGGCGCAAAATCGACCGCCTGCGCCAGAGAGCGGCGCTCTCCAAAAGCGCGCTGGCCATAGAGGCCGAGCTATCCCAATTCTATATTCACCGCATTATTAACGGCACCTGCAAGGTTTCCGTGCCGACGTTGCAAAAAATCGCCGGAGCGCTGCGGGTGCGCGTCAAAGACTTGATCGATTTTTAAGCTCTTGAAAAGACCGCGGGGGTTATTTACTGACCAGCAGTTTACCCCGGTCGTCAAGGCTCAGCGCAGTCAGGCCGTTATCCAGAAAATTCTCCACAAACAAAAGCGACACATCATTGAGCGCGCCGGTCAGCCGCTCGACAGCCAGCCGTACTACCCTTCTGGCCAGCGCACGGTGACAGCCGCGCAGCGCCACCGCGTCCAGTTTGATCCGTTCCGGGGTTTCCGCTAAAACAACGTCCGCATATATCTGCCGGGCGGCCTGCTCCAGATAATCATCATCGTCGCGCAGAATATCCGCCGTGCGCCGCAGACCTTCCTGATAACTGGGATTTATCTCTTTAAGCAGCGGCAGAATCTCCCGGCGCAGTTTATTGCGCGTATAGGCCGTGTCCTGATTGGTCTCATCCTCCTGAAAAGCCAGAGCATTTTTTTGCGCATAAGCCAGTATCGCCTGCTTCTCCGTGCCGAGCAGCGGCCGGACTATGCGCAGGCCCTGCTCTATCCTCTCCTCGGCGATCCCGGACAGGCCGCGCGCCGCCGCGCCGCGCAGCAGCCGAAAAATAATTGTTTCCGCCTGATCATCCAGATGATGCGCCAGGGCAATTACATTATAATTATGCAGCCTGGCTTCCTGAAAGAAAAATTCGTAACGCGCCCGGCGTCCGGCGTCCTCCAGTGACAGGCCCTCCTGCCCGGCCAGCTGCGGCACATTTTTCACCGCCAGATGAAACGGCAGCCGGTAGCGCGCGGCTAGATTTTCCACAAACTCCGCGTCCCGCCGCGCCGTGGCTTGACGGATCTGGTGCTCAAGATGCGCGACGGCCAGGGTAAAACCAAGCCTCTGCCGCAGCGCGGCCAGCAGATCCAGCATTACGACCGAGTCCGCTCCGCCGGAGACTGCGGCCAAAACCCTGTCTGATGCGGAGAATAATTTTTGCTGAAAATTAATCAATTGCCCTGCTCCTGACCCTCTGGTTTAAGTGTCCGCGGCATTAGTATATATAAGAATGCATTTCGATCAGATTTTCCCGCGTCAGGTTTTGCAGGGAGAGCTTATCCAGCCCCAGCGCCAGAGCCAGATTATAGCGCAGCTGCGTCCAGCCGCTCTCGGTCCGGACATTATGAATAACCCGCGCCGCCCCTTTGATCCGCGCGCCTTTTTTGGCGGCCTCCAGCGCGTCGGAAAAAGTGCCGAGTTTATCGACCAGCTTCAATTCCTGACCGCGGCGGGCGGTATAGATCTTGCCCTGCGCCAGCGTCTCGACCTCGGTCAAATGCAGATTGCGCCCCTGCGCCACGACCAGCTTGAATTGATCGTACACTTCCGCCTGATACCGGAGCAGCATGGCGATTTCCGCCTCGGTCAGCTCGCGCCCTATATTGTCCATATCGGCATACTCAGCCGTTTTGATATTGTCCTGCTTGATGCCCCATTCCTCAAACAATTTCGCGGCCTTGAGCGTCTGGCCGGTCACGCCGATGCTGCCGACTATGGCCGTAGAATTAGCGTATATCTCCTGCGCTGCGGCGGCTATATAATAACCGCCGGAAGCCGCAATATTGCCCACCGAGACGACAATATATTTTTTCTTTTCTTTCAGTTTCAGCAGCTCGCGGTAAATGCGGTCGGCGGCAAAAGGCGAGCCGCCCGGCGAATTGATCCTGACCACCACGGCTTTGACAAAATCCTGCCGGCCGATATTGCGCAACTCCGCGCAGACCGTTTCGGCTCCGGATTTTTTGCCGCCAAAAAGAAAATCGCTCTGCGATACCCCGTCGACCAGCTCGCCGTCAATATCCACCACCGCAATGGTGTTGTAATCCGGCAGAATCACGGTATCGACCTCAAAACTGCGCAGCTGCGCCGGAGACACATAAGTCAATTCTACCGCCGGCTCATTTTTAGTCGGGATACTCAGCAGCGCGCGCAGCTGATTTTCCGCCTCTTCATAATACCCCAGCGCGTCCACCAGCCGGTAAGACAGAGCGTTTCTGGCCGAGAGCAGGCTGCCGTCCGCGACCTCCGCCATATCCGGCGTCGCTACAGCGCGGGCGGTTTTTATTTCCTGCAAAAGCTCATTGTGCACATCCCGGACAAAATTTTCCAGCTGTTCGCGCTGCCGCGGCGTGAAGCCTTCATTCCAGGGATTGAGCGCATCCTTGTACTCGCCGGTGCGGATAATGAGCGGGGTCAGGCCGACTTTCTCCAGCAGACCCTTGAAGCGCGTCACGGTCAGGGATTTGCCAACCGGCGTGATCGCGCCCATGGCCGGCAGGACAATGCGGTCGGCCACCGTCGCCAGATAATAAGTATTGGCCGAGATCGAATTTTCGATATAGACGACAATGTATTTGCCTTTTTGCTTAAACTGTTGCAGCTCGGCGCGCAGCTCCTGCAGCACGGCGGCATACGCCACGCTGTTCGGCAAATCCCTGACGCGGATTATCAGCGCCGCGATATTTTTGTCCCCGGCCGCGACTTTGATCTTCTGGATCAGCTGATCCAGCCCCAGACTGTAGCCGCCAAAAACCGAAACCTCCGACTGCCCGGCGATCAGGCTGGAATCCAGTTCGATCAGCAGGACTTCTTTTTGTTTGAGCAGCGAATACTGCCGGATCTCCGGATAACGCTCATTGCCCAGCTTGACCGCAAAACGGTAAATCAGCTCTCCGGCCATTTTTTCCACCGCGTATTCCCAGGTCAGCTCGCCCAGCCCCGCGCTCAGGCCATAGGTCAGATTGTTTTGATTGGAGCCCAGCCGCAGGGCAAAACCGTCCGCCAGCTGCCACTCCACGCCGTAATGCTGGCGGCTGTCCGCATTGGAGTGAAACTCGGTGTCCGCGGCAAACAAGAACTGCTGCCAGTTATAAGCCGCGCCCACCCGCAAAGATGGATCCTCTGTCAGGCCCTGCCGGCCGATATTCTGAATATTCAAGCCCAGCCGCGCCGCCGGCAGGAGCTGGAACAACAACCCGGCATCCGCCGTCCAGGCCGAGCCGCTGGCTTCCGGCGTTTCCCGGATAATCCGCCGGTAAACCAGACCATAATCAACGCCGCGTCGCCCCGGCATGCCAAAACCCAGAGACTGCACATCGACAAAATAATTATCGTTGTCCACAAAACGGCGGCGGCCAAAGCCGACATTGCCGGATTTGAAAGCGGCGTCTATGCCCGTCTGATAGACATTGTGCGCCAGATCATCCTCGCTATAGGTAAACTGCACGCCGTAGCGGGCCAGACCGGCCGGATTGTAATACAGCGCGGAGGTATCCGTCGCCACACCGCTGAACGCGCCGCCCAGACCCAGCGCCCGCACGCCGGTTTCACGCCGCAGAATATCGTCCGACATGTCCGCCTGCCCGACAGACCAGAGCAGCAGACCAAAGAATAAATATACGCGGAGCCTGAGCATCACTGTAATTCTAGGCCGGCTCGCTGCTTTTTAAGCCTAATTCCTGCAATTGCTCCAGCGCCACCACGGACGGGGCTTCGGTCAGCAGACACTCGGCGGATTTGGTTTTGGGAAAAGCGATCACATCGCGGATCGACTCCGCGCCGGAGAGCAGCATCACCAGCCGGTCCAGCCCCAGAGCAACACCGCCGTGCGGCGGCGCGCCGTATTGAAAAGCCTCCAGCAAAAAGCCGAACTTTTCCCGCGCTTCTTCAGCGCCGATGCCCAGCGCCGCGAAAACTTTCTGCTGCTCCTCCGCGCGGTATATGCGCAGGCTGCCGCCGCCCAGCTCCACGCCGTTGAGCACTATATCGTAAGCGGCCGCCAGCGTATGCTCGTCAAACTTATCATCCAGCGGTTTGGTAAAAGGATGATGCACGGAAGTTAATTTACCTTCGGCATTTTGCTCAAAGAGCGGGAAACGCACCACCCAGCAGAATTTAAATTCCTGCGGGGTATAGAGCTGCAGGTCTCTGGCAATCAGGCAGCGCAGCCGCCCCAGCGCGTCATGCACAACCTTCCGGGTATCCGCGACAAAGAGCAGAATATCGCCGACCTCGCCGCCGGTTTTCTGGATAATCGCGTCTAATTGCGCCTGCGTAAAAAATTTGGCGATCGGCGAATTCAGCTCATTTTCCCGGATCGTGATCCAGGCCAGACCCTTGGCGCCGAATTTGCCGACAAAATCTTTGTAGGCGTCCAGCTCCCGGCGGGACAGGCGGCCGTCGGCTTTTTTGACATTGATGGCTTTGACTATGCCGCCGCGATCCACGACTTCCCGGAAATCTTTCAGCTCCGACTGCGCGGCGATCTCCGAAATATCAATCAAGCGCAGATCAAAACGCAGGTCGGGCGCATCCGAGCCGTAAAAATTCAGCGCGTCCGCATAGGAAATTTCCGGCACCTGAGCGGGATAGGTCTTGCCGATCAGGGGCAGGATCCGCGCCAGCAGGCCGTTGACCAGCGTCATTATGGCTTTCTCGTCCGCGAAAGACTGCTCGATGTCGATCTGCGTAAACTCCGGCTGGCGGTCGGCGCGCAGATCCTCGTCGCGGAAGCATTTCGCAATTTGAAAATATTTTTCGTAACCGGCAACCATCAGCAGCTGCTTAAAAAGCTGCGGCGACTGCGGCAGCGCGTAAAAACGCCCCGGTTTTACGCGGCTCGGCACCAGATAATCCCGCGCGCCCTCCGGCGTGGATCTGGTCAGCAGCGGCGTCTCGATCTCCAGAAAATCCTGCTCATAAAGATATTCGCGCACCCGGCGCGTGATATTGGAGCGCAGGATCAGATTTTTTTGCAGTTTGTCCCGGCGCAAATCAAGATAACGGTAACGCAGCCGGATCGCTTCATCGACTTCCTGCTCATCCGCCACTGAGATTGGCGGAGTCCTGGCCGTATTCAGCAGGGTCAATTCCTGACCCTCGATCTCTATCTCGCCGGTGGCCATGGCGGGGTTGATATTTTCCGGCGTGCGGGCGATAACCCGGCCGGAAAGCGCGATGACAAATTCTGAACGCAGCTCATTGGCCCGGCTGTGCGCCGCCGCTTCAATGGCCTGACTGAAAGTCACCTGCACCAGCCCCGAACGGTCGCGCAGATCGACAAAAATCACTCCGCCGTGGTCGCGCCGCCGGTTGACCCAGCCGCGCACCTGCACGGTCTGGCCGATATCTGCTTTGCACAAAGAGCCGCAGTTTCGCAGGGACATAGTTTAACTCCTGTTGTCTTTTTTATATTTTTTTTCCATTTCCGCCAAAAACTTATCAAAACGAATCTTTTTTTGCCTGCCGTCCCGCATATCCTTGAGCTGGCCGCATTTATCGACCAGCTCGTCCTCGCCCAGAATATACACATACCGCACGCCAAGTTTATTGGCCGTTTTGAGTTTGGCTGACAGACCGCGTCCGGAAATATCGATCTCCAGCGGGATATTTTTGCGCCGCAGTTTGTTGGCAAAGATCGCCGCGCGGTTGCCCGCGTTCTCGCCCAGCGGCAGGAGCAGCAGATAAGGAGTCCTGCCCGGCACGGTCACTTTTTGATTTTGCATGATCAGCACGGCACGCTCCAGACCAAAGGCAAAACCGACCGCCGGAATAGACGGGCCGCCCAGCTCCTGAATGAGATTGTCATAGCGGCCGCCGCCGCACACCGCGTTCTGCGCGCCCAGATGCGAGGAGATCACCTCAAAAACGGTCTTCGTATAATAATCCAGCCCCCGCACCAGCCGCGGATTGACCATGTACTTGATGCGCATAATATTGAGATAATTCTGCACATCGTGATAATGCTCTTTACATTCCGCACAGAGCACATCCGAAATATCCGGCAGCATCACAAAAAACTCGTTACATTCAGGATTTTTACAATCCAGAATACGCAGCGGGTTGGTCTCAAAACGCTTGCGGCAATCCTCGCAGAGATTGTTGAGATTGTCGCCGAGAAAAGACTTGAGCCGCTCCTTAATGACCGGGCGGCAGATCGGACAGCCCACGCTGTTGATATGCACTTCCAGACCGCGCAGGCCGATCGTCTCAAAAAAATGCTGGGCCAGCGCGATGACTTCCGTGTCCTGATAGGCGCTCACCGCGCCCAAAACCTCGCAGCCCATTTGATGAAACTGGCGGTAGCGTCCGGCCTGCGGCCGCTCGTAGCGGAACATCGGCCCCTGATACCAGAGTTTGCTCAAAGCCTCCTGCTTGTGGAGATTGGACTCCAGATAAGCGCGCACGACCGAGGCCGTGCCTTCGGGGCGCAGGGTCAGGGAACGGCCTTTGCGGTCCTGAAAATTATACATTTCTTTGGAAATAATATCCGTATTCTCGCCGATGCCGCGCAGGAACAGCTCGGTATGCTCAAAAATCGGCGTGCGGATCTCGCGGAAATTGTAGAGCCTGAATATCTCCCGCGCTTTTTGCTCCACAAACTGCCATAAGGCCACCTCTGCGGGTAGTATATCGCGCGTGCCCCTCGGTACAGTGTATTTTGTCATTTTTCTAATCCGCTGATTTAATCAGATCTGTCAGACGCAAATCCTGCCGGTCAAGCGGCAAATCAAAAATCACAGCCTCCAGATTATACCTTAATTCATCTATATTTCCAGACCAGCCGCGGCGCAAAAAATAAGCCCAGAGACTGTTTTCCAGATATTTCAGCCGCGTGCCGTGCCGGCGGTTGAGGTCGTCCAGCACCGCCTCGACGATCAGGGGCAAGTCCGCCAGCCGTTCGTCCAGACCGGGGATTTGCAGCAGCGCGTATTTGGCAAAAAATTCTGGCGGTATGCTTTCCAGCAGTTCCCGCGAATCCACCGCCACGAGAACTCTGCTCCGGCCCTGTGCGCTTTTTTGCTCGGCCAGCCATTCCAGAATAGAGATCAGAAATAAAATATCCGCGACGGCCAGGCCCTGGACATAGACCGTGGCATACTGCGGCGGTTTGAACCCGGCCGGAAAAATATCCTTTAACGCCGTCCAGAGATGCGTCTCGCGCTCCGCTCCGGCATAGCGGCTTAAATCCAGCTCCGCAAACCCCCGCCCGGCGGCAGGCGATAATCGGTGCAGAAGACGCGCCAGCACGCGCTTGCCGCTGCCGGGCAGACCGTAAATAAACAAAGGTTTGTCCAGCCTGACCTGCGCCTCCAGCTGTGCCAGAAAGTCCTGCAAAGCCGCGCTATGCCCGCAAAAATACGGCCGCAGCTCCTGAATAATTTCTGTCTGCTCCGCCAGCGTCATACGCCCTGCGCGGCCAAAAATTCGGCCAGCTCGACCAGCCGGGCGGAGTAGCCGGATTCATTGTCATACCAGGCATAGAGTTTTACCAGATCACCGTCCAGAACCGCGGTCAGAGAAGCGTCCACGATGCAGGACGAAGTGTCCGACATAAAATCCACCGACACGACTTTTTCACTGGTAAAACTTAAAATGCCCGGCAGTTCCGCAACTCTCTTCCGGTACAGGGCGTTCAATTCAGCCACGGTGGTCGGACGGGCGGTCTGGGCCACCAGCTCGACCAGCGCGACATTGGGCGTCGGCACGCGCAGGGACATACATTCGATGCGGCCTTTTAATTCCGGCAGGACCAGCCCCAGCGACTTAGCTACGGTGCTGCGCACCGGAATAATAGACAGAGCGGCCGCCCGCCCCTGCCGCAAATCCTCGTGCGGTAAATCCAGCACTTTTTGTTCATTCGTATAAGAATGTACCGCGGTCACCGCGCCGCGCAGTATGCCACATTCCGCCTGCAGTATTCTGGCCAGCACCGCTGCGCAATGCGCGGTCGGCGACGCGCTGGAAATAATATGATGTTCGGCGGCACGGTATTTTTCCTGATTGACGCCGAGGACTATGGTGATGTCTTCATTCTTCGCCGAGGCGGAAATAATCACCTTTTTCGCGCCGGAAGCCAGATGTTTCTGCGCCTCCTCGCGGTTGGTAAAAAGCCCCGTCGCCTCAATGACCACTTCCACGCCCAGTTCCCGCCAGGGCAGACGCGCCGGGTCGCGCTGGGCCAGGATCTGTATGCTCCGGCCATTGACCAGCAGCGCTTCATCGGTATGCTCCACCTGACCGGGAAAACGGCGGTGCAGGGAATCATATTTGAGCAGATAGGCCAGCGTTTCGGCATTGGTCAGGTCATTGACCGCGACCACTTCGAGACCGCGGCGCGCCACGGCCATCCGCAGAAAATTACGGCCGATACGCCCGAAACCATTGATTGCTACTCTAACCATATAAAAGAAATTGTATTATATGCCGCCAGCCCATATTTTCCCAGCGTATAAGGCGACCACTATTATATATTCAACTCAGCTTGCTTTTAATCACGTTATTTAATTTTGCATAGATAAATTTTTCTTTAGTATAGCCGTTAGGATAATCGCAGGCAAACTCTAAAATCTCTCTTAGATTTTCCAGTATCTGGCTGGAAGATTTCCGCACAACCCTTTGCAACCACGCTTCGGAAATACTTACCATGCTATGAGCCACTGGATGTCTTATCTCTGTTTCCAGATCTTTCAGGCCAGCCGTTAAACCACCCGTAACCTTGATGAGCCTGTCCGGCTTGATGTATTATTAGGCGATGCGGTCGGCCCACACGACTAATGCACAGGCAGATACGGAGGCCTAAAATGCTCCTGAATACGAAAGAATATTTATCTATAGTTGATAGTATCAAGACACAGATTGCTTCTGCGCGCCAGAGGGCGATTTTGAACGCGAACCAGGAACTTCTGATGCTTTATTGGAATATTGGCAAGATCATCAACAAAAACACGGCTTATGGCAACAAATTCATAGCGAATCTGGCCAGGGATATAAAAGCCGATAATCCACATTTGCGAGGGTTTTCAGAGAGGAATCTGTATTATATGGCCAAATTTGCCCGTTTTTATCAGGATATAGAGATTTTGCAGCAGGTTGCTGCAAAATTGAGCTGGCGGCATCATCAAACCTTGCTGAACCGCATAAAAGACTATGCCGAAATGATTTGGTATGCAAAACAAAATATAGAAAACGGCTGGTCAAGTAATGTACTGGATATGCAGATTGACCGCGAACTGTATAAACGTCAAGTGTTAGCGGATAAGACTACAAATTTTAAAGGCAGATTACCTGCACCGCAAAGCGAGCTGGCACAGCAAACTTTAAAAGACCCCTATATCTTTGATTTTGTGGAGTATCAGGACGGAATGATTGAAAGAAATGTTGAAGATGCGCTGGTCAAACACATCACAAAATTCTTGTTAGAACTGGGCAGCGGTTTTTCGTTTGTCGGACAGCAGTATCATCTGGAAATTGCAGAAAAAGACTTTTACATAGACTTGCTATTTTACAATCTAAAACTACGCTGCTATGTTGTAATTGAATTAAAACAAACTGATTTCAAGCCGGAATATGCCGGGAAGTTGAATTTTTATGCATCTGCTGTCGATGATGTACTAAAACAACCGACAGAGAATCCGACCATTGGCATTTTACTTTGCCGAAAGAAAAACAAAGTCATTGCGGAATATGCCTTACGCAATATAAACAGCCCGATAAGCGTTAATGAATTCAAGTTATTGGATAAACTACCGAAAGAATACGAAAATATATTACCAACAGTGAAAGATATTGAAAAACGGCTAAAACTGCCAGGTACACTGGACAACAAGTAAATCAGTTAAGCTGGACAGCCGTCTATCCGTTTGAGTGGTGTTTTCGTCCCCTGTCGGGGATAAGTATTCTTAAATCCCAATCAATGATTTTCTGTTCAAAACACGCTAGCTATAGCGTATTTTTCTGTAACCCCTCACTAACAATATCATATTTTTGAATATGTCAAAGAACGAGGCTATAGCTAATTATAGCACAGTTATACGCGTTGTGATTTATGACAGCTATCACGCCGCAAACGCAGCCGCCGGGAACCGCCAGTCGTATAAGTTATGACAGTCAGTTTAAGCCAGTACAGCCAGCGCGCACAACAGCGCGTTTCGCGGCTCCAGCAGGCCGGTTTTCATCTGCAAATCCGCGTTTTGCAGTTCATAATAAGCATTTTTTAACTGCGGTAAACTATGCCGCGGCAGGTCTTTTTCCATAATTATTTTGACATAAAACGGATTGCGCTTGAGCAGGCCGGCGATTTCGTTATAGCTTTTCTTTTGCTGCTGTAGCTCCTTGATTTGCAGCAGCAGCCGGAGCTGGGACACGGCAAAACCCAATAGCAGCTGCGGCGCCTCGCCGTCCCGGAGCAGCCTGGCGGTCAGGGCCAGTATTTCCGGCGCGTCCCGCCGGCGCAGAGCTTCGCCCAGCGCGTAGGTATTCAGTTCGCCCTGGCTGGCCACGGCCTGCACATCGGACAGCGTCAGTTTATTTTTACCGGCGGCATAGGTCAGGATTTTCTCCGCTTCATTGACCAGCGCGCCGATCGACACGCCGGACACTTCTACCAAAAAATCCGCAGCCGCCGGCTCAATGTCTATATTTTTGCCGCGCAGATAGCCGGACAGCCAATCCGCCACCTTCGTCCGGTCCCACTGAGCAAAGGACTCAAATTTGCGCACTTCGCCCTGACTTTGCAAAAACTTAAACCATTTCTTGCGCTGATCGACTTTGCCGCGCAGGACAAAAACAACCAGTACGCCGTCCGGAATATTTTCCAGCGCGGAATACAAAAGTTTTTCCGCGGCGGCAGCCAGCGGGCCAGCCGCGTCCTCCCCGTCCTCAGTCCGGGCGGCCGCGGTCATAAAGAACGGCTCATAAATCAGAACCAGACGGCGCGGCGCAAAACTGGGAATCAGCTGCACGGAATTGATAATCCGGTTAATATCCCGTTCTTTCTCCGTAATAATATCCAGCGCGAAAGCGGCCAGCGCCGGATCGACATACTGAGCTTTCAAATCCCGCACGGCCTGTTCGATAAAATAATTTTCCTCGCCGCAGAGCGTCAGCAGCTTACCTGAAGGCATAGAACCCGCGCTCCTGTCCGATAGTCGAGGACTCTTCGTGTCCGGGCCAGACCAGCGTCTCATCCGGCAGCTCCAGCAGTCTGGCCAGAGAGCGCTGCATGGCCCCGGCGTCGCCGCCCCAGAGATCCGTGCGCCCCAGGTAACCGCCGGCAAACAGCGTGTCACCGGAAAATAAATGTCCGTCCAGCAGCAGGCAGGTGGAGCCGGGTGTGTGGCCGGGCGTCTGAATCACCTGAAAGGGCACGGCTAAAGCCAATTCGGTGTCATACCATTTATCCAGACACAGCGCATCGATATGATAATGTTCTTTTTCCTGCTCGATCAGCTCCCGGTCGGCCAGCGGGGAAAAGACCGGAATAGCATAACGCGCCCGCAGCGCGCTATTGGCCATAAGGTGATCCCAGTGGCCGTGCGTATTAACTATAGCCACCGCGTTAAGCCCCAGCTCCGCCAGCCGCGCGCTGATCTTCTCCGCCTCGGCACCGGGATCAATAATGACCGTCTGGCCGGCATAGGTGGCCAGATAGCAATTCGTATGCAGCGGCCCGACAATAATCCGTTCTACGTTTAACATCACATGCTGATCCCGAAAGTAAACTGGCTGTAGTATTCCGACCAGTTCACGGAAGCGTTCCAGCAATGCAGCTTAAATTCGCCGCCGTAAACCCGGTCGCGGACTTTATGATTGGTGATCGAGTAATACTGCGTGTATTTTAATTTTAGATTGTCCAGCACCCGCACTCCCACGCTGAAATTATTTTCCTCGGAAGTGCCGGCGTAAAAAGTTTCGGCGTTAAACGGTGAAAAACCGCGCTCGCTCGGCGTGTATTTGTAACCGGCCGTAAAATTCAGCCGCGACCAGTTTTTGGTGTAATCGGCGTAATAGATCAGCCGCGTCCACAGGCCGGACAAATAAGTTCCGTCAAAATAAGTCGAGCTGCTGTACAGCGCGCCGGGGGTCAGGCTGCCCCAGCTGCCCAGTCCAAAATCGCGGTACACATTGCCTTCAAAATTGCGCTGCAGATACGCGCGGTTGCCGCCTTCAAACTGCACATCGCCGATGCGGGAAACAACTTCCACATCTTCTTCCAGAATATTCGCCGCATAACCGCTCAGCGTGTACAGCAGGCCGGTGTCCAGCAGCTCATAACGCGGCAGGGCCAGAGTAATTTTGGGTCTGTAGCTCAGCCATTGATAGCCGACCATTTCGCGGTTGACCAGATCCAGCACTATTTCTGGATAATGATCTTTGCTAGGCGGCAGGATCCCGCGGAAAAAATCATCAATGATCTGACCGCGGTCCCGGCGCGGCACGCCGAGCAGCAGCCGGTGCTGCCAGCCGTAAGACGTCCGTCCGCCCAGCCCCGTCAGATAATGCAGGCGCAGCTGACCGCGGTTGGACTGATCCAGTTTATAGTTGTCTGTAAATCCGTAGCGCAGCCCCAAATTGGACAGATAATGCAGATCGAGCGTGCCGTTTAATTTTTCATTCTGGTAAAAACTCCAGCCGGCTTTGATATAATTGCCTTCGACCGGATTGTAGCCCAGCCGCGGGATAGAGCTGTACATCTCTTCCCGGCCGCCGTTGAGATCGGAAACACTGTTGGGCACATACATCACCGGCAGAAAGAAAAAATAAATGACCGCGTGATCGTTGACGACATTGCCCCATTCCGGATAAATAGTCATCCGCCGCGAAGTAATATGATTGCAGGGATTGTGCTCGTCGGGACAGGTAGTCTGGGAAGCGTCTTCAATGACAATTACATCCTCGCGCACCAGCATAGTCCGGCCTTTGATCCTGTTGCCCATTAAAGTCAGGCCGACATTGCTGCCCTGCGCCTCCCGGCGGGAATAGTCATAATCCAGCTCCGTGCCGTAAATCTGCTGCTGGCTGCGGTTAAAAACAAAACCGTCCGTGATCAAAAGCTGCTGGGAATGGAAATTAACCGTCGCGGAGTTGGCCCGCAGCCGGACATCGCCGTTGATCACCACCACATTGCCGCTGGTTTTGACATAGTGGTTTTCTCCGAGGTAATTTATATAATCCGCCTCGACCGAAAAAGTGTTACCCGAAATATCCTTCGCGGTCAGCGTGGGGATTGGCTCAAAAGCATCCGCCGTGATATTGGCCGCGGACTGGCCCAGCAGCAGGAGGAACACAAGCCATTTAACCGAGCGCATCGACCGGAACCTCTTCGCGCGCGCGGTTGACAAACTTGGTCAATTCTTTGCGGAAAGTCAGATCGACCACGCCGGTGCGGCCGTTGCGGTGCTTGGCGACAATGATCTGCGCCGAATTATCCTGAGCATCCGCGCCGGGGGCATAGTAGCTCTGCCGGTGCACGAACAGGATCAGATCCGCCACCTGCTCCACCTCGCCGGATTCGCGCAGGTCGGACATCTTGGGCGTCTGCTCGCTGCGCTGCTCAATGCCGCGGTTCAGCTGGGAAATCACAATGATCGGTATTTCCAGCTCTTTGGACAGCGCCTTGAGCGCGCGGGCGATCTCGGAAATTTCCAGATAACGCGACTCCGCGCGGCGCTGGCTGCCTTTGATCAGCGTCAAATAATCCACGATGATCAGCTTCACATCATGTTCTATTTTTAAGCGGCGGGCTTTGGCCTGCAGCTCCACCATGGTCATTTCGGAAGAGTCATCGATAAAGATCGGCGCCTCGCTCAAGCGGCTGACCGCGCGCGCCACTTTTTTCCATTCAAAATCCTGCAGATTTTTGCTTTTTAGATTTTGCGCGTCGATTTCCGCCTCCGCGCAGAGCAGGCGCTCGACCAGCGATTTTTTAGACATTTCCAGCGAAAAAATCGCCACGGTGGCCTTGTCCTTGATCGCCATATTGGCCGCGACGTTCAGGGCAAAAGCGGTCTTGCCCATGGAGGGACGGGCCGCCACGATAATCAGATCGGAGCGCTGAAAACCGCAGGTGATCGCATCCAGATCCAGAAAATGCGACTGCAGTCCGGGTGACTCTTTGTTGTCATAATTTTTGTCGATATCGTCCATCAGAGCGTCCAGGATCTGCTCGATCGGCTGGAACCCCTGACGCATATTGCGCTGGGCCAGCTCAAACACGGTTTTTTGCGCCGCGTCCAGTATTTCGTCCGGCTCGCCGTCATGCTCAAAAGCCCGCGCGGTCAGCTCCGCCGCCGCGGCGATTACCGCCCGCAGGATATAATTTTTTTCGACGATCTCCGCGTAGTATTCCGCGTGGCCGGGGGAAGTCACCGCATTGACCAGATCGGCCAGATATACCCGTCCGCCAGCCGGTTCCAGCAGGTCTTTTTGCTTCAAGCTCTCCGCCACGGTCACCACATCGATCGGGTCATTGCGCCCGAACAAATCCAGCACGGTCTGATAAATATGCTTGTGGGCTTCGCGGTAAAAAGCCTCCGGCGCGAGATTTTTCTCCATGACCCGCATCACGGCATCGCGGTTAAGCAGCAGGGCGCCCAGTAAACTTTGTTCAGCCTCGAGATTTTGCGGCGGAAGCCTTTCTTCAGACATAGGGAGTTTATTTTAGATGATAAACGGCTGACAGGCAAACAATTAAGCGTTGTAGAATTAACTGTGCCAATATTTACTTCAGCAGGCAAAATATTCGCTTCGCAACGGCGTGGACTAACCTCTGTATTTTACCGCACATCATATGTTATAATTTAGCCGTTAAAAGGGGGCATTATGGACATCAGTCCGCAGAATAATATATTTGCTTCGGCCGCCGGAGCCTCCAGTGAAGTCTGGAAACTCCTCAAAAAAGAAGAAAAAAAAGGTAAAAGTCGCATATCCGATGCCATACGCAAATATCATCTAGCCCACCAGCAGGTCAAGCAGGAGCTGGCAAAAAGCCTGAGCGAAGAGACCGGCTTAAATATTGAGGCAAACAGCAATATCGTGGAAAACGCGATATTCTCCATCTCGCTGGGCCGGATTTTTGAGAATCGCGACGGCGAGGAGAGCCTGCAGCCGGATCTCAAAGTAGCCCTGCAGTATTTTGATTCCGAGTCCGAAGGCGCCAAACAGGCCGTGGCCAGACAATTGAGCAAAGGCAGCGAGCAGGAAGTGCCGGCCAATCATGAGCTGGTCGAGAAAGATATTAATGAAATTTGTCTGCACGCTGTTGATAATCCGCAGCTGATCGGCTGAATTTATTTTTGCCTTTTTTGATAATTCTCAATGCCCGCGGCTACCGCGCGCACCAGTTTCCACTGAAAATCCTGCGTTTTAATAAGTTTCTCCTCTTTGCGGTTGGATAAGAAAAGCGGCTCGATCAGCACGCCGGGCATGGTTGTGTGATTGAGATTGTGCATCTGGGCTTTGCGCAAACCGCGGTCTTTGAGCTGGGTTTGTTTGAGCAGCTCTTCATGCACGCTTTTGGCCAGCGCCTGATCTATCGGCTTGTAATAATAAGTCTCCGCGCCGCTGGCTGATTCGTTAATAAAATAATTCAAATGAATACTGACCAGTATATCGGCCTTGCTGCGCCGGGCAAATTCCGCCTGAGCGTCCAGTGAAATATTTTCATCACCCTCGCGGCTGAGCAGGGCCACCGCGCCTTTTTCCCGCAGGACAGTCTGTAGTTTTTTGGCCAGCTCCAGCGTAAGGTCTTTCTCCAGATAGCCCTGCCGGGAAATAGCGCCGGGATCGGAACCGCCGTGGCCGACAATGACCGCCACGCGCAGGCCCCGCAAGGAGGGCTGATTACTGGCTCCTGCCGGGGAAACGGACGGACCGGAGGCGCTCGAAACGGCCGGCGGCGCGGCCGCCGCGGCACTGGATGGAACAGTGGCTGGCGGAATGTTTTGCCCAGCGGTGGTTCCGGAAGGAGCGTCAAAAAGCAGCGCCAGCGCGCGGCCCTCGTCCTCCAAAACCAGCGCCGGTTTGTTCTGGCTATCCGTCAGATCGGCCACGACCCGCACCACGCCTTTGTCAAACTGCGCGGCGCGCACGGTTTTGACATTCTGATCCTGCGGTCGCAGAATATTGACCGACACATCGTAGGCGCTGTAAGGAATATCGAGCAGCGCGCGCGGCGGATCAGCCAGATACTGCAGCCCGGGCAGCGGCAGTTTATCATTGGCACGGATAAGCACACGGCCGCGGCCGCCGGACTCCGCATAGCTCAATTCATAAATGCGCGGATTGATATGAATGCGGCCCTGCGTGTAGTAGGCCGCGTAGCCGAGAATTTTCAGCGTCTGCACCAGCGGAAAAAGTCCGTTCAGGGGAGTGTATTTTTCCTGAAAGTCCCGGCCGGCAATCAGCCCATCGGCCTGAAAATTAAATTCACGGCCCTCATTATCCGTAAGCACCCAACCGCCGTTCTGGTTTTT
This sequence comes from Candidatus Margulisiibacteriota bacterium, assembly GCA_031274525.1. Classification (GTDB taxonomy): domain Bacteria; phylum Margulisbacteria; class Termititenacia; order Termititenacales; family Termititenacaceae; genus JAISQA01. The sequence goes on from JAISQA010000046.1 coordinate 21,472, forward strand.
TTGCAGCGTGCAGTCCAGCCGGCCGAACACGCTGTCAAAATCCACGTAGAGAATATCGTTCTGGCTCCGCAGCTCGACATTGAGCGTGCGGCCGCGAATGATAATTTCAATATTCTGGCGCGTGCTTAAATATTTCTCCGGCAGCCAGAGCGCATTGCTGCCGGGAAAATCCAGCTTGCGGGGCGCGGGCGGACGGGCAGGGGCAGCGGACACAACGGCCGCGGCTGATACGGAACGCACCGCCACAACGGGCAAATCCGGCGCCGGACTGACAGCCGGGACACGCGCTGCCGGTGGCGGCACCGCAGCCGGGCGGGCGGGCGGAACGCTCGCCACCGCAGGAACCGGCGGCCGCGGCTGATAATTGAAACGCAGAGCATAGCTGTTCTCCGCGTCATTCTTAGCGATCGTATACGGCGGCCGCGCGCTGGTGTGAATAAGTACCTGTACCAGTCCGGGGTGCAGCGCTTGCTGCTGGCACTCGATAGAATCGATCACTCCGTCGCCGGGATTGAGGCTCTGCGCATGCCCGCCCAGAATACTGTTGCGCAAAAGCAGCCGGTAGCCTGTCTCCGTGCGGGACAGTATCACATTCAGCGGCGCGCCGCCCTGAAGCGTCAAAGTCTGCTTCTGCCATTCGATCTTATCCAGGCGCGAAACTATGTAATAATTGGCGGCACTGTCCCGCTCCACAAAATAACCAAACGGCCATAAAAAATCATTGAGCGGCGCATAAAAACTGTTCTTAAACAGCAGCACCGGCTCGTTCAGTTCCTCGCTAACGTCATTAACCCTGACTTTGCGGCTATTGAGGCGAAATTCGACAACACGCGCATCGGCGGCGCGGATCACGGTATAGGCGTCCTGCCGCGGATTGTACTGAATCTCCAGACCCATACCTTTGGCCAGTTCGCGCAGCGGCACATAGAGCGCATCCCCGCTGCGCAGCACGGCGGACTGGAATTCGATCCGGCTGCCGTCAAAAAAAACCTGCGCGGCCGCCGGCTGCAGCTCCGCGGCCAGCAGACTGCCCAGCAGACCCAGCGCCGGCAGGAGAAATTTGAGACGGAACATTAAAACCGGTACACCAGTCCTCCGGAAATTTCGGACTGGACCAGCTCGGCATGGTAGAAATAACCGCTGCGGTCATATTCTCCCTCATATTCATAGAAAAGCGAATTTTCCTGAGCGGCCACGCCGTTGAGATACCAGTACAGGCTGCCGACGGTCTGACCCAGCCGGACGCGCAGGCTGCTGCGGTTTTTGTCCAGCGTATCCAGATCATTCCGGCGGCTTTGCTGCCAGAGACTGACCGTCAGCTTGACCTGACGGTATAAATTAAATTCGCCGAAATTAGCGATAAGATTCCAGCCTTCCGTGTCATAAGCCGTGCCGCCGAAAACAAAGCGGTATTTCTCCTGAACATACTCGGCTTTGCCGTTGAACCAGCCCCGCCGGTAATTGAGACCGGACAGCGTGCTGTGCGTCGCGTATTCCGCATAAGGCGAGGCATAACGCCAGGAAGATAGATCCGTATAAGCCCAGAGCCGGCGGCGCAGCAGCTCGATCTCATACAGCTGGGCGGTCAAGCCTGAAGAACGGTAGGCCTCGCGGTAATTGGCGTGATACAGGAAAGCCGGACGGAAAAAAAGCAGTTTATCCAGACCCAGCCGCAGGCGCATTCTCTCAACAGAATAATCCGGATTGCTGATTTCCCGGCGGTCAAATCTTTGCCGATAATTCTCGTAAGAACCGCTCAGGGACAGCGCGCGCAAAGGGTTGGCGCGGCCGTACAGCGACCAGCCCTGCAGACCGCCGTAATCAAAATAGTCCGCCAGCGAGCGGAACTCCGGCGCCACGTCGCGGTAAGCGATGCTCCAGCCGTAATCTTCCACATCATAATTTACCTCGCCGCGGTAAGCGGAGGCGTTACGTTTATCCTGAACGGAAGCGGCCAGTCCGGTATTCACCTGATACGCGCCGCGGCGGTAATTCAACTCGCCGCCCTGCACGGAATAGGAGCCAACCAGATTGTCTCTATCCGCCGTGCGGCTGCCCAACGTATAAGCCAGAGCGAGATCGTCCCGCGCCAGCCAGGTCAAACGTCCGCCGCCGACCGATACCTCCCGGTCTTTAGCCAGAATATAATTCTCTGCGACCGCCTGTCCCCAGTAATTCCCCGGACGCCGGCCGGCAAAACCGTCCAGCAGCAGGCTGCCCCGGCGGTAATGTCCGGTCAAACCCTGCATTTCCAGATAAGGCAAAGTCAGCTCGGAGTAGCGGACTACCGCGTCCCCGGCCTGCAGATAATTACCGTTCCGGGACAGACGCACGCTGGCTTTTTCGATCTGGCCGGTGTCCTCTCCGGCGGAGACCGCATTCTGTTTATAGCGCGTGAGCAAATCGATCCGCAGGCCGTTGTTTGTCAGAAAACCATATTCCAAACTCTGAATGAACAGCCGCTGATTGACCGGCGTGTTATTGGCCGGATCAAATTTGAAGTACAGCTCATACTTGCCGTTATTCTGCGGCGCGGCACGGACGACGGGCGGCAAAGTTTTCTTACCGGCAATATGCACCAGCAGAACCTCCTGCTTGTCCGTCCAGTAATAGATCACCGCAGAGCCGATTTTCCGGGGCAGAATACGCAGCTTATTGGCCGCGGTCTGCGTGACATCCGCCAGCTCCGCTCCGGCATTCACCACGCGCGTGATCTCGCCCGCGGCGGTATAAGTATAAGCCGTGCCGGCGGTCAACTCCAGCCGGGCCGCGGACAGCGCGGAGACCAGCAGTAATCCGATAAGCCAGCTTTTTTGCATCAATCGATCCTGACTATTTTTTGCTCCGTCACCGTGTCCCGTCCGTTTTTGATATTCAGGACACAGTTGTATTCGCCGGGCGGCAGCGCGCCGATCACGGCCGAACCGGTCGGCCAGCTGATCGTCAGCGTTTCCGCTTTATTGGGACGCAGGACTTTGGGATTGAACTCGACGGTTTTTACCAGCCGCTTGGTTGCCACGTTGTAAATTTTGACAACCGGATTGACGCGCAGGACATTGCTGGCTTCCAGCTCGCAGAGTATTTCCAGCGCGCCGTGCGCCGGATTGTAAACCGGCTCGAAACGCTCCACCCAGAGTTTGGTCTGGGCAATAGACTCCGCGGAATCCGCGCTCAAAAGCTGGCCGGTCTGCAGCGCGCCCGTGGCGTCTTCCAGCAGATAAAGCACTTCCACCCGATCCGCTGTGGCGCCCTGCTCAAAACTGCCGGCATACATGGCGGTATCGCCCGGCAGCAGACCCTTGACGCCCAGTTCCTGCTGTTCCAGCACAGCGCCGTCTTCGAGCAGGGTCACGCTGCCCTGCACAGAATTCCAGGCGTTGCCTTTGTTCTCAAAAAACAGTTCATAAGTATACACCCCGTCCTGCAGTCTGGTTTTTAACAGCACCGGCTCAATGGCGTCCAGCGTGTACTTTCTGGTTTTTTGATAAATGAGCGAACCCAGCCGGAGGCCGTAATTTAGGCCGCCGGAAGCGTCCGCCGTTTCTGTCTCGAAAAAAAGCACAGCCTGATGTCCGCCGGCGGCGTTCGGCGGCGTTTTTAACTCAAACCGGTATTCCAGCGTGGAACGGGCCGGGATCTGCACCCTGTCCTGCGGGAGCACCAGCCAGTCCGCGCAGGAATACGGTCTGGTGTCCGGAGCCAGAAATTCTTTAGCCCCGTCCTCCATATACCGCCAGTCCATAGCATAAACTTTCAGGCGCAGATCCGTGTCGCCGCGGTTAGTTAATTTTAACCTGTGTTTGGTTCTAGCGCCGCGTTCCGTTTCCAGATGCAGCGAGGGCTGATCCAGCGACAGGCTCAGGGCAAAACAAAAATTAAGCACGCACAGTAGAACAACTAACTTTTTCAAAAGCATCCTCCTAAAAATCATCTATCTCAAAGTTTACTTTCGTCGTGTAGCGGCCGTTGGGCTGCACCGCCGGCACCCGGCGTATTGTCGTGCCCAGCTGTATCTTGTAATTATTAACCACTTCGTTAATCCTGATTATCGGCACAGAACCGCGGCGGTAGGGCACCCAGCTAGAGGCGCCGCCCTGTAAAATCTCACCTTTAAAAGGCTGGTTAAGTTCTTTGCCCGTCCAATAGTAGACCTGCCATTGCAGGCTATCCGCAGGCAGCTGGAAATTTTCCGCGCTCGTCAATCTTTCATCAATACCGGCATGTATGACAGCCTGACCTGTACCTGTAGTGGTAATGCTTAGCTCAATATTACCCGGCGGATCTCCGTAAAATCCGCTGTCTATATAGACAGCGCCCAAATCAATAATATTGCTAACCGTAATATCATGAGCCTGCGCCCACATGGACAGTATCGCCAGAATTAAAAAGATTTTTTTCATCTTCTTGACTTACCGTTTACTCGGTCAGCGTCAGGAGCACGCGTCCGGCATAGCTGCCCTGCGGCATGGCGCCGGGCACTCTCACGCCAAAATTCAGCGGCACATAAGTGCCTTCGTAATTATTGAAACCGGCGTCGCCGCGAAAAGTGCTGGAATACACGGTCAAAGGCCGCGCGGTGATCCGCTGTTCGGCGGCAATAAGATTGCCCGGCAGATCCTGCCCGCCCGGAGAACGGCTGGATAACAGCCCCCGCACCAGAATCGAGCCGTCCGGCAGTCTAACGCCGGTGGTCGGATCCGTCAGCGGCGCCACCTGTTCGGCCTGCAAAAACCATTGACGGCCGGTGTTGGATTTACAGCCAGCGACGATCACGCCATTCACCGGAAATTCCGCCGCGCCCGGCTCCAGACTGCCCAGATCGAAAGAACCGGCCGCCGGGAAAGCGTTGGCATCCTGCAATTCCAGAGCAAAAATCCCGCCCACTACCGACACCGACAGATCCACAGATTGAGGCGCGGCCAGCGCCAGAGCCATAAGCAAAACACCGCTAAATAAAAATTTTTTTAACACAAAATTAACTCCTTTTTTTAATTAGCTTTGTTGCGCACCAGACGCAGATTGTCCAGACCGATATCCACGCCGCCCACCGCGCCCGGCGCGGAGAAGATCAACTGCACATGCAGCAGACCGCCGGAACCGCCCGTCGTGTTCGGATTCCAGATATCATCGCCGACGCCGGGATTGATATCCGCAAAACGGCTGAAAGGGACCTCTATCGTGCGCCAGCCTGTCCAGTCCACGACCAGCTCGTATTCCCGCAAATCGTCATACAGCGGTTTAAATTCCCTGTCCTGTTCCAGCTGATAGGTGTTATTGTCATCATCAAACAACTGGATGCGGATAATGCCGGAGCCCGCGCCGTTGCCTTTAACATCCACGACCAGCGCGTCATACTGCGCGGCGTCGCGGCCGAAATAAAAACCCATGCCGCCGACATAATAACTTTTGGCCTTACCGGACAGTTTAAGGTAGTTTTTGCCGTGTTTGGACTCCGTGGCTTTGACAAAAGAACTCTCCAGCGCGTCAAAAATCCACCATTCCGGCGCGGCGCTCAAATCCGCATCGTCAAAATTATCCAGTACCAGAACCCGGTCATAAGCCGCGTCCTGACCGGACGTCCCGGCTCCGGCCGGTTCAGCGGCGGACAGCACAGCAAAACTAACCATAAGCACCAGCATAAATTTTTTCATCTTCCAGCCTCCAGAATAAAGAATACTATATTTTACTACAAAAATGGCCAAAACAAAAATTTCTTTTCTGCCTATTCCGAATATTTAGTCTTAAACATAACCAGCGTAAAAATAATTCCCCTTGCTTTTCACTTTGTTTTTTCGCTAGAATTTTTGCCTATGCTGACCAAACGCTGGGCGGACAAACAAACCGCGGATCTGCCGCCCCCGGCCAGAAAACCCGCTGTCCTGCTGATCGATGATGACGCCGATTTACGCCGCACCACCGGGCTGATCCTGCAGGCCAATTTCAGTGTCCTGCAGGCGGACTGCGGCGAGGCCGGACTGGATACGCTCAAAAAAAATCCGGTCGACGCTGTGCTCTGCGATATCCGCATGCCGGGATTGAGCGGCATACAGGTGCTGGAAAAAATCAAGGCCACCCAGCCGCAGCTGGAGGTAATAATGCTGACGGCGGTGGGCGACGCCCGCACCGCAGTGGCCGCGCTGAAAAAAGGCGCTTTTGATTTTCTGGTCAAACCCGCCGAACCGGAACAGCTGCTCAATACCTGCGCGCAGGCGGTGGCCAAGAAAAATCTCCTGCTGAAAAATCTGGCGCTGGAAGCCGAGCTGGAAAACACCCGCTGCGGCAAAATTCTCGGCCAGAGCAAAGTCATGCAGACCCTGTTTGTGCAGTTCCAAAAAATCGCCAAAACCACCGCGACAGTGCTCATCACCGGCGAGACCGGCACCGGCAAAGAGCTGGCCGCCAGAGCCATTCACAGCCTCAGCCCCCGCGCCTACAAACCTTTTATCACGGTCAATTGCGGCGGCATACCCGGCGAGCTGCTGGAAACCGAACTTTTCGGCCACGAAAAAGGCTCCTTCACTTCCGCCGAGGAACGCAAGTACGGTAAATTTGAGCTGGCGCAGGGCGGGACGATATTTCTGGACGAGATAGGCAATATGCCGCTGCTGATGCAGGCCAAAATGCTGCGCGTCCTGCAGGAAAAAGAGATCGAGCGCGTCGGCGGGGTCAAGCCGATCCCGATCGATGTGCGTTTCATCTCCGCGACCAACGAAGATCTGGAAGAATGTATCCGTCAGAAAAATTTCCGCCGGGATCTGTACCACCGGCTCAAAGTCATACCGGTAGAACTGCCGCCTCTGCGCCAGCGGAAGGGCGATGTGCCGCTGCTGGCGGAACATTTTCTGGCCAGATACAACAGCCTGTACAACGGCAATTTCCAGAAAATCTCGCCGGCCGCGCTGCGCTGTCTGGAAGCCTACAGCTGGCCCGGCAATATCCGCGAGCTGGAGCATCTGTTCCAGCGGATAATCACTTTAGAAGAAGGGCCGGTCATCCAGCCGGAGCATCTGCCTGCAGAGCTCAGAAAGAAAAAGAAATAAGCGCCTGTGGATTGCAGTCCTGGCGCGCTTCTCCAAAATATTCGTTCCGCTTCAATTCTCTCTTTCCTGCCCTCGCTGAAAACTAATGAGGCCGTTCCAGTATATAAAACTCCCCGCTGTCCATATCCACGAACACGTTCTCATCTTTCGGCAATTCCGTATACTTCGCCAGGATCTCCTGCCACCATTTGCGCTGCAGGGCCAGCGCCTCGGCTTTTGCCTCCAGAGCTGCCGAGACAAACAGCTGCACCTGCTCTTTCGTCACATTCGGCTGCACGTCCACCGGCTGCGCCGCCTGCTCCGCCACGCTCACCCGGTTATTTATCAGCACCAGACTCTCCACTTCTTCCCGCGTCGCCTTTATTCCCAAATCTTTACGTATATCGTGTATCTTTCCGCACTTAGGGCACACCCGCGGGTCTTTTTCCTGTGAGGTATTACCTCCCGTTGCGGTTACTTCCTTACTATCTTTTTTCTCTGCCATGATTGCCTCCTTGTTTTTTTATTCCTCCAGAGCCGTACACCGGGCGGAGCGGTCAGTGAGCCTGTGGGCGTCGAGCGGAGCCGAGACGCCGAACTGTCGGGGTGTGGCGGACTGAGGGTGTCACACCCCCGGTATCACCTTCCCCTGCTC
>JAISQA010000026.1 GCA_031274525.1 Candidatus Margulisiibacteriota bacterium
CCTTTCGGAGGATCGGCGGTATCTGGCCGGAACGGAGCCTCTGGAGCTGAAGCGGGTGGAGAGGGAGGAATTATCGGTGGCGCCGGGGGCATAGAGGCCCATTTCAGCGGCGAGCAGCATGTAGGAAGGTTCTATAGTAGTGTTGCCGGGGTTGATACCGGTCACGGCCATGCGCTGGGTGAGCTCCTGAGTGTTGAGGGTCATAAGAGCCCTCCATTCCACTGTCCGGACAGTATATGGATTGGATTATCCCTGAGGATCTGGTTATATATTTTAGCTAGTTTTTCCTGGATAGATAGGGAGGGATCAAATAATTCGGGGATATTGTTTAGAAGTCTGTCAATTTCGGGATCTGAAGGTTTGATACAGGTCTCTAAATCGCTGTCATTACCGCCGGGATCGGGCAGGCGGGTAAAGACCGGGGCGGGGTCCGGTATTTTTGGTCTACCCCCCCCCCCCGGAGAATGTAAGGCAGGGGTCAAATCGTGTAGTGGTTTCAGGGCATAACAGCCCATTTCCGTGGCGAGGGAGAGATATTCGGGCTGGATGTCAGTATTTGAGACAATACCGGCATCTGCAATCCTCCGATTGATTTCCAGCAAGCTATCCCGATCTGCTATATTGAGGCTCACAATATCCCCCGGTGTTTTGACAAAAAACAGATAAACTTATACCCGCTTTTACACGGTTTATACGCTGGTATCGATATTTACCTGCGGTATTATGCATTGATTGTTTGTGGTGTATGTGCGGCCCGGAGAGATCGTGCTCCCCGGAGGTATTAAATAAATGCCCAACATTTCTGGAAATATGCCTCTGGTGGTATCGCACGCTTAACATATCCGGCTTGTCCTCATCGATCAATAGCACAGGAAACGCCAGGCTATTTCCCGGCGCATTTGGATATTCCTGTCTTAATATTTCCCAGGGTGTCTGGTTGTCTTTATTCCTGTTTTTACGCACATAGTTAAAATCCACCATATAGGTGTATTCTTTCCGCTTCATATCCGCCAGGTCGGTATAGTGTTCCAGATCGTAAAACTCCTCTTCTATCAGTCTGTGAAATGTTTCTACGTCCGAGTTAAACGTCGGGGAGGCGGGCGGTATCCGGCATAATTGCATACCCGCTTTCTCTACTACTACTTGTTCAAAATACGTCAGCCCTGTATGTTTCTTCCCCCCGCCGTTGAACTCACTGCCATTGTCTGTCTGGATAGTTATTTTGCTTACATCAAATCCACTAGCGCTTAAATGCTTTCCCACCAATTCCATAAAAGCGCCTGTATTTTCCTGCGTGTTTCGTTTCATCAAGGCTACGAATGTTGCTCCGGTCTTTACATCCCGCGCCGTCACTTCATATCGGGGGTATTCTTGCTGGTTTTTCAGAAATTGCGGCCAGTATGTTGCTATATCCGTTAAAACCTTTACGTCCACCTGCAGTTTCTCAAACGCTTTATATAGTCTCTTCGTACTCCACAGAAAATGTCTTTTCTTGTGGTATTTTTTTCTCTTTCGTCCCGGTCCATGGTCCCGTATTATTCTCTGGATACACCCTTTACCATATTCGGTTATATCGAACCGTTCTATCAATTTTCTGCTGCCGTAGCGGTTTTTCGTCTGTTTGCGCAGCAAAACAATATACTTCTCGAACTCCAGGCTGCATTTATTCGGTATTCGGTGCGGCCGTCTGGATATTTCGCTCAACCCGGATATCCCCTGTTCTGCGTATCTCCTGCGCCATTTACGCACTGTCCAGATACTGCATTTGAACAGTCTGGCTGTCGGTTTCAGCCCGATGGCATAACTGCTTTTTACTAATTGCAGTCGTAATTCATATTTGTGCTCTCTTTTAACTATTTTCATTATATTGTAATATTTCACGGGGAGGATCCTTTCGTTTGCTAGACGTGGGTTCCTCCTTACTTTATCAGTCCTTCATATCTTTTCTCTAATTCCCTGAAATATCTTTCCCCCATACTTCTCAATCTCTCCAGGGGAGCACGATCTCTCCGGGCTAACACAATTGTTTGTGTTGTTTGTGTGTGGCCCCAAAGAAAGGGACAAAGAAAGGGACAGGTATAATGTCCAAATGTCCTGCCCAGGGAAAGTGACAGGTATAATGTATGAACCTTGAGGAGTGTAAATAAAACAGGGTAAACGGCCTGTTTAAGTCAGGGCAATCGTTATAGAAAAAATAATTCGGAATTATTCCAGATAGAGCAAAAGCGGTGTTGCCGCAGGTACATAGCCCCGAAGGATGCGGGCAGTAGGTACGCAGAGCGAACAGATAAGAAATAAAATGTTACAGTCAAAGCTTTTGCGGCGCAGGAACAAGAACACATTTGTCCGTTTACGCAGTTTTATTTACACTCCCGAACTTTTACGACGACCGACAGCGGCCACAACTATAGTTTTTCTATCTCCGCTGCGGACAGGCCGGTAATCTCCCGGATTTGCTCCAGAGATATACCCAGCGCTTTCATCTTACGCGCATCAGCTAGTTTGCCCTCCTGCCTGCCTTCAAGCAATCCTTCCTGTCTGGCATCAAAGAGCCGGCTGTTCCAATCGCTCAAACCCATCTCCCGCATCTGATAAGCACGCAAGGCCTCGTCATCAGCGGACACATAAGTTATCCTTTTCTGCGCTTCCTGTATCGCTTTGTCCATATTTATTATCTCCTTTAAGGTACCCTCCGGCGTGCTCTTATCAAAAAACGCCAGCCACCGCTGCAAAGGGTCGCCCTCTACATCCTTCTCAATTATACTCCGCCATTTTACCATATCTACAAAATGTATTTCCAATGCATCAGTTAAGAAGCAGTTTTTGTGCGTGTCCTCCCGGATATGAAAAATACTGTGAAAATCTACTTCCGGCCTAAACTCAAAATCCACGATATTGATAGCGATGACTTTCGGTAAATCTGTATACACCTGACCGGCTTTTATCCCTCTGACATATTCCCTGCTCCAGTAGAATAAACTGCGTCTGGCCATATCCTTAAATCTACAGACTTGCACCTCTATATTTATCTTACCGCCGTCATTGGTCACGGCCCGGATATCCAGAATACTGGTCTTATCCCCGATGATCTCCGGCGTCAGGGTCTTGTTTTCCAGTATTTCCACGCCCTGTAATTTATTCTGCCCGGTTCTTTTTAACACGGCGTTCAGGAAAGATAATAATTGTTTTTCATCTCCTTTTTCCCCCATATATTTCATGAACAAAAAATCATTTAACGGGTTCAACCTCTCTGTCATACTTTTTACCTGCCTTTCTTAAAATGTTGGGTTAGCCACACAACCTGAAAACAGCAAAATTTATGCCAACTGGCATATTTTATGAGTTTTTTACTTTTGGAAAGAGTTTTGACGTCTGCACTATAGAAACGAAAACTTTACTACCCTCTACCTGAGAGAAAGGGACAGGTAAAAGAGAACCGAGGCGAGACACCCCTGCCGCTGCGGTTCGTCTCCGCTCACCGACCAGCGGCTGTCCCCCTTAGGGGTACTAACTGGCTGTATCTGAACTGCTGGTTTCCCTTTATAAGGGGGAAACGACCTTATTTTGACCTTAAATTAACCGCATTTACTTTTGAGCGGCTGCTATAGTAGTAATTAACTTGTTTCCTTTGATAGCTTCAAGTTGTATCCAAGTAGATCTATTACGTTGAATATTGTTTTAAAGTTTGGATTTCCTTTACTGGACAAAGAATGGTAAAGACTTTCCCTGCCAACTCCTGATTTTTTTGCAAGCTTACTCATCATTTTTCTGGCCTTGGCTACCGCCCCTAAAGTAGTAGGAATAAAATCGGGATCTCCTTCCTCAAAACAACTTCTAAGAACTCGTTAATATCCTTTTCTGTATTTAAGTCAAGAATCTATCATCCTGCTAATTCTGGCCGCGATAGAATTGCTTGAGTGCACTTTTCGCGGAGTGCGCTTTACCAAACGGTAAAACAAACGATGCCAAGGATTGAAATAGAAAAAATAGTCGCTTCGTTTTTTGCTAGATTTCCTTCCCGCAGTGCGGACAGATTTTATCAGGCTGCTCCTTGCCTTTACTCGCCGCGCTTATAAAACCAGAACTGATAATGCCGGAGGGTAGAGCCACCAAGCCGATACCCAGTATAGCAATTATGCCGCTCAATATTTTCCCTGCAACAGTTATAGGGTATACGTCTCCATATCCGACGGTCGTCAGCGTGGCCACTGCCCACCACAGTGTAGCTGGTATATTTGGAAACTTATCCGGCTGCACGGCATTTTCTATCGAGTACATCATTGACGAAGCCAGCAGAAGCAGTAATCCGGTTATAAATATCGTCATAAATATTTTTTCTTTTTCACTGTTAAAAACAGCGGCCATAATATCCAGAGATTTATGGTATCTTTTTAACTTCAACACTCTAAATAATCGGAATAAACGCAAAATCCTCAAATACCGCAGATCAACGACAATGACCAGCGGCAAATAAAATGGCAGAATTGCCAAGAGGTCGATTATTGCAATAAAAGAAATCACATACTTTATGCGCGGAAATTTGGATTTGGGATATTTATAGTCTGCCGTCCATAATCGTAAAATGTATTCCACAGAGAAAACAATCACCGAAAAACATTCAAATATACTTAACTGGCTTCCATAGCTAGATGCAATATTTTCAAAAGAGCTTAAAATAACGGCGACTACATTTAGAATAATCAAAAAAATTAAAAACCAATCAAAAGCCGTGCTCCATTTGTTGCCGTTGGATTTCTAAATAATATCAAATATAAATTTTTTCACTTATCTAAGTGTTTTCGATAATCAGCTTGCCTAAAATTGCACCACAAATGTCCCCTGTATTATTGGAAAATTGTATCAATGGACTCTTACCTGTGTCTTTCTGTATTTGTATACCGTCCGAATAAACATCAAAATCAAGTATTTTTTTGAATGGAATGGTTTTGTTTCCACGACCACCCATAAAAACGATTCTCTTATTGGTTAGATATATTTTGCCGCTGTCAATGTTTCTCCACACATCTTCCGTAACTCGCTGCGGTGATACGCTGCCAATCTTGTAATAAACGCCTTTCATTATCTTTGCGCGCATTACCACACCACTATAATTTATGCGTTGTGTAACTGTTCTTTGCTCATGCCATTCAGCATCAACAGAAAAATGACATTGTTCGTTTCTCTGCAAGGCAATGTCTACCTTAACAATTGGTAAATTTCCATTTTCGATTTGCCAAAACAATCTATATTTATCCAGTGTTTCTTGTGTCGCTGAATCATGAATAATGTTCACACCTAGATTTTTTGAAATTGCCTCAATTTCTTTTTCCTCATCTGGTGAAAGTTTCCTGTCAGACACAGCATTGTCAAAGAATTTCTGAACTATGGCTGTAGCGCTTTCTTCATATATTTTTTTAGCAATTTCCTCTGGTAACGCCAGATTTTTTTCTATCTTTTCGAGCATAGATTTTTCCTCTTTGCTCAATCTGTTATCCGCCAATGCATCCTTGACTGCCGACTTGTATATTTTAGCCGTTAATTCATTATATGTGTCTTTGGTGGTGCTGTCGGTCAAGTTTAGAATTTTCTTTAGATGGCTTAATTCTTTTAGTTCAGTATCGGACAAATGTTTATCCCTTAAACAATATTCTAAGTAAGTTCGGTAAAATTCCAGCAATTGTTTTTTAAATGCCTTATTGATGTTGACTTCGTATCTAGTGGCTATTTCGCAAATATCATCCAATGAAATATCCAGCAATTTCTTTGTAGCGAATAGATTGTTAATTTCAACTAGGGCATTATTTTTTGGTTGGATGTTAAATAGCTTTTGCAGAAAACTCGGCCTAGTCAGCTCTTGTGCCATAAAAACATCATATGAGAAGTGAGCTTTTTCTTTATCATCTTGCATTGCCAAAACATCCTTTCCTATTTTTTATTTTTATAGCTATAATTATCAGTTTTAGTTTTGTTTGGGCTGGTTCTCTCGTGAGATTGAACGTAGGTGCCATTCTTTATTATAGTATTCTTTTACCTTAACAGTTTTAGCGAAACAGAGCGAGACGGAAACCAGAAGCGCAAGAATCAGCACGGTAATTTTTCTCATAGAACTCCTTTCTGATTTAATTTTTAAGGCTCGCACTCCGCGCACGAGACATATCCGTTATCTATGAATAACTGCCTGTTGCTTGTTGGCCCGTCAAAAGGCCAGGTGTACGGTATAGTTTCTACGACATAACATGTTGTTTTGTGCAGAATCTGGTGGGTTTCATCTCCGATGTACATCGTCGCCGGCGGCTGCTCTGACGAACCGCCGTCATTGCCACCGCTTTCTTTTTCCATTTTTCCGCAACCGGAGAAAAATAACGAAAAAAATATTGTCGAAATGAGAATGCAATAATGCAGTGTATTTTTCGTGTATTTATGCCAAAAATTATAGGGTAGAAACATTTTATACCGAGTCAACATTCAAATTCATTCTACATAACCTGCCAAAAAATTACAACAGCAAAATTTGTAAACCGGCCTTTTTTGAAAATACAAAGTCGCGCAAACACCGTATTTATAAGGCTTTCCGCAAAATGGCCGATTTATGATTTTGCCGAATATGCTATACTTAAATTTGTTCCGGGTGGTTAGGTGAAACTAGCGATATTTTAGTGAGGTGTAATTATGGCTTTACCGATAGCGGCAACTCCGATATTAGAGGGCGATGACGCAAAGCGATTTTATGAGGAAATGGCAGAGAACGAGAAAAAGGGTATTTCCGCTAAACCCGTTTATGTCCCGGCTGACAATTCGTAAGTTTCCACGCTGTCCGGGTGCCGTATCTCAAACATTGTCTTGACTGCGGCGGAGTACAGGTTGTTATTTACTGGAGCATTGGACTTTATGACCACCAGCGTAATGTTCAGACGCATTGCCATTTTGCGCCAAAAATGTTAAAAAAACGAGGTTAAAATTCCGCTGCAAGGGGGGGCATCTATGCGTAAACCAATTATGGCCGGTAACTGGAAACTGAACAAAACGCCCAACGAGACTATCGTTTTTGTGGAAGAAATCAAGCCCCTGCTGGCCGGTGTGGACGATGTGGAAATAGTCATCTGCCCGCCGTTTACTTCGATCAATGTGGCCACTTATCTGACCAAAAACACCAATATCAAGGTCGGCGCGCAGAATCTCTACTGGGAAAAATCCGGCGCGTTCACCGGCGAGGTGTCCGGCGAGATGCTTAAAGAGCTGGGCTGCGATTATGTGATTATCGGTCATTCCGAGCGGCGCCAGTATTTTGGCGAGACCGACCGGACGGTCAATAAAAAGATCCTGTCTGCGTTTGCCGCGGGTCTGATCCCGATCGTCTGCGTGGGCGAGACCTTGCAGGAGCGCGCGGCCGGCCGGATCGAACAGGTGATCTCCACGCAGATCCGCGAGGGCTTGAAGGGGCTCAATGCCAGAGAGCATGGCAAAATTATCATCGCCTATGAACCGGTCTGGGCGATCGGCACAGGCCAGACCGCCACGCCGGAGCAGGCCAACGCGGCGCATATGCTGATTCGTAAATTGCTGACGGAAATTTTGGGCGAGGCCGCGCAGGCCGTGCGTATCCAGTACGGCGGTTCGGTCAAGCCGGACAATGTCAAAGAGCTGCTGGCGCAGCCGGATATTGACGGCGCATTGATCGGCGGCGCGGCCTTGAAAGCCGATTCGTTTGAAAAGCTGGTGAAATTTGGCAGATAACAGCAATCCTGACGGCAGGGTCGTGAACACAATAATTAAGGAGTAAAAAATGGTCAGTTATAAAGAATTAGGTTTGGTTAATACCAGAGCGATGTTTGCCAAAGCGGTCAGCGGCGGGTATGCGATACCCGGCTACAATTTCAATAATATGGAACAAATGCAGGCTATTATTCAGGCCTGTGTGGAAACCAAATCACCGGTGATTTTGCAGGTGTCCAGCGGCGCGCGCAAATACGCCAATCAGACCCTGCTCCGTTATAT
Source organism: Candidatus Margulisiibacteriota bacterium (assembly GCA_031274525.1). Lineage (GTDB taxonomy): Bacteria > Margulisbacteria > Termititenacia > Termititenacales > Termititenacaceae > JAISQA01. The sequence continues at coordinate 7,996 of JAISQA010000026.1, forward strand.
GGCACAGGGCGCGGTGGAATACGCCAAAGAGCTGGGTTATCCTATTCCGATCACCCTGCATCTGGATCACGGCGACACACTGGAGCTGTGCCAGAGCTGCGTGGATTTTGGTTTTTCTTCGGTGATGATCGACGGCTCGCATCATGCTTATGCGGATAATGTCGCGCTGACCAAAAAAGTCGTCGAGTACGCGCATGCGCATGACGTCTCGGTCGAGGGCGAGCTGGGCGTGCTGGCCGGTGTGGAGGACGAGGTGTCCGCCGAGAAGCATACTTACACGCGGCCGGAAGAGGTCGAGGATTTTGTGCAAAAGACCGGCGTGGACAGTCTGGCTATTTCGATCGGCACCTCGCACGGCGCGTTCAAGTTCAAGCCCGGCCAGAAACCGGAAATCCGGCTGGATATTCTGGCGGAGATTGAGCAGCGTATTCCGGGTTTTCCGATCGTTTTGCACGGCTCTTCTTCCGTGCCGGCCGATCTGGTGGCGCTGGTCAATAAATACGGCGGCCGGCTGGAAGAGGCTATCGGTATTCCCGAGGAGCAGCTGCGCGCCGCGGCCAAATCGGCGGTTTGCAAGATCAATATTGACTCCGACGGGCGTCTGGCTATGACCGCCGGTATCCGTCAGGTTTTTGCCGAAAAACCGGCTGAATTTGACCCGCGCAAGTATCTCGGCCCGGCCAGAGATTTATTAAAAGAGCTGTACAAACGGAAAAATAGCGAAGTTTTAGGCTCGGCCAATCAAGCTTAATAAATGTATGTACGTTGTATATACAATGTATATATAGTGTATATACATAAACCAAAATAAAAGAGTAAGGAGTTTAGAGTTCCCATGCTGACCGGCGCTTTGCAAAAAATGGAAAAAGGCAATTCTATTTTTGAAAGAGAGGTCAGAAAATTTGCCGTCCCGGTTTGTAAAAAATTTCTGAATAAAAAAGGGGAAATTGCGCCGGTGGCTTTTGCCGCGGAGGGCCGACCGCTGGCCGCTAAAGACGCGCTGGAAGTCCGGCGGGAATTTATCCAGAGTACCGCCGGTAGCGGGAATAAACTGCTCGCCGCCCGGGGGTTAAACGCCAGACCGGCCGGCGGCCAGAGGGTTGCCGTGTTATTTTCCGGCGGCCCGGCTGCGGGTGGACACAACGTGGTGGCCGGATTGAAGGCCGTGCTGGGCCGTAAAAATACCCTGCTGGGCGTGCGCGGCGGCCCGGCGGGACTGCTGGCGGGCAATCTTTTCAAAATTAAAGACGGGCCGGTGCGGCGTATCCTCAATACCGGAGGGTTTGATTTCCTCGGTTCGGATCGGACCAAAATTAAAACGCCGGAGCAGTTCGCGCAGGTCAAAAAAGTTTGTGTCCAGCATAAGCTCGACGCCATTGTGATCATCGGCGGCGATGATTCCAACACCAACGCGGCAATTCTGGCCGAGTATCTTTATTCCGGCGTAAAGAAAAACGGCGCGGGAGTTCAGGTGATAGGCGTGCCCAAAACTATTGACGGCGATCTGCAGGCCGGCCGGCTGCTGCCTATTTCTTTCGGTTTTGACACGGCGACCAAAATTTACGCCGAGCTGGTCGGCAATATTCTGCAGGACACCCCGTCTTCGCGCAAATACTGGCATTTCATTAAGCTGATGGGGCGCGCGGCCTCGCATGTGGCTCTGGAAGTGGCTTTGCAGACCCGGCCGGCGGTGACGCTTATTTCGGAAGAAATAGCGGAGAAAAAAATCCCGCTGAATAAGATAGTAAACGATATTGCGGATACGGTCGTTAAACGTTACAAAAAAGGCCTTGGCCACGGCGTGGTCGTGATCCCGGAGGGGCTTATCGAGTTCATTCCCGATATGACCGGACTGCTCCAGACGCTCAATGAGCTGGTCGCCGGGCAGGCCGGGGAATTAAAACATTTGCCGCTGGCCCGGCGCCGGGAATTGGCCGGCCGCAAACTTAAAGCCGCGCCGGCCGCGCTTTTCCGCTCCCTGCCAGATTATATTCAGGAAATGCTGCTGCTGGATCGCGACTCGCACGGCAATCTGCAGGTGTCGCAGATACCCACGGAAAAACTCTTAATTGATATGGTTGCCGCGCGCCTCCAAAAAATTGCGCCCGGAGTGCGGTTTGCGACCAATAGCCATTTTTTCGGCTATGAAGGCCGCTGCGGAGCGCCGTCCCTTTTTGACGCGGCGTTTACCTTCAATCTGGGTTTGACCGCCGGTTCTTTGCTGCTGGACGGGCGCACGGGTTATATGGCGGCTTTGACGGATTTGCACCGGGGCGGCAAAATTCTGGCTATACCCCTGACCGGCCTCATTAATATTGAACGGCGCCATGGCCGGAACGAGCTGGTTATCGCCAAAGCGCTGGTCAAACTTGATTCTAAGGCTTTTAAGTTTTTCGCTGGCCGCCGCGCAGCCTGGGCCGCGGCGGATCTGTTTACTTCGCCCGGACCGCGCCAGCTCTGGGGGCCGGCCGCGCGGCAGGTTCCTATTTCGGTGGCCTTAAATCAGGGCTATGCCAATCTGGATTTTGAGCTATAATTAGCCGGAGTCTTTTCAAGGAGGCTTTATGGCAGAGGAAAACTTAGATTCTGAGCCTGCGGAGAGCATCCCGCTGCCGGAGACTGCTCCGTCCGCCGCGGCAGCCGTCCCGCCAGCCGCCGGGGACGCCGCAGAAACAGACACTCTCAAAACTCCTTTTGCGCAGGGCGACGTGGCGCTTTCCGGCATGGTGTCTTCGGTCTTGAGGCCGCAGGACGAAAGGGAGCGGGAAAGGATCGAGCGCGAGGTCAAAAGACGTCAGGAAAGACTGGAAAGACAGAAAAACGCCAAATCCTCCGCTTATCGGAAATTGCTGCTGTGGCTGTTAATTCTGGCCCTGATTTTGGGCGGAGCTTCTCTGGCGGTCAAAGCGCCGCGCCAGATCAAAAAAATTTACCGCGCGGTGACCGCGAAAACTTTTGCCAAAAAATTAAAAAAAGCCAGGGGACTGGAAGTCTGGGGCAGCAATCAGCTGGTTTTTGAGGACACTTTCCGCTTAAAACTCAAAAGCAATCCGGCGGCGGATAAAACAACGCTTATTATCGCGGGCGGTGTCCGGCGCACTATTCCCGGCCGGCTGGCGGCCAAAGATGACCAGAGCCTGACCTGGGAATTTATAAGCGACGATCTGCCCGGAGGACGGTATACCTATAAGGCTTTTGTTAAAAGTACCGCCGCCAATCAGCTCAAAGAACTGCGCGGCGGGTTTGAAATAAAATAACGGATTAGTATCTTTAAAATAAGGGGGAGGTCTCGATATGTTAAAAAAATCACTGATTATGCTGTTGCTGGCCGGACTGCTCTGGTCTATGGGCGAAAAACCGGAAAGCGCTGGCGCCCCGGGCGGCGCGGGAGCGGGTGCGCCACCGCGTCCGGTGCAGACCCCGCTGGAAGATTTGAGCGTGGATCAATTGTACCGCCGTGCTCTGCGGGAGCATTATGCCGCGCAGGAGCTGAGTTATCCCGAACAGACCGATAAGGCAATCAAAGCGCTGGAGCTTTTTTTGCGTAAATTTCCGGCGGACGCGCGGCGTTTTGATGTCATGTACTATATTACTCTGGATTATGCCAAAAATAACCGGCTGGAAGAGCAAAAAAAAGTGATCGATGAATTTTTTGCGACGGCCCCTACGGAAAACAGGCAGCTTTACAATGCCATGCGTTTGGAGCAGCTGCCCGCGCTGGTCTGGGCCGGGGAAACCGCCGCGGCGCAGGAGCTCTATACCGCCCTGCAGGAGCAGTACAGCACGGATAACGCGGTGCTGGCCAGAACGCATCAGGATATACTGCCCGTTCTGGAAAGCCGCGGGGACATTGCCGGTCAAAAAGCGATCTATAGATTTTTCCGGACAGACAATAACCGGAATTACCTGCGTAACGGCAACAATTATTATATTTACACTTACAAACTGGCGCTGCTCAGCTATAACGAAAAAAACTTCAAGGAAGCCGTGCCTTTGTTTCAGGAAGTTGCCGCCCGGCGGAGCGACCCGACGCTGGCTTTGTTTGCCGAGTCCTCGGAGAACTATTTGCAGCAGATCAGCGGCGCGCAGTAGTCTTAAAAGAATAGTCTGTTTATGTTATGCTTATCCCCGTCTTATTTTTAAGATAATACGGGCTTAATCAGGGGCAATAATGCAGGTTTTGATCACCGGGGGCGCTGGTTTTATCGGCTCCCATTTGGCGGATGCGCATATCAAACGCGGCGACACAGTGGTCGCGCTGGATGATCTTTCCACCGGCCGCGAAGAAAATGTCGCGCATTTAAAATCTTCCGGTAAATTTAAACTGGTCAAAGGTTCGGTGCTGGAGCGGGAGATTGTTGCGGGGCTGATGCAGGACTGCGCGCTCTGCTATCATCTGGCCGCGGCGGTCGGCGTCTATACTATAGTGGAGAAGCCGCTGAATTCGCTGATGACCAATCTCAAGGGCACGGAGGTCGTGCTGGAGCTGGCGGATAAATACCGGAAAAAAATCCTGCTGGCCTCCACTTCGGAAGTTTACGGCAAAAGCAATAAATTCCCGTTCCGGGAAGATGATGACACGCTAATGGGCGCGACGGATAAATCGCGCTGGTCTTATGCCTATGCCAAAGCGGTGGATGAATTTATGGCGCTGGCCTATTATCAGGAAAAAAAGCTGCCGGTGATTATTGTGCGGTTTTTTAATACGGTCGGGCCGCGCCAGACCGGTCGCTACGGCATGGTCATTCCCAATTTTGTGCGGCAGGCCCTGCTGAATGAGGCTATTACGATCTTCGGCGACGGGCACCAGTCGCGCTGTTTTACTTATGTCGGCGATGTGGTCGAGGCGGTAATGCGGCTGGCCGAGACGCCGCAGGCTCTCGGTCAGGTGGTCAATGTCGGCAATAACAGCCAGGAGATCTCTATTGAGGATTTGGCCAAAAAAATTATTGAGCTGACCCGGAGCAAATCCCGATTGATATATATCCCTTACACAAAAGCCTATCCGCTGGGCTTTGAGGATATGGAGCGCCGGGTGCCGGATCTTTTCAAAATAAAATCCTTGATTAATTTTCAGCCCAAAACGCAGCTGGACGAAATACTGGAATTGATTATTGCGGATAAAAAAAAGAAATTGGGCGATCTGTACAAATACTAGCGCGGCGGCAGGAGGCCGCCGCCTGCCTGATATTGCCGGTGCGGGCAGGATATTTTCCGCGCCTGAGTTTGCTAAAATATAGAAATGAGGAGCTGAAAAATGTTAGCGGAAAAGATTAAAGATAAGAGCGTTCGGGTCGGTATTATCGGTATTGGCTATGTCGGCCTGCCGCTGGCCAGATCTTTTGCCGAAGCCGGCGTGGCCACCACCGGTTTTGATTTGAGCCGGGGCAAAGTGGAGAGCCTGAACAAAGGCGTCAGTTATATTCCGGATGTGCCGACCGGGATAGTCAGCGAGCTGGTTTTGCGTAAAAAGACGCTCAAGGCCACGACGGAGTTTGACGGCCTGCGGGAAATGGACGTAGTGTTTATCTGCGTGCCGACGCCTTTTGATAAACACAAAGCGCCCGATCTGGAATGTGTGCGCAGCGCGGCGGAGTCCGCCGCCCGGACGCTGCATAAAGACCAGCTGATCGTCCTGCAGTCCACGACGTATCCGGGCACGACCGAAGAAGTGGTGCAGCCTATACTGGAAAAAACTGGCTTGAAAGCCGGGCGGGATTTTTATCTGGCTTTCTCGCCGGAGCGCATCGATCCGGGCAATAAAAAATTTGACGCGCATAATACGCCTAAAGTGGTCGGCGGCATTGATAAAACTTCGACTAAACTGACGGCGGAACTCTTCCGGCTTTTTATCGACGCGGATAAAGTGCAGGAAGTGTCCTGTCCCAAGACCGCCGAGATGTGCAAAATACTGGAAAACACTTTCCGCGCGGTGAATATCGCGCTGGTCAATGAGATGCTGATGCTGAGTGAGCGCATGGGCATTGATATCTGGGAAGTCATTGAAGCGGCCAGCACCAAGCCTTTTGGCTTTATGCCTTTTTATCCGGGGCCGGGCGTGGGTGGGCACTGCATTGCCGTGGATCCTTTTTATCTGTCCTGGAAAGCCCGCGAATATGATTTCTTCACGCGCTTCATCGAGCTGGCGGCGGATACCAATATGAATATGCCGTACTATGTGATTGACCGGCTGCGCCGGCTGCTGGGGAGCGCGGGCCGAAATCTGCGCGGCGCCAGAGTGCTGGTTTTGGGCGCGGCTTTCAAAAAAGACATTGATGACTGCCGTAATTCCGTGGCGCTGTATCTGATCAAGCTGCTGGAGGATGCCGGCGCCGAAGTGATCTATAACGATCCTTTTGTGCCGAAATTTAAATTTGAGCATGAATTGTATATGAAAGAGAACAGTCGCGAGTATCATTCGCAGGAGCTGACCGCCGAGCTGCTGTCCGGCGCGGACTGCGTGCTGGCGGCGGTGGCCCATTCCGTTTATGATTTTGATTTCATTCTCAAAAATTCCCGGCTGGTCTTTGATCTGGTCAACGCGGCCAGAGGACATAAAGCGGCGAATCTGCACAAACTCTAAAGGAGCTGTCCGATGGAAGCCTTCCTGTGGCCGGTGCTGGCGGCCTTTGTTCTGACCTTGATTATTGTGCCGCTGATTAAACAGCTGGCCTGGAAGTTTAATATTGTAGACCGTCCGGCGGCCCGCAAGCTGCAGGTCGAGGCGGTGCCTCTGCTGGGCGGGCTGGGTTTTTTTATCCCTTTTGTGCTGGCTCTGGGGCTTTTTTATAAAGGCGCGACGGATCTCAATCTCAAGGCTGTGGTCTTTTGCTCCGGTCTGATGGTTTTGCTGGGGTTTTGGGACGACAGCGCCGGCGGTATTTCGTGGCGGCTGAAGCTGGGCGGACAGATCTTGATCTCCGCGCTGCTGGTCTGGGGTTTCGGCATCAAGACCACCTTTTTTGATATTGATATTTTGAATGATTTGGTTTCGATCGGCTGGCTGGTTTTTATCACCAATTCGCTCAATCTGCTGGACAATATGGACGGGCTGTCCGCCGGCGTGTCGGCGATCGCGGCTTTTTTCTTTTTTCTGCTGGCTTATAAAGCCGGACAGCCGGATCTGGCGATGTTTTGCCTGCTGCTGGCCGCCTGCCTGACGGCTTTTCTTAAATATAATTTTTCTCCAGCCTCGATCTTTATGGGCGATCTGGGTTCTTTATTTCTGGGCTTTACGCTCGGCGCCGTGGCCATTCTTTTACAGGTGACGGAGATCCGCAATTGGACGGTGTTTTTAACTTTTCAAAATTTTCAGCGTTATGAATTTATCAGCGTGCTGATCCCCCTGCTGGTGCTGGGTGTGCCGATTTTTGATACGCTGCTGGTGATGGCTTTGCGTACTTTCAACGGCCTGGGGATTTTTACGCCGGGGCGGGATCATTCCTCGCACCGCCTGACGCAGCTCAAAGGCGCGGTGCAGCGCCGGCTGGATAAGTTTATTTTATTTTATATCAAGTTGACCGACCGCCGCCGCCGAACCAGACAGCACGCGCTCAAGGGCATTGCCCAGACGCGCACAGTTTTGATACTCTATGCCTGTTCGGCGCTGCTGGGCGGCGCGACGCTGGTGCTCTCGCAGCTGTCTTTGAAAGGTATTGTCTTTCTCGCGGTGCTGGTGCTGATCGTGGCGCTCTTTAGTGCGCGCAAACTGGGCGAAGTGCTGGTCTATAGAAAATGAAAAGAGTAATTTCCAGAGCAAAGGAGCGGAATATTATGCAGACAGCAGGGATGGTTTTGGTGCCGGTGCTTATCGGTGTGGTCGGGCAGATCCTGCTCAAAAAAGGCATGCTGAGCGTTGGTCAGTTTGATTTTACCGCGGTCAGCGGGCTTCTGCCGCAGTTTATCCGCGCTTTTCTCAATCCTTACGTTTTTCTGGGTTTTGCTTTTTATTTCCTGTCCTCTTTGTTCTGGATGATCGTCCTGTCCAGAGTCGAGCTTAGCGTGGCGTATCCCCTGCTCAGTCTGGGTTATGTGTTTGTACTGCTGGCCTCCTGGCTGCTTTTCAGGGAGCCGGTTTCTGCGGCGCGCTGGCTGGGTGTTCTGGTGATCATCTGCGGGGTTACGCTGGTGTCGCGCAGCTAAGCTAATGAAGCTGGAACTGCGGCAGGAGTATAATTTTTCAGAGATCATCGCGGAGTTTACGCGTCTGGGTTACCGGCGGGTGGAGCTGGTCGTAGACCGCGGCGAACTGGCCGTGCGCGGCGGTATTGTGGATATTTTTCCGCAGGGGCATACCACGCCGGTGCGGCTGGAGTTTTTTGACCGGACGCTGGATTCTATCCGTTCTTTCAATATACTCGATCAGCGTTCTTTGACCAAACTGGATTTTGTCGAAATCCAGCCTTATCAGCCGCGGCCGGGGACTCTGGTTCGGGATACGGATTTTCAAGAGACGGAAGATTATCTGCTGCCGGATTTTCAGCCCGGCGATTATATCGTCCATGAGAATTACGGCATCGCGATCTTTGGCGGCCTGACGTATCTGCAGGAAAGATCCGTGGCCGGCGAGTATTACGAGCTGCAGTTTGCCGGTACGGAAAAAGTTTATGTGCCGCTGGGCCAGTCGCGGCTGATGCACCGTTACTCAGCCAGCGATCTGAAGCCGGAGCTGACCGTGCTCAGCGCCAAAAATAACGGCTGGGAGAAGACCAAACAAAAAGCCAGATCCGCAGCTAAAAATATTGCTCTGGAATTATTCAATCTTTACCGCCTGCGCAAGCTGACCCGGGGCTGGCCCTGCCCGGAAGACACGGAGGAACAGCTGGCGGTGGAAGCGGATTTTCCCTACGAAGCAACCCCTGACCAGCTCAAAGCCATTGCGGCGGTAAAACAGGACATGGAAGCGGCGTCACCTATGGACCGGCTGGTCTGCGGCGACGTCGGCTTTGGCAAGACGGAAATAGCCCTGCGCGCGGCTTTCAAAATGGCCATGGCCGGCAAGCAGGCGGCGATGCTGGCGCCGACCACTATTCTGGTCAGCCAGCACTATTACAATTTCAAGGAACGCTTCAAAAAATACGCTTTGAATATCCAGATGCTTTCGCGTTTTCATACGCCGGCCGAGAACCGCAGAATAATCAAAGACCTGAAAGCCGGACGGACGGATATTGTGATCGGCACGCACCGCCTGTTGCAGCAGGATATCGGCTTCAAAGATTTGGGGCTTTTGATCGTGGATGAGGAGCAGCGTTTTGGCGTGGAGCATAAAGAATTTATCAAAAAACTAACGGTCAATGTGGACATTCTGATGCTCTCAGCCACGCCGATCCCGCGCACGCTGTATCTGTCGCTGTCCGGCATGCGTGACATCAGTATTCTGCGCACGCCGCCTAAAGCCCGCCGCGCGATTAAAACTATGCTGGCTGAATACTCTGACGCGGACTTGCAGCAAGCGGTAGCGCGGGAGCTGGAACGCAGCGGCCAGATATTTATTTTGAATAATGACATCAAGACTTTGCCATACTGGCAGCGCAAGCTCAAGACTCTGGCGCCGGGCGCCAGGACAGTTGTGGCCCACGGCAAAATGCCCAAGGCTCAGCTGGAAAAAGCGGTCTTGAGTTTTGTCGAGCGGCGGACGGACATAATGCTCTGCACGACGATCATTGAGAACGGCATCGATATTCCCAATGCCAATACGATTATTGTTTTGAACGCGGATTATTTTGGTCTGGCCCAGCTGCACCAAATCCGCGGCCGGGTGGGACGGAGCGCGGTGCAGGCCTACGCCTGCTTATTCTACAGCCCGCATAAAATATTGAGCGCTGAAGCGGAAGCCCGCCTGCACTCACTCAAGGAATTTACCATGCTGGGCGCCGGCTACCGGCTGGCCATGAAGGATCTGGAGCTCCGCGGCGCGGGTAATATTCTGGGTGCCCAGCAGTCCGGTTTTGTTCAGAATGTCGGCTTTACCCTGTACAATAAAATGCTGGAAGAAGCCGCGCGCGAGGTGCGCGGCGAAACAGTGGAAAAAGAAAAACTGTTTACTCTGCCGGCCGGACAGGAAAATTTTATTCCGGCGGATTATCTGGAGGAAGAAGTTTTGCGTATTTCTTTTTACCGCCGGATCATGGACTGCAAATCCGCGCAGGAGGTGGCCCGGATCGAACAGGAATTAAAAGACCGCTTTGGCGAACTGCCGGAACAATCTATAAACCTGCTGAACAGTATTAGAGAGCAGTTGCAGCCCCGGCCGCACCAGCCCGGAATACACCGCGTTAGGCGCAGGCATTTTAGGCTTTAATTGGGGGCGCTGTCGGATAGTATTTCAATAGTCGGGATCATTAAAGATTCATCTACATGGCTGGCTAGAGTGTCTTTGCCCGGCGATACAAATAAGCTCAGGATCAAACAGGTAAGAGAAATAATAAGTATGGTTTTCATAACCGGCCCCTCTGGAATAATGTCTCATAAAAAAAACCGATTGTCACATTGATAGTTTATGGTGAGTTATACTCGAAATATTCTGTTTTAATTGTTTCTGTTCTATCTTTTCGTTCGTGAAAAAGAGAATACCGGTAGGGTATTCGTTCCGCTGCCAAAAGAAAGGGACAGGTGAAATATCCCATAAAGTCCGGAGCTACTGCTGCAAGGATTTGTTGTTTTGATTTCATATTCTGATAACTTGTTTGCCCGGCAGGATGCTGATCAGGCCTTTTATTTCCATTTGCAGCAGGGTTTTGCTTAAATGACCAAATTCAAAATTTTCTAAAAGCGTGTCCATGGCGATTGTGCCGTCCGCGGGGATCCGCGCATAGATCTGGTCTTCCTGCGCGGTCAGGGTATATACCGGCCGGGGAAAATCCAGACTTAACTGGCTGCCGCCGAGTTCCAGACAGAGCTGATTGAGGTCATAGATCGGCCGGGCGCCCTGCGCGATGAGCCAGTTCGGTCCCTCGGCCAGCGGATTGCCCAGCTGGCCGGGCAGGGCATAGACCTCGCGGTTTTGTTCCAGCGCGATCTTGCCGGAGATCAGCGCGCCGCTGGTGAGCCGTCCCTCGATGACGAATACCGCGCGGCTCAAACCGGTGATGATACGGTTGCGTCTGGGAAAAGACCATCTGGTGTACGGTGCCCCGGGCGGGTATTCGGAGAGGATAGCGCCTTCTTTTATAATGCGCTCATAGAGCTCTTGATTGTCCGCCGGATAACAATTGTCCACCGGCGTGCCCAGCACGGCGATTGTGGGCAGGCTTGTTTCCAGCGCCGCCTGATGCGCGGCTGTGTCGATGCCCAGCGCCATGCCGCTGACGATAGTATTCCGGCCCAGCGCGCGGACAATATCCGCCGTGGCCTGCCGGCCGTAGCTGTCCGGGTGTCTGGTGCCGACGACCGCGAGGCCGGAACACCCCGCGAGGCCCAGCGCGCCTTTTTTGTACAGAACCAGCGGCGGATCATAGATCTCTTTGAGCAGAGCCGGATATTCCGGCGCGTAATAATCCAGCGCAGTGATGTTTTTTAGCCGCAGGCGGTCTTGATAGGTGGCGGGCGCAAAAGTATCCCGAAAGCGCAGTATCTCCTCGCTGCGCGGCGGCTTGAGGCGCAATTGCTGCAAATCCTGCGCGGTAAAGGACGTCCAGACCTGCTCAGGAGAATACTTTTTGAGAAGAATTTGCAGACGGGCAAAGTCCAGATCGGAAAAAAAAGAAAAGCCCAGCAGCGGGGACATAATTGTTCCTTCCTCACTGCTCCAGCCTAGTTTAGGGCATTTATCGGGGTTTTTCAACCGCCGGCACGGCGGACTTTCCGCGGCAACCCCGGAATTTTTTCAGCCAGACCAGCAGTTCCTGACGCCGGGCCACTGCTTCCGCCCCGCCAATCAGCAGGCCAATCCACCAGGTTATTTGACCGAACAAAATCCAGCCGGTCAGGAGCACTCCTTTTATTTTCAGACTAAAAGGCAAAAACGGAGTGACGATAATAACCAGCGGCGGGTTGCCGAGCAGAGAAATTAACATAAAAAAGACCGCAAGTTTCAGGCGCCGGCTCATAGGCGGAATTATAGCGGAATTTTCCGGTTTCGGATATTTGCGGTAAAGGCTTGACTTTTATTTTGGCAGATTGGTATATAATGAGGACAATGAAAAAACTGGCGTCTGCTTCGGTCATTTCCGTCAAACCGCTTTCACCCGCCTGTATATTACTGACTGTCGAGACTGGCGATACCGCCGGGATTGCCGCCGGACAGTTTGCCAGCATCAGCATACCCGGCGTGTATCTGCGCCGGCCATTCTCGGTGCACGACGCGGACGGCGCGGTCTTGAGCTTTTTGGTCAAACTGGCGGGCAAGGGCACCCGGGCACTGGCCGGACTCCGGCCGGCGGATAAAATATCGATTATTTATCCGCTGGGGCGGGGTTTTCAGCTGAGCGCTAAACCGGCGGTGCTGGTCGGCGGCGGCGCGGGCATGGCCCCGCTGCTCCTGCTGGCCAAACAATTACAAAACCGCGGTATCCGGCCGACGGTGGTGCTGGGCGGCCGTACCGGCTCCGATATTGTCCGGCTGGCGGAGTTTGCCAGATACGCGGAAATTAAGATCACGACCGAAGACGGCAGTCTGGGCGTGCAGGGTTTGGTGACCGGGGAATTGAAAGCGTTGTCCGCGGACACCGCAGTCTATGCCTGCGGGCCGGAGCCTATGCTGAAAGCCCTGCACGGTCTGGCCCAAATAAAAAAGTTCTCCCTGCAATTGTCTCTGGAAGCCCTGATGGGCTGCGGCCTTGGCGCGTGTCTCTGCTGCGTGACCGATACCCGGACTGACGGCCGGGTCTGTGTCTGCACGGAGGGGCCGGTTTTTCGCGCGGAGGATTTGCCGTGGTAGATCTAAGCGTCAATATCGCCGGTCTGCGGCTCAAAAATCCGGTCATTACCGCGTCCGGCACTTACGGCTATGGCGGGGAGTTTGCAGATTTTCTGGATCTTAACCGGCTCGGCGCGCTGACTATCAAAGGCGTTACGGCCAGACCCAGACAGGGCAATCCGCCGCCGCGTCTGGCGGAGACTCCGGCCGGTCTGCTTAATGCGGTCGGCCTGCAGAATCAGGGCGTGGATTATCTAATCAAAGAATACCTGCCCCGCCTGGCCAAACTCACCGTGCCGGTTATCGTCAATGTAGACGGTGATGATCCGGAGGAATACGCCGCGGTCATCAAAAAACTGTGCGGGCAAAAAGCCGTGGCGGCGATAGAGTTGAATATTTCCTGTCCCAATGTCCGCAAAGGCGGCATGGTTTACGGCGTCGATCCGCGGCTGGCCGCGGAGCTGACCGCGCTGGTCAAGCCGCTGTGCGACAAGCCGCTCATTGTAAAGCTCACTCCCAATGTCACGGACATCGCGGTTATCGCGCGCGCGGTCGAAGCCGCCGGTGCGGATGCCGTGTCGCTCATCAATACCCTGCTCGGTATGGCCGTCGATGTGGAGACGCAGCGGCCCCGGCTCTCGACGATCACCGGCGGACTTTCCGGCGCGGCGGTCAAGCCGGTCGCCCTGCGTATGGTCTGGCAGGCGGCCAGAGCGGTCAAAATACCGGTTATCGGAATGGGCGGCATTAGCTGCTGGCAGGATGCGGTGGAATTTTTGCTGGCCGGAGCCTCGGCGGTGGCGGTCGGCACGGCCAATTTTCAAAATCCGCTGGTCACTCTGGAGATCATTGACGGCCTGACCGGCTATCTGAAGCGCAGGGGACTGTCCAGGGTGACGGAACTGGTCGGCGGGCTGCTGGTTTGAGCAGGCGCGCATTATCCGCGATTATGTTAAAATTTTCTCTTGAGGAGTGTCCGGTGCGCAGGTTTGTGGCGATCCTTACTATATTATTGACTGTGTCCTTTGCCGCGGATGTTTCCGCGGTTTTGGCGCAGGCGGGTCTGGCCTCGCGCAATGTCCTCAGCGTGCAGATCGCGGAGAACGGCGCGGATACTCTGCTCGCTGTCTGGCTGCAGCAAGGCGAGGTCATGGCACGGGCCTGCACGCTGTCCAGCGGCAAATGGGGCGCTCTGGAAAAAATCAGCGCCGCGGCTAATGCAAAGCTGAACACGCAGCCGGGCGCCTGCCAGGATCTGGCCGCCGCGGTCGACGCGCAGGGTCAGCTGCATCTGGTCTGGACCAATGGCCGGCAGCTGCTGCACCGCATCCGTACCAATGGCGTCTGGCTGAATGTGATCAGCCGTCTGTCCGACAATTACGCGCCAGCCCCCGGTTTCCCGGCGGTGACTGCGCAGCCCGGCCGGGTAAATATTACCCATATGGAAGATGGCCTGCTGGTGACCGATCAGTACGATACCGGGACCCAGACCTGGGCGGAAAGAACGCGCGTGGCCCCGTCAGCGGCGCCTGTCCCGGCCGCCAGCAGCGCCGTCCCCGTACCGCCGGTCAGCTCCAATCAGACCGGCCCGGAACTGGAACTGACCGGCATAGAAGAAGATTCGCTTTATCTTTACAGTCCGCAGCCGGCGGTTTTGTATTACAGCGGCCTGCTGGAAGAGCCCGGAAGTTTTCTGATCCGCGGCCGGGTGAAGGATACCGGCGGCGGCATTGTCCGGCTTACTTTTTCGCCGGCGCTGGGCGACGCGCCGTTGCCCCTGACGGATTTTCGTAATGGCGAATGGTCGGTGCGCTATACGATCAAGTCCACGGATGAACCGGCCACGCTCACGATCACGGCTTATGACAATGCCGGGCAATCTACCGCCAGACAGATCGCAGTTATCAAGGACACTCTGCCGCCCGACCCGCCGTCCTGGGTCAGGATCTGGCCGGACAAAGCCGGTGTGGACTATGCGGACGGACTGGACAAACTCGCCAGCGACCGGCAGGTGGTCGTGACCTGGACGGACGGTCAGGACAATGAGTCCGGCGTCCGTTATCATGTGCTGGGCACCAGCCCCCGGTGGTGGCAGAACAGCGAGCGCCAGAGCGGCGATACAGCGGAGGCGCAGGAAGGCGAGAATACTTTTTATGTTTTTGCCGTGGATAATGTCGGCAATGTTTCTCTGCCCGGCACCGACCGCGTATATGTGGATTCCACCCCGCCGGAAAAACCGATCTTGTTCGGCGCGGTGACCTCGGCGGATTATTTTTACGGTTCCTGCGCTGCGGATGTCGGGGTCATGCTGCTCAACGGCCGGCCGGATGCCGCGCTGGAAATTATCTCCAGCGGTAACTGGCGCTACAAACATGATCTGCGCGACGGCCAGCGGCTGGCGGTGCGCCTGCAGGCTCTGGACAGACTAAAAAACAAAAGTCCGGCCGCGGAGTTTGTTCTGGAAGTTGACCGCACGCCGCCGCGGATTTTCTATGCCGAGCATAATGCCGACGGCCGGGCCCTGCGGGTCAAAGATAAATTGCTCGTCACGGCTAAAGGCGAAGCTAATTGCCAGGCGGTTTTTCGGATCGACGGCGTTACCGCCGATATCCCGCTGACAGACACCGGCACGGCTGGCGATGCGCGGGCGCGCGACAATGTATATACAGGTGTATATACATTTACTTCAGATCAATATCAGGGACAGCGGGAGGTCGTGGTGACTTTCTATGACCGCGTGGGTAACTCCGCCGAGCAGAAAACCTTGCGGCCGCTGCTGGTGGAGCCCTGGGCGGAATTGAGCGTCGATACGTTCGAAGACCGCGGCGATCTTTACCCCTGGAAAAATCACCTCAAAGCCCGCAATATCAATGCGCCGGAAAGCGCCGCGGAGCTGGTACAGGCGCCGGAAGGCCGCGGAGTTTTGCGCGTGGATTATGATCTGAACGGGCAGCAGACCTGGGCGGGCCTGTCCTCGCGCGAATTTCCGCCGCGCAATTATTACGGCCGCCGCCCGGCCCTGCAGTTCTGGCTCAAAGGCTCCGGCTCGCCGCAGGCCAGACTGGTGATTCAGCTTTTGCCCAAAGGCGCGCGCAATCTGGGCCTGCATAATTATCAGAATGATTTTACTTATTCCGCGCCGCTGGACGGGACGGAGTGGCAGAAATATTCCGTGCTGCTTCCCGAACAGCAGCTGGCCGGTCTGGAACAGACGGTCAGATACGCGGTCTATGTTTACAGCCCGGAGCAGGCTGACCGGGGTGTTTTTTATCTGGACGATTTAAAAATGACTTACCAGCCTCCGCCGGCCGGGCCGGTTAATTACCCGCCGCCACTGGCGACACGCAATGCCGCGCTGATCGTAATCCCGCCTGATTTGCCGGCCGCGCCAGCCGCCGAACCCGAACCGGAGCCGCTCGCGGCCTCTCCGGGCGGCGCCATTAACGCGCCCTATCTGAGTCTGGAGCTGGCTCCGCCGGTGCTGACCCGCGGCCGGCGGCAGACACTCAAAGCCTTTATTCCGCCGGGGATGTCCGTAGACCGGGTCTATGCGGTCTGGGGGCGGATCAATCAAAAGCTGCAGACGACCCGGCTGCGGCCGGTCGGCGGCAATGTATTCAAAGGCGAATACGCCGTGCCTGCGGATCTGCAGACCGGCGAACAGCAGGGCGCGGTTTTTGTGCAGACCAGAGACGGCCAGCTTTACAAAAAACCTTTCTATTATAGAGTTCTGCCGGCGGGCCGCAGCGCGCCAGCCGAACAAATCACGGCACAGTTTTTTCCGCAGCCGCTGGTGCGCGGCAAAGATATTCGCGCGCGGGTCAATGTGCCGCCGTCTGTCCAAACCACTCAGGTTGTGTTATTCTTGAGTCAGGATCAGAGTAAAGTTTTTTCGGTGCCGCTGAACAGGGACAAAAGTCTTTCAACCAGCGCGCAGGAGATCTGGCAGGGAGTTTTTGTGCTGCCGGAAGATGCGGCGGCCGGGGAGTACACCGCCAATATTTTCTGCAAAACGCAGGACGGCGGTTTTATTAAAAAAAGAATCAAATACTCTGTGCAGTAAATAAACTATGGTCAGGGCCGGGAAACTAATTCTAAGATATACTTTTACTTTTGCGGTCTTTTGCGGCACGGCCGGGCTGCTTTTGCCGGCGGTGTACGAGCTGGTGGAGCCGCGTAAAGCCGCCTACCAGCAGGAGTTGAAGCTCCAGAGCCTGCGTCTGGTCAGTCCCGGCGCGGAGGATTTTGAGCCGGCGCAGACCGCGGCCGGACAGGCCTATTACAGGGCTTATGCGGACGGGCAGCTGCTTGGTTATGTTCTGGAAGTCCGCGCGCGGGGTTACAGTTCGGAGCTCCAGCTGCTGGTCGGACTGGACAGGAGTTACGCTGTGACCGGCCTCCGGACACTGGCGCAGGCGGAGACTCCGGGTCTGGGGACGCGTATTACGGAGCCGGCATTTGCCGCGCAGTTTTTGGGCCGGCCGGCGGAGGCTCTCGCGCTCCGGCAGGACGGGGGATCCCTTGACGCGCTGACCGGCGCGACGATCACTTCCCGCGCGGTGGCGGACGGCATCCGGCGCGCGGTTGCAGACTGGCGTGCTACTTTATAGTAAGGAGCGGATATAAATGAAAAAACTGCTGATTCTGGCCATTCTGAGTTGTTTTTTGCTGTCCGGCTGCACCAAACAGAAAGAATTAAAACGTTCGGGGTTTTATCTGGACACTATTTTTGACGTGCAGCTCAATGTGGAAAATAAAAAAGAGACCATCAGCCGCGAAACGCGCGGTCTGTCCGGGGCTTTTGACCGGCTGGTCGAGCTGGACGCGAATATCAATAAGCTGAGTCCGCTCAGCGAGATTTCCGCGCTGAACGCGCATGCCGGCCTGCGCATGGTGGAGCTCAGCAAATTGACTTATGACCTGCTCGAAAAGTCCCTGTATGCCTCGGCTTTTACGGACGGTTATTTTGACATTGCCTGGCAGCCGCTGGTCAGGATTTTTGAAATTACCACTCCCTCGCCGGAGCGGCTGGCCAGAGCGCGTTTGGCCGCTGGTCATCGGAATATCAGTCTGGATCGCGGTTCGCGCCGGGTGCGTTATCTGCACAGCAATGCGGAGATCGATTTTGACCGCATCAAAACCGGTTTTGCGGTGGATCTGATCTGCGGTTCTCTCAAAAATATCACTTCCGGGCAGGTGAAAGCCGGCAGCATCGGTTATTATTACGGCCCGAAAAAGCTGGTTTTCAAAGTAGACGATAAACAAAATATAACGCTGAAAGTCGAGCGTGCCGCCGTGGCCAGTCTGGACACGACCGCCGCTTATTACGCTAAAGCCAGACGCTGGACGCCGTATTTGCCGGTGACCGCCGTATTGGAGCCCATCCAGCAGATCATTGTCGTTGCGCCCAACGCCGTCACCGCCGAGGTTTTGGCCAATGCTTTTTATTTTATGGGCGTGGAGCAGGCCCTGCAGAAGATTGGCGAGATCAAAAAGCAGGCTTCCCGCCAGAGCCTGTATGAAGTATACTTTGTCCTTGCCGGAGAAGACGGCGCGCTGCAGGTGCTCTCCAGCGCGGACAAACCCTGAAGGAGTTCTGGTCATGGACATCAAGGACATAAAAAAACTGCTGCCGCACCGTTATCCTTTTTTGCTGGTGGACAGAGTGCTGGAAATAAATGCGGACGGGATCACCGCGCTCAAAAATGTGACCGCCAATGAGGAGTTTTTTAACGGCCATTTTCCCGCTGCGCCGATCATGCCCGGCGTCCTGCAGGTCGAGGCGCTGGCGCAGGCGGCCGGTATTTTTGCGCTGAGCCAGCCCAATGCTCCGGGGGACGGCGCCTCCACCCTCTTTGCCGGCGTGGACGGCGTGAAATGGAAACGCTTGGTGGTGCCGGGAGACCAGTTAAAGCTGGTGGTGAAAGTTGTGAAGATGCGCGCTCCGCTGCTGGTCTGTCAGGGCACGGTCTGGGTCGGCGAGGAGATAGCCTGCACGGTCGCGGAGATGAAGCTGATGATCTCGCCAGCTGCCCCCCGATAAAACAGGGAGTTACAATGCCGCAGAAAATTCATCCGACTGCCTGTATTGATCCCAGCGCCCGGCTGGGCGAGGACGTGAGTGTCGGCCCGTATACCATCATCGGGGCGAATGTGCAGATCGGCGCCCGCACGGAAATTCTGGCCAATGTGACTATCGGCGCGGATACCATCATCGGCACGGACAATGAAATACACAGCGGCGCGATCATCGGCGACAAACCGCAGGATATCAGCTATCACAACGACAGATCCAATGTCATTATCGGCAACGGCAATAAGATCCGTGAGTACGCGACCATTCACAAGGCGACCGGCGACGGCCAGTCCACGCTGGTCGGCGACAATAATTTTATCATGTCTTTTGTGCATATCGCGCACAACTGCCGGATCGGCAACAATGTCGTGCTGGTCAATCTCGTGCAGCTGGCCGGTCATGTGCAGATTGCCGACAACGCCACACTCGGCGGCATGGCCGCGGTGCCCCAGCATTTGCGCGTGGGGCGGCTGGCCATGATCGGCGCTTATTCGCGGCTCTTTCAGGATGTGCCGCCGTTTATGCTGGCGGAAGGCAATCCCGCAGAAGTACATTCGCTCAATATTGTCGGCCTCAAACGCAATCCGCAGCTGGTGCCGCCGGAGATCGCTCCGGTCATCAAAAATGCTTACCGGATTTTGTACCGGCAGCACAATAATGTTTCGCAGGCGGTGGCGCGGATCCAGAAAGAATGTCTCTTAAACGGCGAGCTGCCGGAGCAGATCAGGCAGCTCATCGAGTTTTCCCGCACGGCCAAAAAAGGCATCAGCCGCAGCGCCAGCAAAAACAAAGACCTGCTGCAGTCCGAGGAGTCCGGTTTCGAGGAAACCCAGCCTTTCTTTGAAAAAATGTACACCGTTTTCAATAAAAAAATCCACCGGCAGTGATCCTGGCGGTCATTCTGCAATTGACCCTCATCGTGCTGGTGCACGAACTCGGTCATTATTTTTTCGCCCGGCTTTGCGGCGTGCAGGTTTTGAGCTTTAATATCGGTTTTGGCCCGGCGGTCTGGCGGCTGGAGCGCGGCGGTACGGAATACGCTCTGCGCCTTGTCCCGCTGGGCGGCTACGTGCAGCTGGGCGGCATGGACGAATCCCCGCGCCGGGTGCCTCCGGGCCGTTCCTATGAGCACAAATCCCTGGGGCAGCGCTGGGGCGTGATCGGCGGCGGCGCGCTGTTCAATGTTATTTTGGCCTGGCTGATTTTTGTCTGTCTGTATCTGACGCGGCAGCCCTGGGCTTTCTGGCCAGCCACGGCGGCTTTCTGGCGTTTTGTTCTGGATTTTTTACAGAGCCTGCTGGGTTTTTTGGCCAGGCCGAATTTGGCCGAGCTGGCCGGGCCGCTGGGCATCCTGGAGGTTTCCGCCGCGGTGGTCCGGCAGGGCTGGTCGGCCTTTTGGTTTTATACGGCTTTTTTGAGCCTGAATCTGGGTGTTTTCAATCTCCTGCCTTTGCCGGCGCTGGACGGCGGCAGGCTGGTCTTTCTCCTGTATGAACTGATCTTCCGGCGCAGGCCTGCTCCTGTGCTGGAGCGCTGGGTGCATGCGCTGGGTTTTGTGCTCCTGCTGGGGCTGTTAATTATGGTCAGCTGGCAGGATGTGGCGCGGCTCAAAACCCGTCCCCCGGCTCTGACGGGCGGGCAGTTTTTTCGTATTGTACAGCTTGAGCATATTCAGCAGAAATGTTTTGGCTGAATTGTCCATCTTGGCAAGTTCATTCAGGATTTCGTTGGAGAGCATTTTGTCTTTCTGGTGGCCGTTGCGTCTGTCCTGATCTGGAGTGTTTATGAGGAAGTATTCCGGCTGCACATGCAGCCCGTGGGCTATTTTGAACAGGGTGTCCAAACGCGGGGTCTTTTTGCCTTTGACGATATAATAAAAATTGGAATACTCCAGCTCAGAACTCAGCGCAGCTTCCTCGATGCTCAAATCCAGCACTTTCATTAAATCTTGTATTTTGGCGGCAATGGCCCGGCGCAGCCGGTTGTCAATCTGGTTGGGGTGTTTGGTCTGGTGTCTGTGGTCTGCTTTGGTGTTTTTCATAAGGTATTTCTTTTTTCTTATCTCATAGAAATCCGATTTGTGTAATATTGTTTAGTCAAAAAATACTATTTACTTTAGACAAATAATAAGTATATAATCCGGTCAAATTTTGTCATATGCGCGAAGCATAAATCAAGTACTAAATTAACAGCAGGAAGGACAGGGGCTTGTTTAAATAAGAAATAAGGGGGGAGTTTTTATGACTAATGCCTATCAGGATTATCCCAGCAACGAAGGCCGGAGCGGCACGCAGGCTAAAAAATTAACGGGTAAGGAAGCGAAAGCCGTTGATTACAACGTGACCCGCGCCAAACTCACCGCGCAGAAAACGCGGAGAAACGTGACCACTGCAAATAGCGCCCGCGATGTGGATAAAGGGGCGCTCATGACCAAAACACAGATCACCAATCTGCGCGCTGATACCAGAGGTCTGGTGCTGTATGCCAATGGCGATACGTTTCCCTGGAGTGAAAATATCACTGCTCTCTCCACCAAGATCAAAGGCCAGCATCTGGAAGAAGTGCGGCAGGTTATTGATGACGCGGCGAATAACGCCAGATGTTCCGGCGGGTGCAGTTCGGCCTGCGGGAGAGAGTGCGGGGCGGGCTGTGCCGCCAGCGTGTGCTCCACAAGCTGCGGCGATAAGTGCAGCGCGGGCTGCGGGGCGGATTGTCAGGCCGACTGCGGCTCTAAATGCGCGGATGCCTGCGGCAGCCGATGCGCCCATACCTGCGGCAGCGCCTGCACCAGCGCCTGCGGTGGCCGATGCGCCCATACCTGCGGCAGCGCCTGTACCAGCGCCTGCGGCGGCAGATGCGCCAATGCCTGCGGCAGCGCCTGTACCAGCGCTTGCGGAGGCGCCTGCAAACAAACCTGCGGCGATGGCTGCACCAAAACCTGCGGCAAGACCTGCGAAGCGGCCTGCGGCGATGGCTGTGCCGGTATCTGCGGCGGGGCCTGTAACGGCGGCTGCAGTAAAGCCTGCGAAGTGGGCTGCGGCAGCAATTGTGGCGGGCATTGCGGAGCTACCTGCACGGGCAATTGCGGCAGCGCCTGTCAGGGGCAATGCGGCAATGGCTGTCAGGGTATATGCGGCGGCTGTGATGGTTGTGAAGGGTGTGATTGGACGTGTAATGGAGGCTGGGCGGGCTGTCTTGGCAATTGTTCCGGCAGCTGCGGCGGCAGCAACTGCAAGGGTAATTGCGCGGGCGGTTGCACGCAGAGCTGCGGCGGCGGGACCTGCCAGAATGTCTGCACTACCGGCTGTTATACAGCCTGCACCGGCACCTGCGGTAATGCCCAGTGTGAGAATAATTGTTATTCTGCCTGCAAAGCAAGTTGTGGCAAGGCCTGCCAGAAAGCCTGCGGCGACGGCTGCGCCAGCGCCTGCGGCAAGTCCTGCCAAAAAGCCTGCGGCGATGGCTGTGCCGCTAAATGCGGCAATGACTGCCATTTGACCTGCGGCAGCAGCAACTGCACCGGTACCTGCGGCAGTGACTGTCATCTGACCTGCGGCAGCAGCAATTGTACCGGCACCTGCGGCGCGGACTGTCGTATTGATTGCGGTTCCAGATGTGCCAATGCCTGCGGAGTAGTCTGCACCGGCGGCTGTGGCAGTAATTGTACCCTGGGCTGCTCTCAAAGCTGTGTCGCGAACTGCCAGCTGGATTGCAATAATCACTGCCGGAACAATTGTTATGATTCCTGCATGAGCGGCTGTTTGAATGGCTGCAATGACACCAGCCGGCATGGCGTGGATGCCGGCTCGACCAATGGCAATAATAACGGGCCCCGGCGCGGCGGTGTTTCCGGACGTTATCAGGAGCAGGGCTGATTTATGGCCAAAAAACTGATAGCGACCATTGACAGTGATATAGTCCAGAATCTGATTTTAGCGCTTAACAAGGTATCCTGCGCCACTCAGGCTGTTCGTCCTGGCGCCGTTCCTGCCGGCGTGCCGCTGGCAGAAGCCAGACGTTTCTTTAAAGAAGCTATTTTTTCGCTGGCCGACGCGCAAAGCATGCAGGATTTTATCTGGCAGGAAATAGCGGCAGGCAATAATATTCACATAAAAGAAATTACCAAACTGTATGTAGATTTTAATACGCGCGAGTTATATATAGAGGAGAGTAAGCTAAATGATACCGGCAATTAGTCCGTACAGCGGCATGACCATGACTTTTCAGGTGACGGAAGACTGCAATCTGCGCTGTACGTATTGTTATGAGGTGGATAAAAAACCGGGTGACCTGCCGTTTGAGTACGCCCGGAAATTTATCGATATTATTTTGTCTGACGATGACCCCATAGGCGTGAGGCATACGGATTATGCGTGGCTGCACCAGCAGGGCATAATTCTGGACTTCATCGGCGGGGATGCGCTGATGGTGCCGGATTTGGTGGACAGGATCCTGCAATATTATCAATATAAAGCGGTGCTGCTGGGCCATCACGGCGCGTATCGCTGGCGGGCGGCTATTTCCAGCAATGGCACTTTGTTTGCTAACCCTAAAGTCCGGGATTTCATGCTGAAATACCAGAATAATCTTTCCGTGGGGGTAAGCGTGGACGGCTGTCCGGAGATACACGACCGTAACCGCATATACAAGGACGGCCGGGGGACAATGAAAGACATAATGAAATGGTGGGACTGGTATATAGCGTGGACAGGCCTGGACAACGCGGCCACGAAAGCCACGTGCAATAAAGAAACAATCCCGTATCTTCTCAAGTCTATTAAATTCCTGCATGAAGAAATGGGTTTGAGGCATATAAACATAAACTTTATCTTTGAGGACATGAAATTAACGGAAGAAGATCTGAAACAACTGGACGCCGAGATGGAAAAATCTATTTATTATATATTAGAGCACAGACATGATCTGCATGTGAGCATGTTCGATAAGGGCTTCGGCATCGGCGAGGCGATGAAAGATCCGGATAAGGGGTGGTGTGGCTCCGGCTCCATGCCGTGCCTGAGTATCAACGGGAAGATATATCCCTGTTTTAGATTTTCGCCGAACACAATGCACAGCCGCGAACTGGACTTTTATGTGGGCGATGTGTGGAACGGGTTGAATCACAAGGAGCGGTTTGAGACGGTAAGGAAGCAGACGCGCCGGAATATATCCCCGCGGAAATGCCTGGAGTGCAATGTCGAGAGCTCCTGCGCGTGGTGCATCGGCGGGGCTTTTGCGGAGAAAGGGGAGTTTTACCGCCAGACGAATATCTGCGAAGTGCATAAGCTCCAATCTAAGTGGAGCCGCAAGTACTGGGAGGAGTATGACAGGCTGGAGGGCACAAAGTCCTTTGATGAACAGGGGAAAGTAATACGGTGAATAAAAAAAGGAGGCAATCATGGCAGAAAAAAAAGATAGTAAGGGAATAATCGTAACGGGGAATAATAACTCGCAGGAAAAAGACCCGCGGGTGTGTCCGAAGTGCGGGAAGATCCATGATATAAGGAAAGACCTGGGGATTAAGGCGGAACAGGCGGAAGTAGAAAGTCTGGTGCTGATAAACAACCGGGTGAATGTGGCGGAGCAGGCCGCCCGGCCGGTGGATTTGCCAGCCAGTGTGACGAAAGAACAGGTGCAGCTGTTTGTCTCGGCGGCTCTGGAGGCGAAAGCCGAGGCCCTGTCTTTGCAGCGCCAGTGGTGGCAGGAGATTCTGGCGAAATATACAGAATTGCCGAAAGATGAAAATGTGTTCGTGGACTTTGAGACCGGTGAGTTTTATATTATGACGCCGCCGGAGGAGCTTTAGAATAGCTATTTCATGCTAAAATACGCGCATGGAGATCCTGCTGGGTATTCTGCTGGTTCTGGTGCTGGCGCTGATTTTCCTGGCCCTGCGGCCGCTGCCGAAAAATAATTCTGCGGAACAAATGCAGCAGGTTCAGCAGACCGTGCTGGATCAGCTGGCCCGGATGCGGCAGGAGCTGCAGAGCGGCCAGCAGCTGAATGTGCAGACCATGCAGCGGCAGTTCCAGCAGTCGCAGGAGATCATCCGCGATGTTACGGTAAAGCTGACCCAGATCGACCAGACCAATAAACAGGTGCTGGATTTTTCCGGCCAGCTGCAGAGTCTGGAAAATATTCTCAAAAATCCCAAGCAGCGGGGCATTCTGGGCGAATATTTTCTGGAAACTCTGCTGGGCAATGTTTTGCAGCCCAATCAGTACCGGATGCAGTATAAGTTTGCGAACGGCGAGACCGTGGACGCGGCGATTTTTTACCGCGAGCTGGTGATCCCGATTGACGCCAAATTTTCGCTGGAGAAATACAACAAAATTATGGCCGAACAAAATCCCGCCGTGCGGGAACAGCTGGAGCGCGACTTCCGCAGTGATGTCAAAAACCGCATTGACGAGACGGCCAAATACATCCGCCCGCCGGAGGGCACGACCGAGTTCGCGTTTATGTTCATCCCGGCGGAAGGCGTTTATTATAATCTGCTGATCTACAATGTCGGCAGCGTCAATGTCAGCAAGCAGGATTTGATCGAATATGCTTTCCGCAAGCATGTTATTATCGTTTCACCGACCTCCTTCTTTGCCTATCTGGAAACCGTCCTGCAGGGCCTGAAAGCCGCGGCCGTCCAGGAAAATATTCAGGAGATTATCGGGCGCGTGGGCGATCTGCAAAAACATCTGAATAACTATGAGGAGTTTATGCGCCGGCTGGGTAAAAATCTGGCGGTCACAGTCGGCAGTTACAATACCGCCAGCAAAGAGCTGCAAAAAATCGACAAAGATATTTACCGCTTGACCGACGGCGCGCACGGCGGACAGACCGATTTGCCTCTCCTTGATAGACCGAATGAAGAATGAGAAATTAGTTAAACTGCTCCAGCATCTGCCGCATGCTCCCGGTGTTTATCTGCATCTGGATGCGGGAGGCCGCCTGCTCTATGTGGGCAAGGCGCGCGACTTAAAAAAACGGGTTAGCTCCTATTTTCACGGCGACAAAGACCCCAAGACCGCCCTGCTGGTCGAGAAGATCGCTGAATTCAGCACGATTGTCACCGGATCGGAGACGGAAGCCCTGCTTCTGGAAGATTCTTTGATCAAAAAACACAAGCCGCCGTACAATATAGATCTGAAAGATGACAAGAATTATCCCTACCTTAAATTAACCGCCGAAAAATATCCGCGCCTGATTATTGCCAGACGGCGGCTGAGCGACGGCAGCAAATATTTCGGGCCGTACGCCGGTTCGGTGCGGGACGCTTTGCGCGCGGTGCAGAGTATATTCAGCCTGCGCCGCTGCCGGCAATTGGGCAAAAAGCCCTGTTTGTATTTTCAGATCGGCCAGTGTCTTGCGCCCTGCGCGGGCGGCCGGGAGGAGCAGTACCAAAAAGAGATCGGCGCGCTGACGGATTTCCTGCGCGGGGATTATGCCGGTCTGGCCGCGGAGCTGAAGACGCGGATGGACGCTGCCGCGCAGGCTCTGGATTACGAAAGAGCCGCGCAATGCCGCGACAAACTGCGGAGCCTGGACCGGATCATGGTCAAACAAAATGTGATCGCGCCGGACAATGTTTTTCGGGATGTCTGGGGCTTTGCCGCCGGGCAGAATATTCAGGCGGCGGTGCTGCTGCGCATGCAATACGGCCGGATCATCGGCAGCCGGTCTTTCAGCGCGGTCAGCCGGCAGGGGCTGACGGAAGACGCCAGAGAGCGGCTGCTTTTGAGTTTCTACGCGCAGGACGCCGCGCCGGCGGAGATTATTCTGCCGGCGGATCTGCCGCTGGCAGTTTTCACGGGCTGGGCGCAGGAGCGCGCGGCGCGGGTCTGGCAGCCGCAGAGCGGTTTCCGCTATGACCTGATGCAAATGGGCATTTACAATGCCCGCAAGCACCTGCAGGAAAAACTTATGTCCCGGCTCCGTGCGGAGTCGCCCGCCGCCGGGCTCAAACGTTTGCAGGAGATCCTGCAGCTGGAAGCCCTGCCGCGGCGGATAGAGTGTTACGACATCTCGCACATTCAGGGCAGCGAGACGGTAGCCTCTATGGCGGTGCTGATCGACGGCCTGCCGGATAAAAGCGAGTACCGCAAATATATTATCGATCAGGCCGAGCCGAACGATTTTGCCTCGATGGAGGAAGTTTTGACGCGGCGCTGTATGCGCCTGCCGGAGTGGGGTGCGCCGGATTTGCTGGTCGTGGACGGCGGCAAAGGCCAGCTGAGCGTGGCGGTGCGGGTCTGCAAAAATATGGGCGTAAATATCCCGCTCTGCGCGCTGGCCAAGCGGGAAGAAGAAGTTTTTATCCCGCGCCGCAGTGATCCGCTGGTCATTCCGCGGCGGGACGCGGGCCTGCGCCTGCTCCAGACTGTCCGCGACGAAGCGCATCGTTTTGCCGTGTCTTTCCACCGGCAGCGGCGCAGCAAGCGGACATTGAAAGAAAGTGACAGGTAAAATATTTGTCCTGCTGGATTGAATATTTCCACACTTAATTTTACAGTCGCTTATTCCAGCAGTCTTTTCAGCTCCAGAATATCGCTGCTCAGTTCGTATACTCTGGACTTATCGACAAATCCGCTGAAGGCAAAGCTCTCCTGTTTTTTGGCCAGCCGCTTGTGTTCCTTGTCCAGCTTGTCTTCCAGTTTTTTAATAACTTTCTCGATTTTGGCCGGATATTTTTCCGCGTCCTGGCTGTTCTCCAGGATATGCAGAATAGCCCGCGCGTTCCTTTCGGAATTAAGCTGATAATTATTTTTCACAGTGTTTAATTTTTCATCCTCCGAAATGTTTTCTAAAAAATTCAAGATTTCTAAAGACTTGGACATGCCTTTACTCCTTTTTTATAATGTTAATTTTTTCACCTGCTGGCAGGGGAGCGGCCGTGCTGATCCGTGCCAGAGGGGTTGTACCCCGTTCTTACACTAATACCCACTTTTGGGCTAAATATGCTAAAATCGCAAACTATATTTTTTAAGAAAGGTTTTAGATGAAGGGCGCTAAAATACTTGTCGAGGCACTGGTCAAAGAGGGCGTGGAGGTTATT
>JAISQA010000060.1 GCA_031274525.1 Candidatus Margulisiibacteriota bacterium
AGAAGTGTCGCCAGCTAATCAAGCTGGCGGCTGGGCCTCACTTAACTTCGCTCTACTGGCTTGCGACCGAGAGCGGCCTCAAGCCGCCGAGGAAGTCCTGCCAGCTAACTGAGCTGGCATGGTTAAGTTCGTTGCGCAGAGCGCACTCCAGCAAAATATTTATTCCGCTGGCAGAACCTTTGGGAGTGTAAATAAAACCGGGTAAACGGCCTGTTTAAGTCAGGGTAATTGTTATAGAAAAAATAATTCAGAATTATTCCAGCAGAGCAAAAGCGGCATTCCCGCAGGCATATAACCCGGAAAGATGCCGGCAGCCGGTACGCGCTCCGCGCGCTTGTTGCGCGCTGGGACTTCCGAGGCTGTAAGGAATTACAGCCTCGGTCGCGGAGCGAACAGATAAGAAATAAATTGTTGCAGCCAGAGCTTTTGCGGCGCAGGAACAAGAACACATTTGTTCGTTTACACAGTTTTATTTACACTCCTCAATGTTCAGACATTTTACCTGTCATTTTCTTTGGAGGGGAAAAAAGAGAATATTGAGGCTGCGCGAATATTTTGCCTCGCACACCATAGATATGTTCCCTCTCCCTTATTCGCAACGCTCTGGATACGGCGGATTATTGTTTGTCTGTCCGCTCTGCGTACTGGCTATATGTTCACTGATAGACCGCGTACCTGCGGTAATCCGCTTTTGCTGCTGCCTGTGTAACGGAACAGCTATTCCTCCACAAGTTATCTTCCGCACCGCGGCGTGCTCCACCAAAATATTCGCTCCGCTGCAATATGCTCTCTCGTAATTTACGCCATCCTCTTAATATATATCACCGAATAATAACTCGGCAGGACATCGAAAGACTGTCCGCCGCCGGTGCTATTATTTGTCTCTGTAATGCCGGTATAAGAAGAAGCGACTTTAATATTAGGTTGCGTGGGTGCATTGGCTTCATCTGCCATGAGTGTCGTATAATCCTTACCGCCACTACCCTCCGATCTATCGTTAGTTAATTTTTTGGTTTCATGATCATGCTGCTTGTCGGTAATCCCATGCTTATGCGCCGGCAAATGTTTTACCTCCAATAACATTTTGCCGTCGCCGGTAGCCGCTTTAGTGCCAGCGCCTTTGATAAACTTATCGCTTAGATTGGGCGTGCCGTTGTTCCCGTCGCATTGATACCAGCCGACCAGCGTGACATTATCCTGCCAGCCGGTGCCGTCATACATCAGGATAGTCCCCACCGGCAGCATGGCCTGCACGTCCGCGCTGTTAGCTTTGGCGGCCAGTCCGGCGGCCACCGCTTTTTCCGTGGGAATAGAGGTGTCTTCCGCGGAACTTGACGCGCGCACGCTGGTTGTTCTGGTCAGCGTATTCAGCGTTCCCGCTGTCCCGGAGTAGGCCACTATATTATCAGCCGTGCCGGCGGCAATTTTGTCCTGTTTGGCGGCTAAACCGGTGGTTAGGTTATTATGCACCGCTTTGGCCGAGGGATACTGGGTATCTGTCGATGCGCTGGATAGACTGATCACTTTATTGCTGGTATTTTCTTTGGCGGTTAAAGCCGTGTACACTGCTTTGGCCGAAGGATACTCCGTATCTGATGAGGTGCTGGATACAGCGGTTTTTTTATTACTGGTGTTTTCTTTGGCAGACAAAGCCGTGTATACCGCTTTGGACGTGGGATATTCCGTGTCTGAGGTGCTGGATATGGTAGTTTTTTTGTTGCTGACATTTTCTTTGGTATTAAACATATCATTCACTTCATCGGCTTTGATCGGCTGTCCGGTTTGTATGGGCATATATTCCTCCTAAAAATTTAGCTGTCCCAGTATAGCAAACCTTTATAGTGAAATACAATAGTAATTATCTATCGCTTTTACCATATAGTAATTTCCGTAAACTGACTAAACTTCTAAACTAAGAGGGTGACAAATGGAAAAAGCGGAAATAGAGAAAAAATTAAAAACCTTAATTTGCGGAAAACTAAAACAGCTAAAAGAAAAAAATAGTTATTCTCTGGAAAGAATGGCTTATGAAATCGGTCTGGACTATGCTTCTTTTTACAGTATTTATAAGGGAAAAACTCTGCCGCGTATGGTCACTCTGTTCCAGATCAGCGAGACCTACGATATACCGCTGGCGTTCTGGTTCCGGGACGCGGAAAAACTGGCGGTGCGGGAAAAAGCCGCGCGGCGGCGGGAGCGCTCCGATCTAGCGCGTATTTTTGACCGGCTGGACGCCGGAGCCCGGCAGGCTGCGCTGAAAATTTTACGGCGTTACCTGAAAATCCGGAAAGGCTGCGGCGTGGTCAGCGTTTTCTTTGACACGCTGCCGCCTGCGGCCTAGGCGCGTTTGTGCACCGCGGCCTTTGGCGTTATTCTGGCGGTGCCGCGGGATTTTAGGCGCCGGGCAGAACGCTTGCCGGGCGGAGCCGGGACATTTGTGCTAACCCCCGGCTTTCCCTTTCGGGCTTTTTCCCACTGCGTCATACTGGGCAGATCCGGGGCATTGGTTTCAAATCTGGTCGCGGCGGAGATGGTGTAAAAGCCGGAAAACAATTTGCGTATTTGGGCGCTGCCGCAGACCGGACAGACGATTTGTTCCGCGCCGCAGACCAGCTCGCTGAAGTTTTGCCGGCAGTTCTGACAGGCAAAATCAAAAACCGGCATACAATTTGTCCAGCAGCTCGTGGCCGTGCGGGATATAGAGTTTAGTCCGCGCCGCGGTTTTTTCCGAATACTTGGCCGGTCTGGGCGCGCGCGGTTTGGCCGAGTCGTAGTACACAAAAGGCACCGGCTCGCCGGAATGGGTTTTGGTGCTGATCGGCGTGGGGTGATCCGGCAGGATGAGCACGCGGAAGGCGGTGTGCTTTTCTTCTAATTGCTGGATGATCGGCGCGACTATTTTTTTATCAAAATCTTCGATAGCCTGTATTTTCAAGTCTGCCCGGCCCATATGCCCGCACTCGTCCGGCGGCTCGACATGCACCACCACGAGATCCTGTTTTTGCAGAGCCTGAACAGCCGCCCGCGCTTTGCCGGCGTAGTTGGTGTCCAGAAAGCCGGTCACGCCTTTGACCCGGAGCGGTTTGAGTCCGGCGTAAATGCCCAGACCTTTGAGCAGATCCACGGCGGTGATCACTGCGCCGCTGAGCTGGTATTTCCGGGTGAGCGGCGTCAGCGCCGGGGCCTGACCCTGTCCCCAGAGCCAGATCTGGGTGGCCGCGGTTTTTTCTCCGGCCAGCACGGCCTGCGAGTCGGTCATCAATTTATTGAGCAGTTCGCTCTGCCGGCCCCGGGGCAGGCAGGCTTTTACCGCCTGTCCGGTGATGTCGTGGGGCGGCGTGCATTTGGCCGCCAGCGGCCCGCGCTGGATGACGCAGAGATGCCGGTAGCTCACGCCGGGATAAAATTTTACTCTGGCGCTGCCCAGCTGCTGGTTGAGTTTTTTGATGAGCTTTTGCGCCGTTCTGGTCTCGATGTGTCCGGCGGTGAAGTCCTGCATTTTGCCGCGGGCGATAGCGACCAGATTGCAGCGAAAAGCCACCGCGTTTTTGCCCAGCGGGATGCCCCGTGCGGCGGCTTCCAGCGGCGCGCGGCCGGAGTAAAATTTCCGCGGGTCGTACCCGAAGATGGACATATTGGCCACGTCCGAGCCGGGAGCCATGCCGCGCGGGACGTTTTGCACCAGTCCGGTAAGACCCCGTGCCAGCAGTTTGTCGATATGCGGGGTGCGGGCTGTTTCCAGCGTGGTCTTGCCGCGCAGTTTTTTCAGGGGCAGCCCCGACATGCCGTCGCCGATGAGGATCAGGTATTTCATATACCGCGATTTTAACACAACTATTATGAAGACTGTAAAATTAACGGTGTAAACAGCCTGTTTAATTCAGCCCGGTGTGCGGCGGAGCCGCGAGCTTCCGCACATTGTTAAAAAGATATTTTTAGGCTAATATTTCCCCGCTGTGCGCCTGTAGCTCAGGGGATAGAGCATCTGCCTTCTAAGCAGAGGGTCGTATGTTCGATTCATACCAGGCGCGCCAGTTTAAGCAGTTATACGGGCTTTATGATAAATTGAGGTTTTGGTTATTGAGAAATCCCACCAAAATCCCCCACTAATTTCTTAAAGGATTTAATCCGTTCACCAGCCTCATTACAAAAAACATATTTTGACGATAATATTGTGTAGGTGCTGGTTATATGTTAGTATTTACACAAGCGGTAAGTCCACCGTGGGTTGTCTTGGGTGTTCCCTTCTATATGTTGGCCACAGCCCAAGCGTCAAGGCTCGCGGGGCGCGCTTTTTTAGTTTATCCCTGATACAGGTTTTCTTTTAGAACTTTGTCCTTAAAAATATCCAGCCAGTCTGTCCGGGTATTTTCATATTTCTGAAAAATTCCCCAGCAAAACAGATCTACAATTTGAATACATTTATCGTCTCTTGAATTTTCGTGCAGTATAGTCAATGGTGTTTTTGGCGCAATCTTCGATTGTAAATTTTGTCTGATGTAACTATTAAATCTTACAATTTCCTTTTTTCCTTTACTCCTGTCGATGATAAATTCAATTCCCGAACTATCAATATTTTCCAAAGGTATTTGGTCAAGAACAAGTTTTGCAACGTAATTATAAAGTCTGGCTTTGTTATCATTAGCATACTGTAAGGTTCTTTTTTTATCTAATGTAACTGCATAAATACTAAAATCAATATCCCGTATTTGGTTAAACAAATACTTTTTTATATCTAGTTTTGTATGGGCGCCTTTTAATTCCTCAATAATACATTTACGATGTTTTTTGGGATTTAGTTTTCTGGCAAGTGTCTTTTTTGCGGCATAACCAAGTTTGTTTTTTAGATCTGTTCCCTGAAAACAGAGAATAGTAATTGTGAAGTATTTTGATGGACGTTTATTTTTGAAATCAAAACCTAAATCGCCTGATTCGTCCAAATAGAGATACCACATAAAGATATTTTACAGGGACACCTGGTACACGACAACTGCGGCTTACTCCACCCCCCAAAATCCCACCAGAATCCCACACACCAATGAATTTTGACGCTTTTTTATGCATTGAAACGCAAAGTAAAATTTCAATTATTTATTTGAAATAAAGCATATAACTGTCTAAAAGCAGATAAACTACTTTGTTTACCGAATATAGGACATATTATATTTTTGTGATAAACTTGTGCGGTTTTTGCGCCTGTGTAACTTCTAAGCAGAGGGTCGTATGTTCGATTCATACCAGGCGCGCCAGTTTATGGTGGTGGGCGTAGCTCAGCTGGTAGAGCTCCAGATTGTGGTTCTGGCTGCCGAGGGTTCGATCCCCTTCGCTCACCCCACACTCTCCCCGCTCCCCCGGTTTGGGGGATTTTGCTGGTATATTCTCGCCGGACAGTGTGCTATAATCAGATAGATCGAATTAGGGGGCGTTATGGTTGATTCGAAAAATTTTGCCAGTATAAAGGTCGTGGGCGTGGGCGGCGGCGGTTGTAATGCCGTGAACCGCATGGTCGCGGCTGGTTTATCCGGCGTGCAGTACATCGCAGTAAATACGGACGCGCAGGTGCTGGGTAGCTCTATGGCGGACAGCGCGGTGCAGATCGGCAACAAGCTGACCAAAGGTCTGGGCGCCGGTTCCGACCCCAATTGCGGCCGGGAAGCCGCCGAGGAGAATAGAGAAGATCTGGAGGCTGTGCTGGACGGCGCGGATATGGTTTTTGTCACCGCCGGCATGGGCGGCGGCACCGGCACCGGAGCTTCGCCGATCGTAGCCGAGATCGCCAAAAACAGGGGCGCGCTGGTTATCGGCGTGGTCACCAAGCCTTTTCGTTTTGAAGGGCCGATCCGGATGCGGCAGGCCGAAGAGGGCACGGAGCAGCTGCGCTCTAAAGTGGACGCGCTCATCGTTATTCCCAATGACCGTATTTTAGAAGTGGTCGAACGCACCACCTCCATGCTGGAATCTTTCCGCATGGCCGATGATGTGCTGCGGCAGGGTATTCTGGGCATTGCCGGGCTGATCACCACCCCCGGCCTGATCAATCTGGATTTTGCCGATGTGCGGACGATTATGACCAGCGCCGGCTCCGCGATGATGGGCATTGGCACGGCTTCCGGCGAGAGCCGCGCGGTAGAGGCGGCGCAGGCGGCAATTACCAATCCGCTGCTGGAAGAATCCATTCAGGGCGCAACCGGAATTATTGTCTCCGTGGCGGGCGGCCCGGATATGTCCCTGCACGAAGTCAATCAGGCCATGGGCGTGATTTACAATACCGCCGACCCGAACGCGCATATCATCTTCGGCACCCTGATCGATGAGTCCAGAGAAGGAGAAATGACCCTGACGGTGATCGCCACCGGCTTTAATAATGCGCTGAAGAAAAAAGAACCGCTGATCTTTACGAATAAAAACAAAATTGAGATCAATGACGACGGCCAGATCCAGTTTAATGCCGAAGAAGATCCGCCGCAGGAGCTCAATCCGGCGCGGAGTAAATTTAATTTTTTGGATAATGACAATTTTGCTCAGGATACAGCCCCGGAGCAGAAGCCCGTGGAAGATTTCGAGGTGCCGGTTTTTTTGCGCAATAGATAAGTGAAACCAATAATCCAGTATAGCTTAATCCTATTCTGCTGGGCGGCGGTGGCTGGCGCGGCGGTCACGCCTGATGCGGTGTTTTCCGATGTTCCGCCGGGTCACTGGGCGGAGGGTCCGGTGTCCCGTGCGGCCAATCAATTAAAAATAATCAAAGGTTATCCCGACGGGACTTTTCGCGGCGGGGAAAAAGTTTCCCGCTATGAGACGATCACCTATCTCAATAATCTTTCCCTGAGCATGGAAGCGCTGCTGGAGCAAAGACTGCAGGCGGCCGGGTTGACCGCGCCGACCGGTTCGATTTCCGCAGAGTCGTTTTTGGCGCTGCGGCAGGAGCTGGACGATTTGAAAAGCGAGGTAAAAGCGCTGCAGGGCCGGCCGCCGGACGACACGGCTTTGGCCGGCCTGCTGCAGGACAGCTTTAAGCTGGATATCTATGCGCCGTCGCGTAAAGTGTCCGAACAGCATGATTATAAGGCGCTGGCTCTGCCGTCTGTTTTTGCCAGAGTCGACTTGAAGCTGGGGCGGCAGTCCGGTTTGCAGGGCTGGGAAGCCAGGGTGCAGGACAATTCTGCCAGTTTTGCGGCCTGGGCGGGTAAGCGATTTTTTCCGGACGGCTGGGTAAAATTCAGCGGAAGTCTCGGCCCGGGGCAGACCGTTAGCGCCGTGGATCGGCAGGTGCGCGAGCAGCCGGCTAACGCGCTGGGCGGGGAACTGAGTTTGTGGGGGCTGGGCCTGGAGCTGGAGCAGGTCTTCGTCGGGGATAATATCGAGACGGGGTATGATCTGGATAACGACGGCAGCAATGAGCGGCGCCGGATCGATAAAACCGCTGCCCGGGCGCAGTATACTATTCCGGTGGCCATACCGCTTTTGCAGACCGGCACTCTCGAGTACGCGGTGGAAAATTATTACACGGCGCCGGAGCCGGGCTATGCCCATGACTTGCGGACTATGCGCTATTTGACCGGGCTGCGCTTTGCTATAGACGAGCAGAAAAGTCTGGCGATCCGTGCTTTTAAAGAGGCTGGAGATTTTTATGAAATTGACGCGGGTGAATACCGGTCTCGAAAAAAATACTCCCGGTATTACGAAGCGCTGCTGGCGCTGGGTGACTTGCTGCAGACCGGCACGGAAATCAGTCTGATGTACGCGCAGCAAGGCGCCGGTTTTGGTTCCAATCGGCTGGGCGAAAATGTGCCGGGCGTGAATCTGCTGGGCTATGCGTCCTGCGGCTATTTACAGAATGATCTGGACGGCGCAAACCGGATGCCGTCCGCGGATATTATCACCGAGACCGGGCTAAAATTAACCCAGGATTTGTACCGCGGGGTATTTTTGCTGGATTTGATTTATATTCAGGGCAGCGGTCTGCCGGATGCGGCTTTCTCCGGCGCTGATAATAAATATTCCTACGCGCATTACGGCGTGCGCCTGAACTGGCTTTTGCGTCAGGATACGCTCTGTTATCTGGCGCATGAACAACTGGAGCTTACCGATACCGCGGTGGAGCATAAGCAGGAGCAATTCTGGTCGGTCGTCAATAAATTCGGCCTGAGGTTTACTTTCTAATGATCCTGTCTGTCCTGCAGCAGCCTGATCCGCGGCTCCGTGAAAAATCCGGCGAAGTGCAGCCAGCCGATATTCCCGGCCTGAAAGAGCTGGCCCTGAACATGCTGGAGACCCTGTACAGCATCGGCAACGGCGTCGGACTGGCGGCTCCGCAGGTCGGCCGGCCGCTGCGGATGTTCGTCTATGATGTGTCGTCTGACCGCAATCAGCCGGGCGTCCTGATCAATCCGGAAATCATCTCGCATAATAACGCCACGGCCAAAAATATCGAAGGCTGTCTGTCCTGCCGCGGTTTTGAAGGGCTGGTCGAGCGTTATACCAAAGTCACGGTCAGGGCTTTCAATCTCGACGGCAAGCGGGCGACTGTCAAAGCGGACGGCCTGCTGGCGCGGGTTTTTCAGCATGAGATCGATCATCTGGACGGCGTTATTATTCTGGACAAGGCCGAACCCGTGCCGCCGGAGCAGCAGGGCGCGGGCGCCAGGGTGGTATGACGCGGCTGGCTTTTTGGGGTTCGCCTGCTTTTGCCCTGCCGGCTTTCCAAAAACTGCTGGCGGATAAACGTTTTGAAATTGTCCTGACCGCCACCCAACCGGATCGCCCGGCCGGCCGCGGGCTGAAAATGCAGCCGACGGTTATTAAACAGGCGGCCCTTGCCGCGGGCGTGCCGGTTCTGGAAAATATCCCCTCCGCGGCGGACCTGCGCGCGGCTGGCGTGGAAAAAATTGTCGTGGTCGCTTACGGCCGGTTGATACCGGCGGAAATAACCCGCGGCTGGAAATGTGTCAATCTGCATCCTTCGCTTTTGCCTAAATACCGCGGCGCTTCACCCCTGCAATCGGCCTTATTGAATGGCGATACAGAAACCGCCGTGACCACGATGTTGATAAATTCTAAGATGGACGCGGGAGATATTTTGCTGCAGGAAGCTATTCCGATAGAACAAAATATGCAATTGAAAGATTTGAGCGCCCTCTGCGCCGCGCGCGGCGCAGACCTGCTGGTGCAGACGCTGCTGGCGGACATACAGGAAATCCGCCGGCCGCAGGATGAAGCTCTGGCGACCTGCTGCCGTAAAATTACCGGAGAGGACAGCTGGATCGCTCCGGGCACCAGCCCGCTGCAAATTCAC
The DNA here is from genome assembly GCA_031274525.1 of Candidatus Margulisiibacteriota bacterium. Taxonomy (GTDB): domain Bacteria; phylum Margulisbacteria; class Termititenacia; order Termititenacales; family Termititenacaceae; genus JAISQA01. Next base: position 9,296 of record JAISQA010000060.1, read on the forward strand.
AATAAAGTGCGGGCGATCGGCGGCTGCCTGACACACCGCGGCAAAAGGGTTAAAATCCTCGCAACCCGTTATGCGGACGGAGTTTTAGAATTGCTTACGGTGCAGCCGGAAGGCAAAGCGCCCATGACTTACGCGAGTTTTCGGAATGGCTACGGAGAGATAATCCTGTGACGCTCAAAAAAAGAATAATTCCCTGTCTGGATGTGACCGGCGGCCGCGTGGTCAAGGGCACGAATTTTGTCGCTTTGCGCGACGCCGGCGATCCGGTCGAGCTGGCGAAATTTTATGACCGCGAGAATGCCGATGAACTGGTTTTTCTGGACATCACGGCTTCCAGCGACAGCCGGGAAATACTCCTGCATATAGTCGAGCAGACCGCCGAGCAGGTGTTTATTCCTTTTACAGTCGGCGGCGGTATCCGCGATACGGAGACGATGCGGGCTATTTTGCAGGCCGGCGCGGACAAAATATCTCTAAATACCGCGGCGATCCATAATCCTGAACTGATCCGGCAGGGTTCGGAAATGTTCGGCGCGCAGTGCATAGTCCTTGCGGTGGACGCCAGACAGACCGCCGCGGACAAATGGGAAGTCTATACGCACGGCGGACGCCAGCCGACCGGACTGGACGCAATCGAGTGGATCAAACAGGGCAAGGCCTTGGGCGCTGGAGAGATACTGCTGACCTCGATGGATCGGGACGGCACAAAAAACGGCTACGACTGTGCTTTACTGGCAGCCGCGGCCCGGGCTGTCGATCTGCCGGTCATTGCCAGCGGCGGTGCGGGTAAGCTGGAACACATTGGTGAAGCTCTGCATCATTGTAATGCGGCGCTGTTAGCCTCGCTGCTGCATTACAAAGAATTATCTGTGGCGCAAATTAAAGAATATCTGCGGGCGCAGGATCTGCCGGTGCGCTGAATAATAATAGACGCCGCTTAAAAAAATCCCCCTGGGTTTGGCGATTATGTGTAGAGTTATAACATTATAAGGTACGTTACATTTATAAGTTATAACTTTATAATTATCTATATTAGGTATTGCTTATAAAAAAGCCTGTGTTTTCGGTTTAACCTGTGTTAAGATTCCGGGTAATCTGGACAAAGGTCGTGGCCTTTGAACACAGGCAGAAGGTTTTTCCTTTTATTGTTAAGCGGTTTTTTAGCCGCCAGCGCTCTGGACTATACCAGTCTGGCTTTGCCGGCCAGAATCGAGTCACTGGGCCATTCCGCGGTGGCCAGAAACAACGGGCCGGGCGGCGCATTTATAAACCCGGCTTCCATAATGGCACGAAAATAAGCGTCACTAAATATCCGGAAAGCAGCAGCCCGGATATACAGGTCGCCGAGCCGTCCATGTATATCGTCAAAAATATCGGCGACCGGGAATTGACCGGGCCTTCGGAATACAATGCGCTGGAAGATGTCCATATAGTCTGGCAGCAGAAAAACACGCCGACGGATAACTGGCGGATATATTATGCGGTCGTGCCATTTTTGTCGGAAGAATGGCCGGAAGACGGACAATTCTCGATCATGGCCGCGCCGCCCGCAACGCGGACAGAAAGTGTGCCCACTGTGTCCAGCAGCCAGAAATATTTTATCGAGAAAGTCTTGAATTACCCCAATCCTTTTGCGGACGATACCACGCTGACCTATGAGCTGGGCGGGCACAGCGGGGAAGTGCGCGCCAGAATATACACGATCACCGGCAGGCTGCTGCGCACGCTGGACGGCCTGCCCGGACAGGCGGGCTATAACGAGTATCATTTCGACGGCAATGACGAGCGTAACCGTCCGCTGGCCAATGATGTGTATTATCTGGTGCTGCTGGTCAGAGACGACAGCGGACGCTGGGTCAAAGCCAGAAGTAAAATAGTAAAGCTGAGATAGAGGCCGGATGAGTAAAATAAAAAAATATTTAATTATGCTGGTGTGTCTGGCGGGAGCTGTCTGGAGCGAACCGTCGCCGTATCAGAGCCACAACGGCTATCTGGGCGAGACGGTAGACACCCTGACGGGAGCGCTGGTGCTGTCCAGCACGGATGTGTCCCTGCCGGGGCGCGGCGGCACGGGGATACAGATAGTCCGTTCGTACAATAATAAGCATTACAAGACGGAGAACAGCTTTCATCATTTGAGCGAGGAGGCCGGGACGACCAATCTAACGCCAATGATAGAGAAGGTCAGAACTTATACCGTTTTTACAGGGGGAAGTTCTTTCCCGGGCAGAGGAAGCGCTTCCCGGCGTGCCAGCACGACAAAAGTAGAGCGCTATACCGTGCTTGACCGGGACAACGGCGGGCCGTGGGGCTGGCTGAAATATCACAATAAATGGACCCCGGGCCCGGCGGGGCAATTCAGCGGGTATGCGGGACGGGGCTGGCAGATCGGCGCAGGCGGGGTGCTGTTTCACACGTACCATGACTATGCCTGCGATGAAAAATACAAAGAGCTGGGCAAATCCAGCAGCTATAACGACATAGTGGTCCAGCTGGGCGGCGGGCAGAGTTATTATTTCGATGGAGGCACACTCCAGCCCAAAGACCCGCGGGTTAAGGCTTTTCTGCGCCGGGAACGGGACGGGTATGTGTTGAGCGACGCTGCAGGGCTGCGTTATTATTTTACTAATTTTTACTTTCAGAAAAAACTGGCCAGATATGTGCGGCGCGGCGAAGATGACGAAAAATATAAAAAAGATGAGTTTTTATTTTCCATAGAAGGCGACTCACAGGGCTTTTTACTGGCAAGGGTGGAAAACGATTATGGGGACTGGATCGCCTATGAGTATGCGGAGAAAGAAATATATAACAGTGTCAACGGAACGGTGGACGGACAGCGGACGCTGTATTACAAGGAAATGAAACCGCTGCGCATATATAATTCACTCGGCAATGAAGTAAAGCTCGGCTACAACAAGGATAATCAGATAAACAGCCTGAGCTATACCGGAGAGGACGGCGCGCCGCTGGTCTGGCAGTATGAATACGACAAAGATAAACAAATGACGGCGGCGGTGAATCCGCGGGGCGAGCGCACGGAGTACACTTACAAGGTCGGCAAAGATTTTGTACCGGGGATCATCGCGACGGTCAAAAATCCGCTGGGCGCGGAATCCAGCTATACATATTACTGGCAAAATCTGGGCAATGAGAATCTGAATAATTACACGGTATGGACAAAGAAACTAAAAGCGGAGGGTAGGGAATATCTCTGGAAATACGAGCATCTGAACGGGCATACGTATGACATCGGGAACGGCAAACAGTTCTGTTTCGGGGAGATCACGATCACCGACCCGCGCAATATCAAGACGACGCATTATTATAAGAATGGGTATCCTCTCCGGGAATTCCTGCCGGATCAGGTGCTGACGGAATACGAATGGGACTACAGGACCGGGAATAAGCTCAAAGAAATAACGGTAAAAGGACAGAAACGCTATGTCACGGAATATCAGGATTATGACAAATACGGTAATCCGGGACGGATAATCAATTACGGCGATCCGGATGTTGCCGCGGACGATAAAATAATGGTGAATGAGTACCTGCACCATGCGGGCCAGAGCGCGGGGCCAGGGTATGCGGCTATCCCCACGCAGGATGCGGAGGCGAAGTTTCTGGTCAAGCAAATAGTTCACTCTTACGTGCAGGCTCCGGGCTCCAGAGATAAACACAATGAAGTGTATTTCCGGTATGACCTGAAAGGCAATCTGGTCAGGAAAGAAGTAATAGCCGCGGACGACCGGGGCAATAGCCAGACGATAGTGACGGCGTACACGTATGATGCGCATGGTGAGCTGGATACCAAAACCCTGCCGGCCGGACAGAGGCTGGCGTACCGGAACGACTACAGCTCCGGCCGCGAATACACGGCGCGGGAAGAGAGGCCGGACGGGTCGTGGAGCCGAAAAACCTATGGCAAGCGGACAGGACTGCTGCTGGAGGAGGAAGACAGTTACGGGAACGGGACGAAATACGAGTATGACCGCTATGGCTTTATGACGCGCCAGACGGATAGAAAGACCGGATTGCAGGAGAAGAACAGCTATACCCTGCTTCCCGGCTCTGGTGCGGAGTATGTGAAGACGGACGTGTACGGTAATGAAGAGAAGACGCAGCTGGATCAGGCAGGGCGGAAAAAACAAACGGAGCTAAGATACCGCGGGGGCGGGCAGACGCGGACAACCCTGTATGAGTATCATGATAAAGCGCCGCAGCTGCTGGCCAAAGTGACGGACTATGCGGGACGGACGACCGAGACCAGATATGACAGCATGGACAGACCGGTGCTCCAGATAAATTTTGACAGAACGTATACGGAGACGCGGTACAATGATCTTTTGAATTATAAAGAAGTGTATGACGTCAGGAAACAGAAGATAACCTGCTATTATGACGCTTACGGCAACTTAATAAAAACAGTCCAGCCGAACGGAGCTATTACGGAGTATGTATATAACATCTACGGCAAACTGGACAGACTCATCACGCACACGGACAGTAAGAATAAAGATAAGGACAGGCAGAGCGTCGTGGAGTATAAATACGACAGCATCAACCGGCTGATAGAGATACGCAAAGGCAGCGCGGTGACGCGTCTGGAATATGATGTTATGGATAATGTGGTACGCAAGTATGTGCCGGGGGAAAAGGCCGGGGATGCGGCGCAGGAAATAAGCTATAGCTACGATACGCTGAACCGGCCGGGCAGGACAATGTATCACGGGGAGAACAAGCAGGAGGAGTATAAATATTACACGGATATAAACAATCTGGGGCGTATACAAAGCGTGAAAGA
>JAISQA010000062.1 GCA_031274525.1 Candidatus Margulisiibacteriota bacterium
CCCGTACAGCGCCACCGCCTCGATAAAAGCGATGCCGATGAAAATCAACGGCCGGATCTTATCCAGGATCTCCGGCTGGCGCGCCACGCTGTCAAAAGCTTTGCTCATCATCATGCCGATGCCGAACGCTCCGCCCAGAGCTGCCAGTCCCATACATACCGCCGCGCCGATATAAGCCGCCCATAAGGTACTTTCCATTTTCTGCCTCCTTAAAAATTATCGCTTAATGACCCTCGCCGCTTGATTCGCCGATGGATAAAGCGCTTAAAAAAGTAAAAACATAAGCCTGAATTACACAGACGCAAAGTTCAAATAAAATAATCAGCACCGCGCCGCCGGAAGCAAAAAAGCCCACCAGTATATTATTGAAAATAGCCGTAAAGCCCAGAATGCTGATCAAAAGCAGATGCCCGCCGGACATATTGGCAAACAGACGAATGGCCAGAGAGAAGGGCTTGAACAGCTGGCTGATGATCTCAATCGGCAGGAGGATCAGCAGCATCGGCCCTTTGACGCCTTCCGGCAGCAGGCTCCTGAAAAAATGCAGCGGCCCATTCTGCCGCAGACGCACAAACAGAGCGATCAGAAAAACCAGCGCCGCCAGAGCCGCGGTCACATTGATATTGCCGGTCACCGCGGACAAGCCCGGCACCGCGCCCAGCCAGCCGCTGGCCAGAATAAATAAAAACACGGACAAAAACAGCGGCGTCCAGGTTTTTTTATCAAGCTCTGTCGGGACAACAATCTGGTTTTCGATAAATTCCACCGTGTATTCCAGCAGGTTTTGCAGCAGCCGGACCGGCCGCCAGTCCAGACGGCGCACCGCCAGTAAAAGGAAAATACTCAAAACCAGAACCGCCAAAAAATTCAAAAGCACCGGAGCGGTGATAGAGATATCTAATCCGCCCAAATATAATTTCAGGAAAACCCGCGCCGTTTCATTGTACATTACCACACCCGCCAGACTGACGGCCTAAAAAATAGACCTAAAAAACCGTGTTATTTTTTTGGGGTAGCGCCCTTGATTATTTTGTACAAGCTATAACCTTCAAGCAGAAACCCCAGTAAAAGCAGGAGAGCTAAAATATTCGCTCCTGTCTCAAACTTCGCATCCAGCCATTTGCCCGCCAGAGCCGCGGCGCCGACCACTACGGCCGACTCGAAAGCCCAGTTCAGGAACTGTCTGTCCGCCCTGTTCATTCCGCCAATACTAACTCCAAGCGCGCCAAATGTAAATAATTGCGGAAGCTCAGCCGAATAGCAAAATTACCGCAGCTCCGCGTTGAGCACTCTTTTTAATTCGCTGACGATGCGCTCGTGCATACCGGCGATCTCCTCATCTTTGAGCGTGCGGTCTGGTGCCCGGTAAGTAAGCGAATAAGCCAGCGAGACTTTACCGGCGGGCACATTCTGCCCGGTGTAATAATCAAACAATTCGATTTTCTCGACATTCTCGCCCGCCGCGGAGTATATAACTTTTTCTATTTCCGCCGCGGTGACTTTCCGGTCGAGCACAAAAGCCATGTCCCTGACCGCCGCTGGATAGGGGGAAAAATCCTGAAATACTTTTGCAAAGCGGGCCATTTTAGCCAGCAGCTCCAGATCGATATCCAGCGCATACACCGGCCGGGCAAAGCCCAGTTTTTTCTGAATCAACGGCGACAGCTCTCCGGCGCTCAAACAGGGCAGCTCCAAAGACTTGCCCGGATGCAGGAACACGGACTTAGAACGCTGTAATTTTTTGAGCGGCACACTACATTCTGCCAAAACAGCCTCCACCAGCCCCTTGAGCCAGTAAAAATCCACGCTTATTTTTTGCTCCTGATTTAAGGCCCCGGTCAAAATATCGCCGGTCAGCACCGCCGCCGCTCTGAGCTGCTCGCCCTGCCGGGTATAGACTTTGGCGATCTCATACAGCGCCACATCCCCGATCTGCTGAGCCTGATTGGCCGCCACGCCCAGACACAGCTGGGGGAGCAAGGACTGGCGCAGCACAGACTCCTCCACCGAAAGCGGATTGGTTATTTTAACAGGCTCCTGAAACTGCTCCGGCAGGCCGATATTTTTGTACACCTCCGGCGAAGTCAGAGAATAAGTTTTGGTCTCGGAAAGCCCGCCGGCCTGTAATACACGGTGTATTACAGAAATTACCCGGTCTTTCGGGGCTGGAGCTTCCGGCGGCACCGTCACCTGCGGATAGGTGGCCGGTATCGCGGCATATCCGGCTATCCGGGCTACTTCTTCGATAAGATCAATCTCCCGATACACATCGTGTGTACGGCCGGACGGCACGGTCACCACATACTTAGCGCCTTCCGCCCGCGGCTTGAATTGCAGCCGCTCCAGAATGGCTATTATTTCTTTTTCGGTCAGCTGCGTGCCCAGCACTTTATTCACCCGCTCCGGGCGCAGCTCGACAGTGAGCGGCTGAGGACGGCCGGGAGCCAGATCCACAATATCAGAAATAATTTCTCCCCCCGCGGTCTGCTGGAACAGCTCCAGCGCGCGGAAAAAACCATCTTCCACGCCGTCAAAAGAGACCTGTTTCTCATAACGCACCGAGGAATCCGAACGCACCGCCGTCGCGCGGGAAGTCTGGCGAATAGACAGCGGAGCGAAATACGCCGCTTCCAGCAGAATAGTCTCCGTATCCTCATACACGCCGGATTCCAGACCGCCCATAATGCCGGCCAGAGCCACCGGCCGGTCAGCATCGGCAATGACCAGCATCTCCGGCGTTAATTTAATTTCTTTTTCCGCCAGAGTCTTAATAATTTCTCCGGGCTTAGCGCGGCGGGCTATTATCCTGCCGCCGTGCAGCCGGCGGTAGTCAAAAGTATGCAGCGGCTGGCCAAGTTCATTCAGCACAAAATTGGTCACATCGACCACATTATTGATCGGCCGCAAGCCCGCAGCACACAGCCGTTTTTGCAGCCAGTCCGGCGAGGGCGCGATCTTTACCCGCAGAATACAGCCCATGTACCGGCCGCAAAGTTCCGGGGCCTCTATAGTAATATCCGCTTTTTTTTCCGTGCCGGGTTTAAGATCTTTTTTGATCCGCGGCAGTTTCAGCGGCGCGCCGGAGGCTGCGGCCACTTCAATAGCGATATTCCGATAAGACTGCAAATCGCCGCGGTTGGGCAGGACACCCAGCTCGTACACCGCGTCATTCAAACCGGCGTATTCGGCAAAATCCGCGCCGACCGGAGCGTCCTCAGGCAGTTCTATAATGCCGGTCTGCCCGGCAGATAAGCCCAGTTCTTTTTCCGAACAGCACATCCCGTAAGAATCCACGCCGCGCAGTCTGGCTTTAGCCAGCTTAATGCCGCCCGGCAGTTCCGCGCCGACCAGAGCCAGTGCGGTTTTCAAGCCGGGACGCACATTAGGCGCACCGCAGACTATTTGTAATTCTTCTTTGCCAGCAGCCACTTTCAACACATGCAGTTTGTCCGCCTGCGGGTGCGGGTTTACTTCTTTGATCTGCGCGACGACCACGCCCTTGACCGCACCGCCCGCCTGAAAACTCTCCACTTCCAGAATTTTGGCGTTAAAAAGTTCATACAATTCCTGCGGCGACTGTTTGATGTCCACGTAGTCTTTGAGCCAATTTAACGAAATACGCACACTGCTCTCCTAATTTTTAAATCTTTTACGGCGGCTGCTTTGCAGCCCTGCAGTACTCCTCAAAATTGCCGCAAAAACCGCAAGTCCGACGCATAGAACAAACGAATATCTTTGACACCGTATTTGAGCATCGCGATGCGCTCAATTCCCAGACCAAAAGCAAAGCCGCTGTATTTTTCCGGATCGATCCTGACCGCCTGAAAAACATTGGGATCGACCGAGCCGCAGCCCAGAATCTCGATCCAGCCGGTGCTTTTGCAGAGCGGACAGCCCCGGCCACCGCAGACAAAACATTCCACATCGACCTCGGCCGACGGCTCTGTAAAAGGAAAATAGGAATTACGAAAACGGACTTTGCGCTGCGCGCCGAACATTCTCCGGAGGAATAATTCCAGCGTGCCTTTGAGATCGCCGAAAGTAATGTCCTCGCCCACGGCCAATCCCTCGACCTGATGAAACACCGGCGAATGGGTCACGTCCGCGTCACAGCGGTAAACCCGGCCCGGCATAATGGATTTGATAGGTAGCACGCCTTTCTCCATGAGGCGGATCTGCACCGGCGAAGTGTGCGTGCGCAGCAAGCGTCCGTCATCTACATAAAAAGTATCATGCATATCGCGCGCCGGATGGTCTTTGGGAATATTCAGCGCCTCAAAATTATGAAAGTCATCCTCTATGTCCGGCCCCTCCGCGACGGTATAACCCAGCTCGCCGAAAATCTGCCGTATCTCGTTTTCCGTGGTGGTGAGAATATGCGGCCGACCGGCGGGAATCCGGCGCCCCGGCAGCGTAATATCAATAGTTTCCGCCGTCAGTTTTTTTTGCAGCTCGGCATCCTCCAGTTCGGACAGGCGGCTGTCCAGCGCGGCGGTAAGCGCGGCTTTTACTTCATTGCCGACCCGGCCGATCAGCGGTCTTTCTGTTTTAGACAAACCGCCCAGACCGTTCAGGATAGCGGTCAATTCGCCTTTTTTACCCAGATATTTTATTTTCAAATCTTCCAGAGATTTTATACTGTCGATTTTATGGATGTCGCGCAAGGCGGCGGCTTTTAATTCGTTTAGTTTATTCTGCATATGTATCCCAGCTAAAATACCCGGCAATTACAACCGGCGCCCGCCGGATTCGTCTATTCAGCCCGGACGAAAAATCACTCCTCCGGGGTTTAGGTGACCGGCAGCAACACGTAAAAACCACAGGTGTCCAAATCCACAAAAGTGCCTTCGGACGGCAGCTCGTATTTGGCCAGCATATCCCGCCACCAGACACGCCGCAGGGTCATCGCTTCAGCCCGGGCATTCAAAGCCGCGGAGACAAACATCTGCACCTGATCCTGGGTCACATTGGAGGGAAAATCCACCGGCTGGCTGGCCTGTGCAGCCACGTTAATCCGGTTATTTATCGTAATAAGCTCATCGACTTCCGCTCTGGTCGCGTTAACGCCCAGATCCTGACGAATATCGTGAATTTGACCGCATTTCGGGCAGACTCGCGGGTCGTTATTCGTTGTTTTACGTACTGTATCCTTTTCTGGCATAATGCACCTCGCTTACGAATTAACCTATAGTAACACTTTAACAATTTTATTAAAAGCAGCAAATTTTAGCGGCAACGGCACGGCATTGCGGCGTGCCGCAATCTCAGCCTCGCTATTGCCCGCAAACCCGCATCTATTATGCGCCGGTGTCCGGAAACCCGCTGCTACATCCGGAAGTCCAGTTACGTTAGTGGTGCACGTCCTGCCCCGGCGGCACGGCAACATAAAACTCCCCGCTGTCCATATCCACGAACACATTTTCATCTTTCGGCAATTCCGTATACTTCGCCAGTATCTCCTGCCACCATTTGCGCTGCAGGGCCAGCGCCTCGGCTTTCGCCTCCAGAGCCGCCGAGACAAACAGCTGCACCTGCTCTTTCGTCACGTTCGGCTGCACGTCCACCGGCTGCGCCGCCTGTTCCGCCACGCTCACCCGGTTATTTATCAGCACCAGACTCTCCACTTCCTCCCGTGTCGCCTTGATACCCAGATCCTTACGTATATCGTGTATCTTCCCGCATTTCGGGCACACCCGCGGGTCTTTCTCCTGTGAGGTATTACCTCCCGTTGTGGTTACTTCCTTACTATCTTTTTTCTCTGCCATGATTGCCTCCTTGTTTTTTTATTCCTCTAGAGCCGCACACCGGGCGGAGCGGTCAGTGAGCCTGTGGGCGTCGAGCGGAGCCGAGACGCCGAACTGTCGGGGTGTGGCGGACTGAGGGTGTCACACCCCCGGTATCACCTTCCCGTTCTCATCAAAGGACTTTGTGCCCTCTAATTTGTCGTACTCCTCCCAGTACTTGCGGCTCCATTTACTCTGCAGCTTGTGTATCTCGCAAATGTTCGTCTGCCGGTAAAATTCCCCCTTCTCCGCAAACGCTCCCCCGATACACCACGCGCACGCGCTCTCCACCGCACATTCCATACACTTCTGCGGCGAAATTTTCTTACGTGTCTGGCTGCGCACCGTCTCGAAACGTTCCTTGTGATTGAGGCCGTTCCACACGTCGCCCACATAAAAGTCCAGCTTACGGCTGTGCATCGTATTCGGACTAAATCTGAAGCACGGGTATATCTTCCCGTTTATGGATAAACAGGGCATGGAGCCCGACCCGCACCAACCCTTGTCCGGGTCTTTCATGGCCTCCCCTATCCCGAAGCCCTTGTCGAACATGCTCACATGCAGATCATGTCTGTGCTCCAGTATGTAATATATTGACCTCTCCATTTCACTATCTAATTGCTCTAAGTCAGTTTGGGTCAGCTTCATGTCCTCAAAGATAAAGTTTATATTTACATGCTTTAAGCCCATTTCTTCATGCAGATACTTTATGGATTTATATAAATAAGGGATAGTCTCCTTATTACACGTCGCCTTGGTCGCCGCGCTGTCTATTCCTGTCCACGCTATATACCAGTCCCACCACTTCATTATGTCTTTCATCGTCCCCCGCCCGTCCTTATGTATACGGTTACGGTCGTGTATCTCCGGACAGCCGTCCACGGATACCCCTATGGACAGATTATTCTTGTATTTCAGCATGAAATCACGCACTTTAGGGTCTTCAAAAAGCGTCCCGTTACTGGATATACTAGCCCGCCACCGGTACGCCCATTTATGGTTAAGGGATACTGCTTTGTATGTATAATATTGCAGTATCCTGTCCAGCAGTTCCGGCACCATTAAAGCATCACCGCCGATGAAGTCCAGTATTAATCCCTGCTGCAAGATCCACGCGCTATCCGTACCTTTCGCATTTATGGGATCTTCGTCCGTTAAGATAATATCTATGAACTTCTGCGCGTACTCAAAGGGCAGGTCTCCGGGCTTCTTATCCACCTCATAGCAGTACTTACACCGCAGGTTACAGTCCTCCGTCACCTGAAAGGTGACGCTCAAGCCTTCATAATTCTTTATCGCGGGTATCATTTACATTCCCCTCTTATTCTTTTAATACAGCTGCGCGGATATTTGCTCCGCTGGCGGCGGGGGCGTTCCAGCCTGACGCTACCAGCAGCGTGTTTCACCAAAATATTCACCCCGCTGGTGTATCACCCCGCCAGATACAGTTCTGAACGGCCAAAATCTATATACAGCCTGTATCTGTCACTTTGTGCCACGCCGTGCTGTGCGGCCAGCTCCCGCCAGTAGTTCTCCTGCAAGTACTGCGCGTCCGCATACGAAAACAGCGCTTCCTTGAAGAACCGGGTCACTTCCGCCGCGGACAGGCCGCCGGGCACCGCTCCGGGGCGCGTGAGCTGCTCTGCGCAGGTCAGCTTATTATTAATTATTTCCAGCCCTCTAATATCGTCCCGCGTCAGCAGGGCTATTTTTTGTCTCATAGTTGCTCCTCTACGTTCAGGCTGCGCGAATATTTTGCCTCGCGCGCCATAGATATGTTCTGTCTCCCCTCACCGCAACGCTCTGTTCAGATAGTAGACACTCCCTGCTAAGACCGTTCACCCTTTTCGCTATTTACTGCCCTCGCCGCTGGCATGAGGCCGCTTTTGCTCCTGTCCGTGTCACGGAACAGCCATTCCCTTACAGGCTATCTTCCGCAACACGTTGCACCTAATGGTGTGCTTGCGACTGCGAGCGACCACAAGTCGCCGCAGGAGTGTCGCCAGCTAATCAAGCTGGCGGCTGGGCCTCACTTAACTTCGCTTCGCTTGTTAAGTTCGTCGTGCGGGCGCGCTTCTCCAAAACATTCGCTCCGCTTTAACATTCTCTTTATTTACTCCGGCAATGGCAGGACAAATATTTTGCCAGAGCGCGTTTTGGCTCGAACTTAACACCCTTGGCTTGTCGCCTGCGGGTACTTCCTCGCGTGCAATGAAATGCACGCTCGGTCGCAAGCACAAAGGGCGACGTTAAGTGAGAGGCCACGGCGCGCGGAGGCAAGGATATTTGTCCTGCCATTAGCAATCACGTCCCCGCCGCTCTATTCGCCTTACTGCTCCCGAACGGACTGCCCGCATCCGTACCGTGCCTGCTCGTGTCATCACAGGAATTGCCGCAGCCGCTTTGACAACTGTCCCAGCAGTTGTTGCGGCAGTTATCATCACAGTTGAGACTGCAGGTCGCGGTACATTCCGCCTGACAGCTATTTTCGCAACCAGCGTTACAATTCGCATCGCACGTTAACCGGCAGGAGACATTACAATTGTCCGAGCAGCCAGAGGTACAAGCATCTTTGCAGGTATTAACACAATCATTTGAACAACCAGCCGTACAAACATCTTTGCATGTTGCCGAACAATTAGTCCCGCAAGAGTATAAACTACAGGTAGTACCACAGTTAGAACCGCAAGAGTCTAAACAGTAACCATTACAAGTACTCTTACACTCACCCACACACTCATTGACACAGCGGCTAGTACATGTGGGATTACACCCACCTGTACACCCACGCCAAGAACAGGCAAAATTACATAAACTATCACCACAGGTCTCCCTACAAACGTGACCGCAACCAATTACACAATAAGCACCAGAGTAATTTCCACGGCCACAAGAGGTACCACAGCCACCCGAACATTCCTCATAACAGCCGCCATCACATACATTACCGCAATTTCTGCCACAGTTTATGACACATTCTGCACCGCAGTAAGAGCCTGCACAAGCAGCTACACACACGGTGGCACAAGAAAGACATCCACCGTTTGCTTGATCTATACAAGCGTGGAGACAAAACCATGTACAGTGACCACAGGTTGAACTTCCACAATAATAAGAACAATATACTCTACAAGAAACCCCGCAAGATTGAGTACAGGTACTGTCACAACCCGTTAGACAGCCGCCTGTACATCCGGAACCGCTGCAGGTATTGTCGCAGCCCGTCTTACAGCCATTACTGCAGGTCTCTTCTCCACACAACAGGCTGCAGTTGGTTTGACACGAGGCATGGCAATTATCCCCGCACCCTCTCCCGCACTCCGAACTGCATCCGCCGCTGCACCGCGCATGATTTGCCGCGTCGTCGATGACCTGCCGGACTTCTTCCAGTTGCTGGCCTTTGAGTTTGGTGGCCAGGCTGGTGATATCCTCGCCCCAGATAAAAGTATCGCTGCTGCCGTACTGCACCAGACCTCTGGTCGCGGCCCGCAGATTGGTGAGCTGCGCAGCTTCCATTTTCTGACCAGCACTCACAGCCGCGGGTACAGTACCGGCCGTTACATTACGGGTATTTCTCTGGGTCAGGAGATTGGTTCGGGTTTCGTTATAATCGCTGGCTTTAGCTTCTTTGCCGGATAGAGTTTTACCGGCCTTGTTCTTCGCGGTATCGCTGGTGTATGTATAGGCGTTTGTCATAGGCCCCCCTTTTGGCTTATTTAATAAATAATCCGTTGTTTTGAGATTGCTGGCACGCTGTCTTCAGGTCAAACATCTTTCCACCCCTGTTCTAGAATTGGCCTAAGCAGACCGGCTCTGCCCTGAACGAGATTCTTTTAGTTTTTTCACACTGCCTATGTTATAGTATACATTTCTTTTATGTATAAGTCAACATATATTTATATGAATGATACGCATATTACGTTTTAGACACAAATCACTATCATTAATCAAACATATATAAGGGGTGTTGCTCATGGCTGAAAGCAAAGACATACGCAAAATCATCGGCGACAAGCTCTGGAAGCTCCGGGATAAACTCAATTATTCCCTGCAGCGCATGGCCGACAACTGCGCTATTGATTACGCGCATTATTACCAGATCGAGCAGGGCAAACGCTACGTGCGGCTGGATGTTTTACAGCGCATCTCTAATAATCTGGGCGTGCCCATGGACTTTTGGTTCAGGGATGCGGAACTGGACAGCAAAATACCCGATGATGTATATGCCCGGATTATTTTAAACCATATCAATACTCTGGGTTCCGGCAAAAAAGAATTTTTACTTGACCTGCTCTCCGCCTACAAAAAAGTCCACAGATAAAATCGCGCCTGTTTCCGGCTTCTAAATCCCCGCAAACAGCGCCGCGGCAAACCCATGCATTTTCTGCGGGTCAGCCCGCCCGTTTATAAATCAGCGCAAAAAACGGCGCGCCCAGCAGTGCAGTGACAATGCCGACCGGCAGGACAATATCCGGCACAAGCAGCCGGGCGCCCAGATCGCTCAAAGCCAGAAACCCGGCGCCCGCCAAAAGCGTCAGCAAAATATTCAAGCCCAGCCGCTCGCCAAAAAGCATCTTGACCACATGCGGAATGATCAGCCCGACAAAGCCGATGATCCCCACCGAGGCCACGACCAGCGCGGTCAAAGCCGAGACCAGAAAAAGCAGCGCGGACTTCAAAGGCCCGACGGCCACGCCCAGCGACTCCGCCTGTTCATCGCCGACGCCCAGCAGCTCTATCCGGGAGCTCTGCCAGAGCGCA
Source organism: Candidatus Margulisiibacteriota bacterium (assembly GCA_031274525.1). GTDB lineage: Bacteria > Margulisbacteria > Termititenacia > Termititenacales > Termititenacaceae > JAISQA01. Next base: position 10,545 of record JAISQA010000062.1, read on the forward strand.
AAACCAGCCGTCACCAGCAGGGTCAGGCCGATCAGCCCGGCCTGCAGCCAGCTGCCCGCGCCCAGATCACCCATCAGCCAGAACATCAGCGAATTTACTTTGTTCCCGGCAAAAAACACCGCCAGCATGATCAGCGCGCCGCAAAAGGAGTTGAGCATCACGCCGGAGAGGATCAGGCCGTTATTCTCAATCTTGCCCTGCCGTCTGGCCAGCGCATAGACCAGAGCCAGAGCCAGCAGGGCGCCGGCCGCCGCCGGGGCAAAAGGCAGACGATCCAGCAGCAGCCCGGCCAGAGCGCCGACCGCCGCGCCGGAAGATACGCCCAGCAGATACGGCTCCGCCAGCGGATTGAGCAGCATGGATTGATACAGCAGGCCGCTCAAAGCCAGCGCCGCACCGGCCAGCAGGGCCAGACTCAGGCGCAGCAGACGGTAATCCCTGAGCCGGGCCTGCCGCTCGGCTGCCGACCAGACGCCCGGCGCGCCGGACACCGCCTGCCAGGCCGCGTCCTTAGCCGCGATAAGCCGCGGCGACAGGCGCAAAAAAACATTCTGCTCCAGCTCCACTGTCCGCAAAGCGTATTCCGCCAGCGGCCGGCCGCTCAGGTTAATGATCAAATCCGCTTTATAAAGCTGTTCCGGCGTGATATTGGGATAACGCGGCGCTTTGACGATATTCTCACAGCCCAGCGCGGCAAAAAAATCGTCCAAAAAAGTCCGGCGGCCGGCCGCCATTAAAGGGTTCTGCCAGATGAGCACCACGATCTTTTTATTTTGCGGCGGCAGTTTTTGCTGCCAGAGCCGCTCCAGCCGCTGAATTTCCGCCTCCGCCTGCAAATGCAGATCCCGATCCAGACGCCGGAGCTCCCGGAAATAGCCGCTCAAAGACGTCAGGTCATATTCCCGGTAAGCTATGCCCAGCTCCCGCAGTTTGGCCTTGAAACGCGGATCGGCCGCGGTTTCCAGCAGGACTACCGCGGGCTGCAAAGCGATAATTTTCTCCAGATCGGGATAGGTATATTTGCCGATTTTTGTTTTGGTCTGCGCTTCTGCAGGATAATCGCAGTCATTGGTCACGGCCGCCAGCCTGTCCAGTCCGCCGAGATAGGCCACGGTCTCGGTAATCCCCGGCGCCAGAGAAATATAGCGGTCTGTCCGGCCTGCCCCGGCTGCGCCCGGCACCAGCCGTTCACTGTCCGCCGGCAAAACATCCGGCGTACGCCCGGCGTAGTCAAAGCGCCCGCCCGGCAGGGCCGCCGCTAAAAAACTACAGCTCCAGAATATTAACCAGAATAATCGGACGGCGCCGCAGTTTTTCATAAACAAATTTCTCCAGCTCCTTTTTCAGTTTTTGCTCCCGGTCGCTGCCTTTTAATTCTTCCGCCAGCTGGCGGATCAGGTCATTGAACACCGGCAAAAACTGCTCCTGCTCCTTGCGGTACAGAAAACCAAAGCCGTTGAGCACCGGCCCGGCGGACAGCTGTCCGGCCTTATTCAGCACACAGGTGATGACCGCCATGCCGCTGCGCGCCAGCTGATGCCGTTCGTCAAACATCGGCTCTCTGGGATCGGCGCCGTAATTGCCGTCCAGCAGCACCGGCTCGGCGTAAACATGCCCGCAGAGCTGGCAGACATCATGTCCGATCTCGACCTGATCGCCGTTCTGAAAAAGAAAGGTATTCTGGCAGCGGACGCCCGCTTTCTGCGCATTGAGATTATTCACATACAGGTGTTTGTACTCGCCGTGCACCGGGATAAAAAATCTGGGCTTCACGGTTTTGATCAGGGTCTTGATCTCCTCGGCGCAGGCATGGCCAGAAGCGTGGATTTCTTTCACATGATCGAAGTACAGCTTGACACCGATGCGGCAAAGATTATTCACCGTGTCATTGATATCTTTTTCATTGCCCGGGATCGGCGAGGCGGAGATGATCACCGTGTCTTCTTTTTTTAATTTCATTTTTTCGTAACGCCGTCTGGCCATCTGCGTCAGAGCGGACATCTGCTCGCCCTGCGAGCCGGTGGTCAGCACGACCACTTTATTGTCCGGCAGAGAGCGGGCCTGTTCGATCGAGCAGGCAGCGCCGTCCGGGCAGGTGATAAAACCGGAGTCTTTGGCAATATGAAAGTTATTTTCCATATTCCGGCCGAGGATGGCCACGCGGCGGCCGTATTTCTGCGCAGTGTTGAGCACCTGCTGCATGCGCAGAATATTGGAAGAAAAACTGGCGATCACGATCCGGCCGGCGGATTTTTGAAAGATTTTGTCAAAAGTTTTGCCCACATCGTTCTCCGAAACCGTCCAGCCTTCCTGATCCGCATTGGTGCTGTCGCACAGCAGCAGATCGACATTATTCAAAGCGCGCAGGCGGTTCAGGTCAGTCGGCTTGCCGTCCAGCGGTTTGGCATCCAGCTTGAAATCGCCGGTATGCACGATGAGCGCGTCCGGCGTGCGGATGATCAGGCCGACCCCTTCCGGTATGGAGTGGCAGACATTGAAAGGCTCCAGCGTAATATCGCCAAATTCATAAATCTGGCCGGGAGTCACCGCGCGCGTGATCAGGTCTTTTTTCTGCGCGCCGGAAAATTTGGCATCCGCAAAAGCCAGAGTCAGGCCGGTGCCGTATAAAGGAAAATCAAACTCCCGGTACAGATAACCCAGCGCGCCGACATGGTCTTCGTGGCCGTGCGTTAAGAAAACCGCCTGAATTTTGGGCTTGATCTTGCGGACATATTCAAAACTGGGGATCACGGTATTGACCCCGTACATCTCGTCATCCGGAAAAGCCATGCCGCAGTCCACAATGACCGCGGAATTGTGATGCTCGACGACCAGCATATTTTTGCCGATCTTATCGAGCCCGCCTAAAAATGTTATTTTGGTTTTGCTCATATATTTATTTTGCTAAAGCAGCCTGTGCCGGGCCAGCACTTTTTTCAGCGTCTCCTTCTCCCCGTCCGTAAGCTCCACCAGAGGCAGCCGGGGAATGCCGCAATTAAAGCCCAGCAGATTCAAAGCTGCTTTGACCGGCGCCGGATTGGTGTTAATAAAAATCACCTGAAAAATATCCGCCAGAGCGGCCTGCAGCTCCTCGGCCCGGGCCGTATCGCCGGACAAAAAAGCATTGACCAGTTCTTTCATCTGCGGGCCGACCAGATGCGCCGCCACGGACACCACGCCATAGCCGCCCAGCTTGAGCGCATCCAGCGTCAGATTGTCGTCGCCGGCGTAGAGCAGAAAATCCCGCGGCGCGGCGGCGAGGATCTTTTGCATCTGCCGGAGATCGCCGGAGGCTTCTTTGACCGCGACATAGTTGCGCAGCTCCGCCAGCCGCAGGATCGTCTCCGGCTCCATATTGCGGCTCGTGCGGCCGGGGATATTGTAAAGCATCAGCGGCAGATCGACAGCATCATTGATCGCCTTGAAATGCTGATACAGGCCCTCCTGCGGGGGTTTGTTGTAGTAAGGCACCACCAGCAGCGCGCCGTCCAGACCCAGCTGCTCGGCTTTTCTGGTCGATTCGACAGCGGTCGCCGTGCAGTTAGAGCCCGTGCCGGCCAGCACTTTAGCTTTCCGGCCCAGACCTTTTTTGACCTCCTGAAAAAGCACCGTCTCTTCTTCCAGAGTCAGGGTCGGAGACTCACCGGTGGTGCCGGACAGCACCACAGCATCCGAACCGTTATCCGCCAGATAATTGGCAATACGCACCGCCTCGGCATAGTCCAGAGACCCGTCCTGTTTAAAAGGCGTAACCATCGCGGTGATTATTCTGCCGAAATCCACTTCCCGTGCTCCTCAAGCGTTGCGGTAGTATAGCACTTAAACCGTAAAAACCAAGTGTATAATTTTTGAACATATTTATTACATTTTTGTAATTAATCTGGCGGGCCGTTTTAAGGCCCGGCTTGTCACTATACCGCAATTATGTTATATTTTACGTCCTTTTTGGTCAAAATTTTAGTAAAGAGGTTTAGCAAATGAGTTACAAATGCGTGGTCTGCGGCAAGCAGGTCGTCACCGGCAATAAAGTTTCGCACTCCAAACGGCACACCCGCACCAAATGGCTGCCCAATCTGCAGAGCATCAAGATCGTCCTGAACGGCCAGACCAAAAAAGCCAAAGTCTGCACGAGCTGTATCCGTTCCGGGAAGATCACCAAACCCAAACCGCGGGTTTATCAGAAAGCGGCCGCGTAAATATTTGCCCGGCCGGCGGCAGGGCTGCTCTGTCCCGGATAATTCTGACGCTGATTTTAACTTAACGAATAGGTCTGCTCCAGCAGAGCCGAGATTTTTTGCTTTACAGAGGTGTCTGCCGTCCTGCCCCGCAGCTCCCGCAGCTGAAAAACATCCGAAAGATCGCCATAAGCCTCAATGACCGCCAGCGCCGCCAGAGCTTTATCGGCGCGGCAAGCCCGGCTGTATATTTGCCGGGCTTTTTTTAAGTCGGCCGATTTATCAAATTGTTTGGCGGTGGTTTGTAATAATTTAACAATATAATCCCGCAGGAAAAAAGTATTTTTTATTTTGCCGCCGGCTATTTCCGCAGAAAGTTTTTGCAGATCCAGATATTTCCGGAAAGGATAAAAAAAATATTTCTTGGGCTGAAAATGCAGTAATTTTAACAGTCTCTGCCGGTTTAATTGCTGCTCCAGCTCCACTAAACTCATTTGCTTAATATTCCCGCAGGGCAGAATTTGCTCGCCCAGCCAGTTTTCATAAAGGAAGCCGTCCCCGGCGGCCGAAATAAACAGCAAAATATTCGGCGAGCCATTCAGCATTAAAAGCGCAGACTCCGCATAAGGATCGGGCCCCGCCAGCCGCAATTTTTTGGCCCGGCCCACCGAACATTCCAGCGGCACAAATCTTTGTTTCTGCCGGATCAAGTCCAGCGGCGCGGCCGCATCCTCCTCCTGAATAAGCGCAAGCACCCCGGCAAAGGTCGTATCGCCGGACATTCTGACCGATTGCAGTTCATAGCCAAACCCGGCCGGTTCCCGGCACAGCTCCAGTACAATATTGGCAATATTGCGCGCGGGAGTGGGCCGCTGGCTTTGATGAAAAGTATCACAGCTGACGGACAGACTGAGCTGCTGCCGGGGCCCCAGCAAGGGCTGGAAACGCCGCACCAGCTCCCGCACGGCCTGTCGGGATTCCGCCCAGAAGCCGTTCGTATTCACGCAGACATTGAAGCCCTGCTGCAACACATATTCTAAGATCTGATAAAAATCCCGGTGCAGGAAAGGCTCCCCGCCCCAGAGCATTATTCCGGAATATTTTAGCTGCGCCGCCTCAGCCACCACTTTTTTGATCAAGGCCAGATCCAGAAATTCTCCGGCCTGCGGCGAGCCGTAATTGGAGCAGTGCGCGCAGCGATTGGTGCAGCGTTTGGTCAGCTGTAGAGAAAGAGAATTTATCCGAAAGCGGTTGACAAAATAATCCAGCGGATAATCAGCCAGCTCTTGCTGTATTGTCTTATATAAATACATCCCCCGGCATTTTAGGTGTGTTCCGGCGAAACCGCAACGTAAAACTCCCCGCTGTCCATGTCCACGAACACATTTTCATCTTTCGGCAATTCCGTATACTTCGCCAAGATCTTCTGCCACCATTTGCGCTGCAGGGCCAGCGCCTCGGCTTTTGCCTCCAGAGCCGCCGAGACAAACAAATGCACCTGTTCTTTCGTCACGCTCGGCTGCACGTCCACCGGCTGCGCCGCCTGCTCCGCCACGCTCACCCGGTTATTTATCAGCACCAGACTCTCCACTTCCTCCCGTGTCGCCTTTATTCCCAGATCCTTACGTATATCGTGTATCTTCCCGCACTTAGGGCACACCCGCGGGTCTTTATTTTCCTGTCCCTCATTTTTTTTAGTTATTTCCTTTTCTGCCATGATTGCCTCCTTGTTTTTTTATTCCTCTAAAACAGTACACCGAGCAGAGCGGTCAGCGAGCCTGTGGGCGTCGAGCGGAGCCGAGACGCCGAACTGTCAAGGTGTCCGCCGCACACCGAGCGGAGCCGAGGTGTGGCGGACTGAGGGGTCGTGCGCAGCTCCGCGAATATTTTGTCGCGCACGCCATAGATATGTTCCGTCTCCCCTACCCGCAACGCTCTATTCAGATTGCAGGCACTTCCTGCTAAGACCGTTCACCCCTTTCGCTATTTGCCGTCTGCACCGCTGGCATGACGCCGCTTTTGCTCCTATCCGCGTAACGGAACAAATATCCCGCCACAGGTCATCTTCCGTACTGCGACGTGCTTCGCCAAAATAGTAGCTCCACTTCAACATTCTCTTTTCTCCCTTCTTCAGGGGGGCGTTATACACGTCTCCAGCTGCGCAAATATTTTGCTCCCGCACGCCATAGATATGGCTTTTCCCTCTATACCGCAACGCTCTGGATACAGCAATTTATTGTCTATCCGTTCGCTCCGCGTACCGGCTATATGTCCACAGCCAGACCACGTACTTGCGGTAATCCGCTTTTGCTCCTGTCCGTATAACAAAACAATCATTCCATCATTGAGTAACATCCGCACCGCGGCGCGCGGTAGCAAATATATTTGCTCCGCTGGCGGTGGGGTCGTTCCAGCCTAACGTTATCAGCGGCGTGCCTCACCAAAATATTTGTCCCGCCATTAGTGATAGCTATACCCCCAATATCACCTTCCCCTGCTCATCAAAGGACTTTGTGCCCTCCAGCTCGTCGTACTCCTCCCAGTACCTGCGGCTCCACTTATTCTGCAGCTTGCGTATCTCACAGATGTTCGTCTGCCGGTAAAACTCTCCTTTTTCGGCAAAGGCCCCGCCGATACACCACGAGCAGGAACTTTCTATAGGACACTCCAGGCACATCTGCGGGGATATTTTTTTTCTCGTCTGACTGCGGACTATCTCGAAACGCTCCTTATGATTGAGGCCGTTCCAGACATCGCCCACATAGAAATCCAGATCCCTGCTGTGCATGGTATTCGGGCTAAATCTAAAACACGGATATATCTTCCCGTTTATCGACAGGCACGGCATGGCCCCTGACCCGCACCAGCCCTTGTCCGGGTCTTTCAGCGGCTCCCCTATCCCGAAGCCTTTGTCGAACATGCTCACATACAGATCATGGCGATGCTCTAAAATATAGTAAATCGATCTTTCCATTTCTGTATCCAGCAGTGCCAAATCCTCTTTGGTCAAATGTAAATCCTCAAAAACAAAATTGATATTTACATGCCTTAAACCCATTGTTTCATGCAGATATTTTATGGATTTATATAAAAACGGGATCGTCTCTTTATTGCAGGTGGCTTTGGTTGAGGCCCTATCTATACCTATCCACGCTACATACCAGTCCCACCACTTGAGTATATCTTTCATCGTGCCGGAGCCGTCTTTCCAGATCCGATTGCGGTCATGAATCTCCGGGCAGCCGTCCACGCTCACGCCCACGGAAAGATTATCTTTGTATTTCAGCATGAAATCCCGTACCTTAGGGTCATCAAACAGGGTGCCATTGCTGGAAATAGAGGCTCTCCACCGGTACGCCCAGCGGTGTTTTCTTTTGATCGCCTGATATTGAAAATATTGCAGTATCCTGTCCAGCAGCTCCGGCACCATTAAGGCATCGCCGCCGATGAAATCCAGGATTAAACCCTGCTGGAGCAGCCACTCGATCTCCGTGCCTCTGGCATTGATAGGATCGGGGTCGGTCAGAATAATATCTATGAATTTTTGGGCATATTCCAAAGGTAAATCACCCGGCTTTTTATCAACCTCATAGCAGTACTTACACCGCAGGTTACAGTCCTCCGTCACCTGAAAGGTCGTATCAAACCCGTTATAACTTTCAACCGCGGGGATCATTGCTATTCCTCCACATACACCCGGCGTGTACCAAAATCTATATGCAATCCAAACATACGCTCCCTCTCTATACCGCAGCGCTCCGCTAATTCCCACCAGAAATTATTTTGCAGAGTTTGATAATCCGCCAGCGTAAAGAGCGCATCGCGCAGCACATTCTTTGCTTCGGGATCAGCCGCATCGATAAATCCCGGAGATAAGGCCTGTTTGGCGCAATGCATTTTATTATTAATTAACTCATAACTATCTATATCATCCTTGCTTAACATAATGAGATTTTTTTGTTCCGGCATAAATTACAAGCTCCTTAGTTAATTAAAGCGCCGCGCCCTGCGCCTGCGCCTGCGCTCCCTGTTTGGGCAGCGTATCGCCCGCGCTCCGATTGGCTTGCTGAGCTGTACGCACGGCATTGCTGCCGGAAGCATCCGTGCCGTGCCTGCTCGTGTCGCTGCAGCCATTGACACAACCGCTTATGCAGGAGTCATAACAATTGTTCCGGCAATCAGCATCACAGCTCACATAACAGGTAGTTGAGCAATTCAGCGCGCAGGCCGCCTCGCAGTCCGCGCCGCAGCCAACCCGGCAGGCGGCAAAACAGTAATTTTCACAGGCCAGACCGCCGCATTGTCCCAGACAGGCGCTCCGGCAGCCGCCCTCACATGTATTCGTGTAACAACCTCTGATGCAATTAAACGCGCAACTATCCTGGCATTTCCCCGTACAATTCACCGCGCAGGTACCATAGCATGATTTAGCACAAGTGCCTGTACAATCAACCGCACAGCCGCTGACGCCGCAGTTCGCAGCGCAAGTGCTGGTACAGTCGCTGGCACAGTTACCGCCGCACTGGAGAGAACAGGAGGCATTACAGGAACCAGAGCAGGCGGCGCCGGCACAGAGTGCAAAACAGTAAGCAGAGCAAGCGCTATTGCCACAGGTACTCGTACAGCCATTGGCGGCACAATAAGTACTGCAAGAACCACTGCCGCAGGTATTGGTGCATCTGTTATCACATGAGCCACTACACCCATTATGGCAACCTTCCTTACAGCCCCCTGCACAACGGTCTTTACAGCTAAGATCATTACATTGGCTGCACCATCCTGTTACACCGCCACCGCAAGTATTATTACAGCTACCTTCACAGGAATTACTTTCGCAACTACCCTGGCCACATAGCTTAGCGCAGGCGCTTCTACAAGTAACACCTGTACAGGCATTACTCGCGCAGATGCCGCTGCAGGCTTTGGCGCATTGAACATTACAGTTAGTAGCACAGCTTCCGGCGGAACACTGTACGGTACAGCGGCTGGTGCAGACCGTGCCGCAGATCGCGCTACAGTCATTTTGACACGATCCAGTGCAGACGTTGCTGCCACAGGTTCCGGTGCAGGTAGAGGGGCCGCATTTTCCCGTACAATCAGCGCCGCAGGTACCGCTGCAATTAGCCGCGCTGCATTTCGACTGACAATCCGAGCCGCAGGTGCCCGTGCAGGAGCCACTGCACTGTCCCTGACACGCCGTGTTTCCGCAGCTGGCACCGCAATTCCCGCTGCTGCAAGCCGCAGTGCAGGCCGTGCCGCATCCGCCGCTGCAAGTACTCATGCAATGACCGCCGCAGGTATTACCGCAGCCCTGATGGCAGGCGGTAGAACAGCCGCCGGAGCAGCCGTCACCGCAGGTCACCTGACAGGATTCACCAGCGCAGGCATTGCCGCAGGCGCGTCCGCACTCCGAACTGCACCCGCCCGCACACCGCGCATGATTCGCCGCGTCGTCGATGACCTGCCGGACTTCTTCCAGATGCCGGCCCTTGAGTTTGGTGGTCAGGCTGGTGATATCCTCATCCCAGTTAAATTCGTCGCTATCGCCGTAGCGCACCAGACCTCTGGTCGCGGTCCGCAGATTGGTGAGCTGCGCGGCTTCCATTTTCTGGCCGGAAGAGAGGCTGGCCAGACCGTCCGGCAAAGCGGCGGTCACGCCCCGGATAACCCTCTGTCCCTGAATGCTGTTACCGTCCTCGTCTACGGTATCTGTGATAAGGTTATACAGCGTCTCGTTGTAGTCACTGGCTCTGGCTTCTTTGCCGGATAGTTTTTTGGCTGCTGTGCTTTTTTCTCCGCCGTCGCTGGTGTATGTATAGGCGTTCGTCATAGATCCTCCCCTTTGTTTCAGGACTTTTAAAATAACCAGGAGCAGTCTAATTAAGAATTGTAGTACGCTGTCAACCTGTAAATAATTGATATTTTTTGTTGCTTTTCTATTGCCGGGGGGAGGCTTTTACTGCCAGAGCGGCTGAATATTTTTGCTCAGCTCGGCCATAAAGAGCAGATAATTTTTATCCGTTTTGGCTTTTTCCGACACGGTTAATTCTTCCCGCACCAGCGCGCCGCCGAGCTTCCTGGCGATCCATTGAGCGGAATAACCTTTGGCCCGGTATATATCTCTGGCCAGCTGCACGGCCCGCATGGGATCATCAATGAAGCTCTGCCGCTCATAGGCCGTCTGCATCAGCCAGAGCCGCCAGGACTCCAGACGCTGGCTGGGCATCGACTGCACGAGACGAAAAAAGCCCGGAGTGCTGACACAAAGCAGGTCATGCCGGCCCTGCGGGGTATCCAGCGGCAGTAATTTCGTCAACCCCGGCCAAAGCCGCGCCAGACTGTGGTCGCGGCGGCGCATGTCCAGCAAATAATGGCGCGGGCGCCGGGAACCGAGCAGGACGGCCACAATATCCGCGAGGCAAAACCACCATTCATTATTGTGCCAGATTTTACGGATTTTTTTATCCTGAAAAATGGAAAACCGTTCTTTACTAAAACTTCCTGGGGGGGGGGGGGGGGTAACTGTTTTGGATTATTTAACAACATATTTTTCTGAAACAATTCCGTAAAATCGGCCAGACAGCCCAGAGCCAGCGCAATACGCAATAAGGAATTTAAAGAAATTTCGCCAAAACGTTCGAAACGTTTGATTGAACCAAAACTGACCCGCGAGCGCGCGGCCAGCGCGGTCTGGGATAAGCCCTGTTCTTTGCGCCGCAGTTTGACCCGTTCGATGAGCTCTTTTTTAATAGATAATATATTATCCATAAATCCCGCCTGCGTTCGGGTATTATACACACGGCCTCAGGAATTAACCAACTAATAATCCGCGAAGGTCATCAATTGCAGTCTCAAAAAAATTGGGGCTGCGCGCCGAACCGCGAGCGAAATAATAATATGTAAATACCCCGGCCGGAAATTAACGCCTTACCGTCCAGCCCAGACTCTCCTGCTGTATCTTATACAGCCGCGCAAAAAGTCCGCCGCTGGCCAGCAGTTCAGCGCCCGTGCCTTCCTCCACAAGTTCGCCGTTATCCAGCGCCGCTATCTTATCCGCGCCCAGCACTGTACGCAGCCGGTGCGCGATGACAATAACCGTCCGGCCTTTGACCAGCTCGGAAATAGCCGCCTGTATCTGCGTCTCATTCTCCGGATCGAGACTGGCGGTGGCTTCGTCCAGCAGCACGATCGGCGCGTTTTTTAAGAGCGCGCGGGCGATCGAAATACGCTGGCGTTCGCCGCCGGAGAGAGTGCAGCCGTTCTCGCCCAGCACGGTCTCATAACCGGCGGGCAAAGCCCGGATAAATTCGTCACAGCGCGCCGTTTGCGCCGCCCGGCGCACCTCCTCATCGGACGCGCCGTGCTTGCCAATGCGGATATTATTCATAACCGTGTCATTGAACAGCACCACATCCTGAAACACAAAGCTCATATAGCCCAGCAAACATTCGGGATCGATACCGCGGATATTCTGGCCGCCGATCAGTATCTCGCCCGACCGCACATCCCAGAAACGGGCGATCAAACGCGCCAGCGTGGTCTTGCCGCTGCCGGACGCGCCGACTAACGCCGTGACACCGTTCTGGGGAATTTTTAAGCTCACCTTTTTTATTACATCTATATTATTGTAGGCAAAACTTATATCTTTGAGCTCAATATTGCAGTCCGGCAGAACAATATTTTCTGCGCCGGTCATCAGCGGCTCGCAGCGTAAATCCTGCATTCTCTGTCCGGAAATAACCGCATAAAAAAGCTCCAGGATCAGCGTCATAATCACGATCAACGGTGAATATATCCGCGCGCTGACCAAAACAAATATCAGCAGTTTGACCGCGTCCACCGCGCCGCCGAGCAGCAGAAAAACACCGGCAGCGACAACAAAACCTATGCCGGTCTGCAGTATCGTCGTGGCCAGCGTCACAAATATTCCGCCAATTAACTCGACTTTAATTGCGCTGCTTAACATTGCCCGCAGGGCATTTTTTAGCGAGAGGAACTTTTCACCGGAAAGTCCGAAGGCCTTGACCACTTTTATGCCTTCTAAATATTCCTGCACCTGAGCGGACACAGCCAGTTTCATCCGCACATGTTTAGCCATCGGTTTAGCCAACAGCCAGCGGGAAAGGAATATCAGCCCAAAAGAGACCGGCAAAGCGGCGAACAGCGCCAGGGACAGCCGCCAGTCATAAACGGCCAGCAAAGCGCAGGTCAGGACAGCGGTGATGATACTGGCAAACAGTCCCGGCGCTACATGGCTCATGGTGTGTTCGATCGCCGTGCAGTCCGCCATCATATTGGTGGTCAGCTCCGCCAGATCTTTGTTATTAAAAAAACTAAGCGGCAGTTTACGGATATGCTCCGCCACTTCCAGACGGATCTTTTCCGCCTCGCTGTAAGCCACCGTGTAGGTTTTGCGGTATTCGTTTTGGTAAGCGCAAAAATACAGCGCGGCCGCGCCCAGCCCGGCGCAAAACAGCAGCCACAGCTTTGCCGCGTCCGGCGGCTGGCCGCTCAGCAGCGGGTCCAGCAGGGCCATGATGACCTGAATGATCACGGCAAAAGAAACAAACATGGCCAGATTGGAGAGCACCGCGGCGAATACGCCGTGCTTAAAATTCCGGTACCCCTCGCCGGACAAGCCCAGTAATTCTTTGAGCTTAAACATGTTGCTCCTTCCCGCCGGAAGCCAGCGTCCAGTTCAGCGCGCCGGTGTACTGCGCCCACATCCGGCTGTAACAGCCCTGCGCGGCGGCCAGCTGATCATGTGTACCCTGCTCCGCTACCCGGCCTTTTTCAATCACCACTATGTTGTCCGCGCCGCGCACTGTGGAGAGCCGGTGGGCAATGATGATAACGGTTTTATTGCGCATCAGCTGTTCAAAAGCCCACTGTATTTTTTGTTCATTTTCCGGGTCGGCAAAAGCGGTGGCCTCGTCCAGCACTAGAATAGGCGCGTTTTTGAGCATAGCCCGCGCGAGCACCAGTCGTTGTTTTTCGCCGCCGGAGAGATGGATATTCCGGGCGCCGATCACCGTATCGTAACCCTGCGGCAGTTTCTGGATAAACTCGTGGCACTGCGCGGCTTTAGCGGCGGCGAGCATTTCCTGATGAGAAGCGTTTTTATTGCCTATCAAAATATTCTCCGCAATGCTCTGTTTGAATAAAAACACATCCTGAAAAACAAAGCTGACCAGACCCAGCAAATACTCGCTCGACATATCCCTGATATCCACGCCGCCGATCTTCACCGCGCCGGACGCCGCATCGTAAAAACGGGGTATCAAATGCGCCAGCGTGGATTTGCCGCTGCCGGACGGACCGACCAGCGCCGTGACCTCGCCCTGTTTGGCCGTGAAGCTCACGCCGGATAAAGCAACCGCTTCGCCTGCCGCGTTGTAGGTAAAGCTGACATTTTCAAAAGAAACCGAGTATTCGGCGGCGGTCCGGGGCGACCGCGTTTCCGCCAGCGGCGGCACGTCCAGCACTTTATCCATGCGCGCAATGCCGTCCGCGATCTGCTGGCCGGTACGCGACACATACATTAACTTGGTGAACGGCGTGGCCAGCGACACGGAAAAAATCAGATAAAAAACCGCCGCCAGAGCAAACTGCGCGTAGTCCGCCGCGCCGCCGGCCAGCAGAATGATCACCGGTATCAGGAACAAATAAACATGACCGATGATGAGCATGAACAGCGTCATATAAGTCTCAAAAGACATCGTGTAATTCAGACAGAACCGGCCGTAATTTTTGATCGTCTCGTAAAATTTACGAAAAGAAAAGATCGTCTGATTAAAAGCCTTGACCACCGAGATGCCGCGCACATATTCCACCGCGGCGTTGTTCATTTCCTCCAGCGAGTCCTGATAATTTTTGATAAACGTCTGCGCCGCTTTTTGGCCGAACGCCGTCATTTGAATGAAATAAGCAAGGGCGATGGACACGAAGCTCGCCAGTCCCAACCGCCAGTCAAACCAGAATAAAATAACCAGCGCGGCCAGCGGCATAGCCAGCGAACCGGCCAGATCAGGCAGTTGATGCGCGATGAAAGTTTCTAATTTTTCGATGTTCTCATCCACTATTTTGCGCAGTTTGCCGGTGGAGTTGGCGCTGTGAAAACCCAGCGGCAGAGAGGCGATATGGCGGGTAAAATCCAGCTTGAGCTGATACATTGTGATAAAAGCGGCGACATGCGAGCACATCAGCGCGAAAAAATTGAGCAGTATCGCCACGGCCGCGCCGCCGCAGGCCAGCCAGCCCAGCCGCGTCAGATAGGCCGCGTTAAGCGCGCTCAGATCGGCAAAATGCCCGACCAGCTCGCGTATAATATAGTAGACGGCGACAAAAGGCGTGAAAGACAGCGCAGTGCTCGCCACGGCCAGCACACAGGCCGAAATGGTCAGGAATTTTTTCTGAAAAGCCAGCTCCCACAAACGCGCCATACCGGCGCGGCGGGGTTTTGTCCCGGACATAAACTAACCTCCTGAAAAACAAAGCTAGATTAGACCAGTTTAGCATGATAATATTGAATGTCAATATCAATAACTGCAAAGCGCGGCTTAGTTCACATCGCCCTCTTCCGCGCCGATCGAGTTGCGGGTCTGCTTGCGCATATTATCGATACCGACATCGAGATTATCGCCGTCCGCATGTTCATTGCTCCAGGTCGAGCAGTACGTCGGCGTTTCGCTCTGCGGCGGGCATTTAGCCGGCGTCACTTTGATCTTCAGCGGCAGCACCACCGCGTCGCCGATCGGGATCAATTCGCCGATCGCCAGCAGCGGCAGCTCTTCGACCAGACCGGACATGCCGTCCGACATCATTTTTTTGACGATCTGCTGGTCAAAAATATTGGTCAGGCGCAGGGTCAGCAGATTGCCGCACTGCGAGAGAATGGTCGGATTTAAATCCGACGGCCGCTGGGTAATCGCGGCCAGCGTCATGCCGTATTTACGTCCTTCCTTGGCGATACGGCCAAATTGAAACACGCAGTTGCGCTGGGCGTCGTTGCAGTTTTCCAGCGGCGGCAGATACAGATGGCACTCATCGCAAAACAGCACCATGGGGTGGCGGTTTTCGTAATTGTTCCAGAACTGCACATTAAAAACAAAACGCCCCATAATGCCGATCAGCACCGGCAGCAGCTCGGACGGAGCCAGCGACATATTCAGCACCTTTACGCCTTTATTTTTCTCACCCTCAAATATTTTAATTTTACGCTCGTGCTGGCCGCTTTTGGTCTCAATGCCGGTGCCCATGATGATCGAAGTAAAATAATTAATGTAATCGTGGTGCAGCACCACTTTTTTATCGCCCCGGAACATAAAGCCGTAGCGCTTATCCGCCACCTTGGCTTCCAGCCGCGGGATCAGCTGGTCAAATTTGCCGAAAAAAGGCCCCTTGACCACCTCGCCCTGACCAATGCCGGGGATCAATTCGGTGTTCATATAAATAAGGTCTTTCAGGACTTCATGAAAATCGTAAGGCACCGGGCTGTCCACGGTGAAAGACTTCAGCAGCTCATCCAGCTGATTTTCTTTGAGATAGCGCATCTTGTGTTTGCGGATACATTCGTTGATCATCAAAGAATGGATCGCGGCGTGGGGATCGGATTTATCCAGAAACATGGTCATCAATTCCTCGTGCGACATGAACCAGGTCGGCATGAACAGCACATTTTTGCTGGGGTCTTCCAGATCATTCGGCGTGGCCAGACGCACCTGCATGGCATACTTCAAAGCCTGATACTCGCCGTGAATATCAAACAGCAGAATATTGGCGCTCTGCCGCATGGCGACCTGCTCCACGATCGCCGCCACCGTCCAGGACTTGCCGCAGCCGGAGGAGCCGACCAGAGCCATGTGCCGCTGGAACAAAGCGTCGCCGTTCATGTAAGCGTCCACCTTGTCGTCCAGACTGAATTTGCCGAGCGTCAAACTGGCCTCGCCGCTATTCACCGAAATGCTGGACATAAACATCGTCAGTTTCTCGCCCTCCAGCAAATAACAGTCCGAGCCGATCACCGGCGTGGCGACCATGGATTTGCTGAATTTAAAAGTCCGTTTCTTCCGGTCAATGACCACGCTGCCCACCAGTCCGACCGCGGCGATATAGCGCCGGGCGCCGGCCTCGCCTTCCGCCAGTACTTTTTCCCAGCGGCCGAGCAGCATTTTGTCCGGATGCGTGGAAGCCACCATGCACAAACGCCCGACGTTCACATACAGGAGCTGGTCGCTGTCCACGTCCACTTCCAGCCGTCCGGTCTCCACCTGACAGATAACGCCGGATTTGTCCGCTCCGGTAAAGGCAAAAAATTCGCCCCCGTCCGTTTCCGTTTTTTCCACCTTGTCCAGGATTTTAGCTGTGTTGTCCATTATTCTCCCCCGTCTGGTTGCTTTGAGAAGAACATACCCAGTATAGGGAGAAAATATACCGGGCGGGTTTTTCCTGCCGGTATCGGGCGCCGGGTCAGTAATTATTTTTTCAGTTTTTCTGGATTTTTAAACAGCATTTTATCGCCTGACTTTACTTTTCGCTCCAGCTTTTTGACATCTTCGTCCGGCGCCAGATTTTCCGGAGTAATTCCGCGGGAAATCAAGGTTTTGCGCACCGGAGCCAATGTCAACCATTTTGCCGACGTCGGCAAAATGGTCTATTATTTTCTGCCCGGAGATCTCGCAGGCGATTTTGGCCTTAGAAATAACATTTTGAAAATTAACCCATTTATCATACCCCGGTAAATACTGTAAATCTCTGGCCAGCCAGAATTCCACTCCCTCGCTGGTATTATGCACATACGCCTCAAAGTTGCCAGTCAAAACAGTAATGATCGCTCTTTCCATAAATTTTCTCTTTCCGGTTAATTTTACCACTACACCGCAAAAAATATGCCAACTGGCGCAAAGCCAGCCGCGGTATCATTTTCAGCGGCAGACGACACGTCACATACTTGCGAAGCGCAAGGCGGCTGTACCCAGCAGGCTTCTTACCACCGCTACTGTCCATTGACATAGTGTTAGATATATATTACAATCAATTTACGATGGACATAGAGATTAGTGACGTCTATGAAAAATGGTTTAACAAACTACGCGACCTAAAAGCTAAAGATATTATTAATGTCCGACTGCGCCGCATTAAACAGGGAAATCTCGGAGATAATAAATCTTTAGGCGGCGGACTTTATGAAATAAGAATATATTACGGCGCTGGTTATAGGCTGTATTTTGTAAATAGAGGCGAACGCTGGATACTTATTTTATGCGGCGGCGATAAGTCCACGCAAAGCAAAGATATTAAGCTGGCCAGAAAATTAGCAGAGGAGATAAATTAAATGAAAGTTAAAAAATGGGACATAATGGATTATCTTAAAACAGAAGATGATATAAAAAGATACCTGGCGGTTGCCTTTGAAGAAGGCGACCCGGAGTTTATTTCTGTAGCTCTGGGCGATGCGGCAAAAGCCAGAGGTCTAATGCGTAAAGCCGCCAAACAAGCCGGGGTAGCGCGCGAAAGTCTTTACCAGTCGCTTTCTAAAAAAGGAGCGCCTCAGTTCAAGACCGTAATGAGCGTGGTTCATTCTCTGGGTTATAACCTGACCGTAGTTCCGCAAAAGAAAGCGGGCTGATCAGGCCATTTTTTTAAGGTAAATCAACGCAATCAGGGACTGTAAAATTAACTGTGTAAACAGCCTTAAACTAACGCTCTATACAATTGCAGCGGGCTGCTCCACCAGAGTTTGGTTTGCTCCTGTTCTAATTCACGATAAGCAGCTGAAAAATAAATTTTTAACAACGCTTCTTTGGGCGAGCAATTTTGTATTTGGGCGCATATTTCCGCCGTTTTAGCAATTTTGCCGGGCAGTAAAACCCGAAAATTTTCCTGGGTAATCTCCGGCATGCTTACCCCCCGCCTGCTTTTATAAACGGCAGGTCTTTTGCTTCTACAAAAGTTAAATACCGCAAGGATTTTGCGGAATGAAAAAGCACCTGATTTACCAGCTTGCAGGTTTTCAGCCGGTTAATGGTTTCAGCCACATCAAGTAATTCCGATTCATAAAGGGCCAGGGTTGTATATACGCGGTCATTGGCCACCGGCCCGGCCACAAGGTCATAATCGTGCTTAAAATCCGGGGTGTTCCTGTTCTGCATTACAAAATCCAGCCACTCGCGGCTGGCGGAGCCAAATTTCAGAATTTTCAGTTCCGGCGTTTGCAGTAAATTGTCCGGCGCCTCAAATACAGACACAAAACCGCTTTGCTGGTTTTGATTCTGGCGAATTTTTGCCCAGCGGCTGGCCTGTCCCAAATCGGTTGTAGTATAAAATCCGCGGCCGAAATCCACCGTCCGTTTAGGGTCAGGAGTTAATATTTGAGGGACATTTACTATTGCAATGCTTCCGTGATACAGCTTCATTTTTCCTCCTGACCGGCCATAAATTCTTCAAGCAGCGGAAAAATATAATTCCAGCCCTGTGTGTGCAAGGCTTCATAATTAGCCAGCAGATAGTCAATTACCCCGTATTGTTCAAAACGGCGGGCAACAGCAGCCCCGGAAATCTTATGCTGCCGGGCATACATTTCTATACAAAATGAGCCAAATTCTATTGTTTTAGTTGCGGTATTCATTACTTATCCTTTATATCACAACTTACTATTCATTATATTATACCACTCCAGTTCTGCGCCGAATAAAAAGCAAGGACAATCGCGAACGAACCCGAAGACACACCCGCAAAAGCGGGCGGGTGCGCGCCTCTGCTACGCGCACTTCCTGATATAGATCAGGGTGTAATAACTCGGCCGGTTATCAAAAGCCGAGCCGGAACCGGTATTGCCTATCGTGCCGCCGGAAACAGTATGCGTATGCGCGGCTACCCCGGCCGCCGAACCGCTGGAGAAAGTATGGTCATGACCGCCCGCACTGGCCGCTGAACCGCTGGAGAAAGTGTGGCCGTGCGCGCCTCCGGAATCTATAGTAATTCCTGTCGCACTGCTAGTAACGCTAAGTCCGGCACCCCAGTTATATTCATCCCCCACAAGATATTGTAGATTACCTCCACTGTGATCATCAGTGTTCGAAATGTTTGGCGTAGTATGGCTATGCCCCGGATCAGTAACGCCATGGTCATGCCCGCCTCCGGACGCCACCGTGCCGGTCACCGTATGTGTATGCGCGCCGTTGGACCCCACCGTGCCGGTCACCGTATGACCGTGCGCCCCGCCATCGCCAATAGTCAAGCCGGATAGAGAATGAGCGTGCGCGGGTAAATGTTCGGTGGTTAAGGTAAAAGAATTACTTCCGCCGGTGCTGCCTCTGGCCGTGCTGCCCATGACAAATTTATTCGTCAGGTCGGGCGTGCGCCCGGCGGCGGCGTTGGCGGTATTGCAGGCATACCAGCCCGGTATCGTGCTGTCGTCCGCCCAGCCGGCGCCGTCGTACATTAGAATTGTGCCTACCGGTAAAAAATTCAGACGCAATATATCCTCGGCTAACATTGGCGCGCCTCTTTGTATGGTCATATTTTTACTCCTTTGCTCACTGGCCTGTTTATTGTTTAAGATCTTACTGCCTATTTTTTCTTTTACCATTCGAGAAACAAAATAATTTTAGTATCTTAAATTTAGAATAAATTTATTCCGCAAATGAAGTTAAGATTAAAACCGCATGAGTGAATTCGATAACTTAAAAGCAAGCATCGGTAAAAAAATAAAAGAATTGCGGTTCAATTCCGGCCTGACAATTGAGGACTTAACCAATGAATTAGATATTTCCTTTTCCAATTATTTTTATCTGGAAAAAGGCTCCAAACACGCACCCAGTCTGGACACTCTGTACAAATTAGCCGAATTTTACCATGTGCCCATCGGCTATTTTTTTCAAGACCAGCTGCCGCCAGCCGTGCCCGGCACCCCGGAGCAGCAAAAATTACTGCTCGAATTCAGCAAACTTAACAAGCACAACAAAAACTTTTGTCTGTATCTGCTGACCACCTTAAACAAAAGCGCTAAAAGAGTGTGGCTGTGATATACTGGCGCCCGTGGAAAATCTTTACAAAGAAATAATCGCCGGCATCGGCGAGGACGTAAACCGCGAGGGACTGCAGGACACGCCGCGGCGCGCGGCCGAGGCTTTCCAGTATCTGACCAAAGGCTATCAGGCGGACTTAGACCGGATTGTCAACAACGCGCTTTTCACGGCGGAATCCGACGACATGGTGATCGTCCGCGACATTGAGCTGTACTCGCTCTGCGAGCATCATCTCCTGCCTTTCATCGGCAAATGCCATGTCGGCTATATCCCCGACCGGAAAATCATCGGCCTGTCCAAAATCCCGCGTCTGGTGGACGCTTTTGCCCGCCGGCTGCAGGTGCAGGAACGCCTGACCAAGCAGATCGCCAACGCCATACTCCAGTACACCGGCGCCAGCGGCGTGGGCGTGGTCATTGAGGCCCAGCATCTGTGCACGATGATGCGCGGCGTGGAAAAACAAAACTCCGTGATGACCACTTCCTGCATGCTCGGCTCTTTCCGCCGCGAAAGCGCGACCCGGGCGGAATTTATCGCGCTCATCAGAAAACAGCTTCACTAAAAAAATAATAATCCGGGCTTTAGCGGGACTGGAAAATTTAAGACAACCGTCCGCATCTATGCTATACTCCTGCCTGTTTTGAAACAAATCCATAAATAAAGGGGAACAATCATGTGTAACGCGACAACTATAGTAGAAATAAAAGGCCGCGAGGTGCTGGATTCCCGCGGCAATCCGACGGTAGAAGTGGATGTCCTGCTGGCTAACGGCGCCAGAGGGCGGGCGATCGTGCCCTCCGGCGCGTCCACCGGTTCGCGCGAGGCTCTGGAACTGCGGGACGGCGTAAAAAACCGTTATCTGGGCAAGGGCGTGCTCAAAGCCGTGCAGAATGTCAACACGCTGATCGCCAAAAAAGTGGTCGGGCTGGACGCGCTGGATCAGCTGACCGTGGATCGGACAATGCTCGCGCTGGACGGCACGCCTTTCAAGAAAAAACTGGGCGCCAACGCCATACTCGGCGTGTCTATAGCCACGGCCAAAGCCGCAGCCGCCGCGCTGGAAATCCCGCTGTACCGTTATCTGGGCGGCACTTACACCAATGAACTGCCGGTGCCGATGATGAATATTATCAACGGCGGAGCGCATGCGGACAATAATGTGGATATTCAGGAGTTTATGATCGTGCCGACCGGCGCGCCCAGTTTTGCGGAAGCGCTGCGCATCGGCGCCGAGATATTCCACCAGCTCAAAAAAGTATTAAAAGACAAAGGCCTGAACACCGCGGTCGGCGACGAAGGCGGCTTTGCCCCCAATCTCAAGTCCAACGAAGAGGCGATCCGCGTTATTATTGAGGCTATTCAAGCCGCCGGTTACAAGCCGGGCCGGGATGTGTTCATCGCGCTGGACATCGCTTCCAGCGAGTTTTATGACGCCAGAAAAAAGAAATACCTGCTGGAAAGCGAAAACAAAGAGCTGACTTCCGAACAATTTGCGCTGTATTTGAGCCGTCTGGTCGATGTGTATCCGATCGTTTCCATTGAAGACGGCATGGCCGAGGGCGACTGGGAAGGCTGGAAACTCCTGACTACCAGACTGGGCGGACGGGTGCAGCTGGTCGGCGACGATCTGTTCGTCACTAATGTCCGGATTCTGGCCGAGGGCATCAAAAAAGGCATTGCCAATTCTATTCTGATCAAAGTCAATCAAATCGGCACGCTGAGTGAAACTTTTGCCGCGGTGCAAATGGCGCAGAAGGCCGGATACACGGCGATCATCTCGCACCGCTCCGGCGAATCAGAGGATGCGACTATCGCGGATATTGCCGTGGGGCTCAACGCCGGGCAGATCAAGACCGGCTCCGCGTCCCGCACCGACCGCATCGCCAAATACAATCAGCTCCTGCGTATTGAGGAAGAGCTGGGCGCCAACGCCATATATGAAGGCTTGAAAGTTTTTAAACAGCGCTAGGCCGCCTAAAGGGCGGGCCTGACGGCCCGCCCTATTGCCACGCCACTCAATATGCTAAAATTACCTTATGAATATTGTGCTCATCGGTTTCATGGGCTCCGGTAAAACAGCCACCGGGCGCCTGTTGGCCAAACAACTGGATTACCGCTTCATCGACACCGACCAGCTTATCGAACAAAAAAACGGCATGACCGTGGCCAATATTTTTGACCGCAAGGGCGAGGCGTTTTTCCGCCAGCAGGAAACCGAGCTGTTGAAACAGCTGTGCGGAGCGGATAATTCGGTTATCGCGACCGGCGGCGGCATTGTACTTTCCGCGGAAAACCGCTCCCTGTTACAAAATCTCGGCTCCGTCATTTATTTGCAGGCCGATCCGCCGGAAATACTCAAACGTCTCGGCACGGATCAGACCAGACCGCTGCTCCACAAGGAGGACAGGCTGGCGGAGATCCATAAAATGCTGGCAGTCCGCCAGCCGCTTTATCTGGCCGCGGCGGAATGTATCATCAATACTTTTACCGGCCAGCCCGAAAAATCCGCGGAACAAATCCGGCAATTGCTGAAAATAGAGGTGCGCTGATGCCGGCCGTCAAAGTCCAGCTGGATAAACAACGGTCGTACCAGATCCATATCGGCGCGGGTATTTTAGACCAGGCCTGCCAGCTGCTGAGCGGCGCGGAGCTGCACGGGCGGGCGCTTATCGTCAGCAATAGCAAAGTTTACCGGCTGTACGGCGCCAGAGTCCGCGCCAATCTGGAAAAACATTATCAGGTATACACCTGCCTCATCGGCGACGGCGAGCGGCACAAATCCTGGCAGACCGCGCGGCGGGTTTTAAGATTCTTAATTAAAAATAAATTTGAACGGCTGGACACCATCATCGCGCTGGGCGGCGGAGTGGTCGGCGATCTGGCGGGATTTGCGGCGGCGGTGTATCTGCGCGGGATAAATCTGGTGCAGATCCCGACCACGCTGCTGGCGCAGGTAGACTCCAGCGTCGGCGGCAAAACGGCGGTCAATGATCCGCTGGGCAAAAATCTCATCGGCTCTTTTTATCAGCCCAGACTGGTCCTTGCGGACACGCAGACCCTGCAGACTCTGCGCCAGCGGGAAATGCTTTCGGGTCTGGGCGAGATAGTCAAATACGGCCTGATCGACGATCCGCACATTCTCCAGACTCTGGGCAAATATAATCAGACCATTCCGGCGGCCCTAATCGCCCGCTGCTGCCAGATCAAGGCTAAAATTGTCAGTGCGGATGAGACCGAGCAAAACCTGCGGGCTATTCTTAACTTCGGCCACACGATCGGCCATGCGCTGGAAACCTATTCGCATTACAGGATCAGCCACGGCGAGGCCGTCGCCCTCGGCGCGCTGGGCGCCGTGTATATTTCCATACTGCGCGGCTATTTGAAGTACCAGACGCTGGCCAGACTGCAAAGCCTGTATCTTAAATTACAGCTGCCGGTACATTCCGGCCGGCGGCTCAACCCGGACAAAATCTACCGGATAATGCAGAGCGACAAAAAAGTCACGGACAGCCGCCTGCGCATGATCCTGTTGAAAGACATAGGCAAACCGGTCGTCTGTCCGGTAGAATATGCGGAGATCGTTAAAGCCCTGAGTATTATTTAAAATATTATTTAAAGAAGGAAACAACTAATGAAAGTACTGGTCATTCACGGGCCCAATCTTAATCTGCTGGGCGCGCGGGAGAAAAAGATTTACGGTAAAATCACGCTGGCGGCCATTAACACCGAGCTGGCGGCCCTCGCCCAAAAACACAAAGCGGCTATTGAGTTTTACCAGTCCAATATTGAGGGCGAGATAGTGAATGAGATCCAAAAAGCCCGCAAGAAATTTGACTATATCATTCTCAATCCCGGCGCTTACACGCATTACAGCATCGCCATCCGTGACGCGATCAGCGGGGTCAGGGCCAGGGTGATCGAGGTGCATCTTTCCAATATTCACGCCAGAGAAAAATTCCGCCAGACCTGCGTCATCGCGCCGGTCTGCCTCGGACAGATCGCCGGTTTCGGCAAAGATTCCTACCGTCTGGCGCTGGAACACATTCTGAGCTTATGAAACGGCTGGAGGCTGTCCGGCAGGCGCAGCAAATAACAGACACGGTCTTCGCGGAAATCCGCGCCTGGATACGCCCCGGCCTGACCGAGAAACAGGTTGCGGACAAAATACGCCGCTTGATCGTCCGGCACGGCGGCGACACCCGTCTGGCTTTCACGCCGCTGGTCTGCTCCGGCAAACGCACCGCGCTTTTTCACGGCCCGACTTCCCGCAAGAAAATCCAGAAAAATGATATTGTCTATATTGACATGGGCGCGCGCTGCCGCGGCTACTGCGCTGATCTGACGCGGACTTTTTTTCTGGGCAAACCCGGCGGCAGACTGGCGCGTATTTACCGGATAGTGCTGGCCGTACAGCAAAAACAGATCCGCATGGTCAAAGCCGGAGCTTCCGCCGCCGCTATAGATCAGAAAGGCCGCGACCTGTTCAAAAAACACCGGCTGGCCAAATACTTCACGCACACCACCGGCCACGGCGTGGGCTTAAAAATCCACCAGCGGCCGCATATTTCTTACAAATCTAAAGAAACTTTAAAGGCCGGGCAGGTCATCACTATCGAGCCGGGCGTGTACATCAAGGGACTGGGCGGCGTAAGAATAGAAGACATGTTAATTGTGACCAAAAACGGGTACATTAATTTAAGCAAAAGTAAAAAATAATTTTAAAAAATACCGGAATTAAGAGCGCCAGCCCGACCGCCACTGTATTGGACTGGTATTCCCGCAAATCCCGCCGGTTTAATTTGTAAAAGCCCGGCTTATTTTATATAATATGTTTTACTATGCAACCTTTAATTAACGCTAATTTAGTTCTGGAAGGCGGCGCTTTACGCGGCATGTTCACCGCCGGTGTGCTGGACGCGCTGGATGAAAAAGACCTGCTGTTTGAATACATCATCGGGGTCTCCGCCGGAGCCTGCATGGCCGTGTCTTACGTCACCCGGCAGAGAGGGCGCAACCGGGAGATCCTCCAGAGATTCGGGCGCGATCACCGCTACTTCAGCATCCGTAATATTTTGCGCGAGGGTAATTTATTTTCTGCCAGTTTTGTTTACGAGGAAATCCCGCAGAAGCTGATCCCTTTCGATTACCGGACATTTGAAGAAAGTCCGGTTCGTTTCACGGCAGTGGCCACAGACTGCGCGACCGGACAGGCCATTTATTTGAATAACAAAAAAGAGATGACCCCGGCTATCCGCGCTTCGGCCAGCATGCCTTTCGTCAGCAAGCCCGTGCCGCTGAACGGGCAGCTCTTGCTGGACGGCGGCATTGCGGACTCTATCCCTATCGAGCACGCGCGGCGGGAAGGCCACGCCAAAAGCGTGGTCGTGCTGACCAGACCCAAAGGCTATCTAAAAAAGCCGGTCGGGAATGTCGCTTTGTTTAAAAGAGTCCTGAAAAGTTACCCGGCGCTCGCCGAAGCCATGTACAACCGCGCGGCCATGTACAATCGAGAACTCGCCGTGCTGGAAGAACTGGAAGCGGCAGGCCAGAGCTTGATCGTCTATCCGCCGCCGGAGATCAAGGTCGGCCGACTGGAACGCAACTGGCAAAAACTGGATACACTCTATCAGGCCGGGCGGCAGGCCGGGCAGGAGCTGGCGCAAAAATTGCCGGGGTTTTTAGCGCAGGTTTCGGGCTGCTGATAATTTCAAGCACAACTTCTACGCCAGCAATTTCAAAACTTCCGCGTGTAATAAGCCATTGGTAGAAACTGCCGTACCGGCAAACAAGTTGTTCTCCGTGCCACTAAATTATGTCTGTGCGGTATGCTAACTAAGCAATCTTTTTTTGCGGAATTACCGTAAGCTGATAGCCCAAAGAATTAACCGCATGGTTGATCGTCCGAAAATAAGGCGTACCCTCTCTGGAAAGCGACCTGTATAAACTGGAAATATTTACATTCGCGCTTTTGGCGATCTTACCCATAGCATGCCTCGCTCTGGCAATATTTCCCAGCGCATAGGCTATCTCCTCTGCCGTGCCGTCGCTAAATACAGCTTCAAGATAATATTTAATATCTTTTTCAGACTTCAAGTGTTTTGCTGTGTCCCAGTTGGATATTTTAATTTTTGCCATTTTTACATCTCCATTGCTATTTTTTTGGCTTTGTCTATATCTTTTTGCTGTGTAGATTTGTCCCCGCCGCACAACACTATGATCAGCTGGCTGTTTTTATTTATAAAATACAATCTATAGCCAGCCCCATGATGTATTTTCTTTTCAAAAATATTTCCGCCGACATTTCTAACAATTCCCAAATTACCCAGCTTCATACGGTCTATATGTTTCAGTATAAAACCTGCGCTCTGTCTGTCTTTCAACCTAACAAGCCATTCATCAAATATGCTTGTGGTTTTGACTTCCATATTTAGCATTATCGCTTATAAGCAAATTTTGTCAAGCATTTATAACTCTCTTCTCCGTCTAGCGCAATACCAATTTTTCGCCTATTTTCGGGGGTTCGTTTTATTTCAGTATTTGCGCGTCCGGGTTTTGACCTGCTGATAATTTCAAGCACAACTTCTACGCCAGCAATTTCAAAACTTCCGCGTGCAATAAGCCATTAGTAGAAACCGCCGTGCCGGCAAATAAATTATTGGCCTCGCCGTCAAAAGCGGTCACTTTGCCACCCGCTTCCTCGACAATAATCTTCGGCCCGGCCAGATCCCAGGCTTTTAATTCCGGATCGAGGGCGATCTCGCCGCTGCCCTGCGCCACCAGCATATGCTGATAAAAATCCCCGTAGCCGCGCTGGCGTTCGGTCTTTTTAATGACATTCAATATTTTGGCCGCAGAGAGCGGGTCTATCTCATTGCCGGCCAGACTGCTGTGATAGAGCTGCGCTCTGGCTAAATCGGATATTCTGGAGACATGCATTTGTATCTCTCTGCCGGTATTTTTGTCCCGCAGAAAAGCGCCCTGACCCAAACCGGCGTGCCAGCGCATACCGAGAGCCGGGGCAGACACCAGCCCGGCGATTAAGCGCCCGTTTTCTTCCAGCCCCAGCAGCGTCGCAAAAACCGGCACGCCCCGGATAAAACTGCGCGTCCCGTCTATCGGGTCGATTATCAAACGCAGTTCCGCCGCTTCCTGCCCAAATTCTTCGCCGCAAAACCCTAAAGCCGGCTCATATTTTTTAGCCTCAACGCGGATATATTCTTCTATCTCTCTATCCGCTTTCGTGACCGGACTGTTATCTTTTTTGTACTCTACCTGCAGATCCACCTGACAAAAATAACGCAGGGCAATTTTGTCCGTCGCTTCGGTGAGTTCGTGCAGAAAAGAGAGCCAGTTCATAGAGAAATTGTAACATAAAACCTCTGCAAAACTCTTTAAGAATAGCAGTCCTACCCAAACTACTTTCACAGAATTTCAAATATTTGCTGCGCCAGAAAAAATAAGCGGGACGATGTGATAAAAGTATCGATATATTAATGTAGTTAAAGGGAGTATTTTATGAATAGAAAACTTATTGAACTTAATGAAGCCTTTACCGAATTGCAAGCAACAGCATCAAGCGTGCCTTTTCCCACCTTAGAAGATCAAGGTATTTACATAGATAGGTCATTTAATGAAGGTGATAGTATTTTTATACAAAATCAGATTATATTTAAACCAGTTAAGATAGGCGATAGTATTTTTGTGCCAAAAGAGGCTAAAGACGTTTATGGAATTCAAGATAGGTTTGGCCGTAACATAAAATTTTATAATTTTAATAGACTATTGCCAGAAGGACTTGATGCTATTTTTTATGATACTTACAAGATACCTTTAAATTTAAGTGATACTTTCTCTATCGCTGGCTATACTTTTGTGATCATACGCCAGATAATTAAGCTCATTAAGTTTTTTATACCATCCGTTATACCATCCACAGCGCTCTATAATGGTCTCGCAACAGGTAGCTTACTAGGGGCAACACTTCTTTTGGGGATTGGACTGGGTATCAATACTATCTATAGCCAAAAAAGAGACACCATATTTGACCGCTATTCTGATTATCAGGCAAAACTAAATCTAGAAAAGCCGAAGGTTGAACGGACAGAGGAATAAATTCATAGTTTGATATCACAAATTGTGATATCAAAAAATTCAGAAAGCAGAGGCGGACGGCAAGCAATTTGCGCAAAAGCCGCTCCTAAAATATAATCTACTTATGCGCGTTCTATCTGGCATACAGCCTTCCGGCACCCTGCATATCGGTAATTATCTGGGCATGATGCGGCAGATGATCGAGCTGCAGGCCGAGCATGAGCTTTTTTGTTTTATCGCCGATCTGCACGCCATGACCTCGCTCAACCGCGGCGCGGAACTGCGCGCGAACACGCTCAAAGCCGCGCTGGATTTTTTGGCGCTGGGCATCGATCCCGCCAAATCCGTTTTCTGGGTGCAGTCCACCGTCCCGGAGATCAATGAGCTGACCTGGTATCTCAGCAATGTCACGCCGGTCGGCCTGCTGGAGCGCTGCCACTCCTACAAGGACAAGCTGGCCAAAGGCCTGCCCGCCAACGCCGGTCTGCTGAATTATCCGCTCTTAATGGCCGCAGATATACTTGCCGTGCAGTCCGACATCGTACCGGTCGGCAAAGATCAAAAACAGCATCTGGAAGTAACGCGCGACATTGCCATAAAATTCAACAACGAATTCGGCGAGACTTTCCAAGTGCCGGACGCGCTGATCAAAGACGCGGTCGCTATAGTGCCCGGCACGGACGGCCAGAAAATGTCCAAATCTTACGGCAACACTATCGACATTTTCGGCGAGGAAAAAACTATCCGCAAACAGGTGATGGGCATAGTCACGGACTCCACGCCGCTGGAACAGCCCAAAGACCCGGACAAATGCAATGTTTTTAAAATCTACGCGCTCTTCGCCGCGCCGGAACAAAAAGCCGAAATGGAGCGTAAATACCGCGCCGGCGGTTTCGGTTACGGCGACGCCAAAAAAGAGACCTTTGCCCTGCTCCGGGAATATTTCCGGCCGTACCGCGAACGGCGCGCCGAGCTGGCCAAAGACCCGGCCGAAGTCCAGCGTGTTTTACAAAAAGGCACGGAAAAAGCCCGCGCGGAAATTTGCAAAACGCTGCAGCTCGTGCGCGAGAAAACCGGCGCCGCGGCTTTTTGCGGAGACAGCCAATGAACATCATCCAGACGGAATTTCCGGGCTTGTACATTCTCGAACCTAAAGTATTCCCGGACAGCCGCGGTTTTTTTCTGGAGAGTTACAATCAAAAAGACCTGTCCGCGGCCGGTTTGAACGCCGTGTTCGTGCAGGACAATCACTCCTGTTCTGTCCGGGGCGCCCTGCGCGGTCTGCATTTTCAAAATCCCGGATTTGCCCAGACCAAATTGGTGCGCTGCACCCGCGGCGACGTTTATGATGTGGCGGTCGATCTGCGGCAAAATTCGCCGACTTTTAAAAAATGGCTGGGCCTCCTGCTCTCCGCAGAGAATAAACGGCAGTTCTATATACCCAAAGGTTTTGCCCACGGTTTTGCCGTGCTTTCGGAAACTGCGGAATTCCAGTATAAATGCGACGCTTATTACGCGCCGCAGGCCGAGGCCGGCATTCTCTGGAATGACCCGGACTTAAAAATCGACTGGCAGATCCGCGAGCCTGTTATTTCGGAAAAAGACCGGAAACTGCCTTTGCTGAAAGATTTGCCGGAAAGCAGTTTTTTTTAACCCCAAACACTGACACTATCACCCAGCAGGAGCTACTAACATGGCTGGAATATTGCAGTCAGAAATTATCCGTGTAAAAAGAACCTTTGCGGGCAATACCGTGCAACAAGTATAATGGAGCGGGCGACCGGGTTCGAACCGGCGACAACTAGCTTGGAAGGCTAGCACTCTACCAACTGAGTTACACCCGCAGATAATAGATTATAGTAGAAATCAAATAAATTGAATATAACGCAACAATTACCAAGCAACAAGATCAGTATACACCGCTCTGGCCGAGGGATACTGGGTATCCGTAGCTGCAGCGGACAGTACAGTTACTTTATTGCTGTGTCTTTCCCGCGCCTCAAATTCGGCGTTTACTTCACTGGCTTTGATCGGCTGTCCGGCTGCTATTGTCATATTTTATCCTCCTGTTTTTAATTGCTAGAAATATACTTTTCAATTGAAAAGTATATTTCTCAGATTGTAGTCTATCATTTTAGGCATGTCAACTAACAAGGATAGTAATATAAAAACTGAATTTGGCTTGAAATTTGACGCAAAAGATATTGGCCGTCACATTACGAAATTGAGAATGCAGCAAAAAATGACCAGATACAGACTGGCCCTTTGCTCCGGTATCCGGGAGTCCGTGCTGATGCAGACCGAAAAAGGAGCCAGAGAACCCCGCCTGAACACTGTCTTAAAAATTATCGCGGGCTTAGACCTGACTATCGCGGATTTTTTTAGCAGATTTAACTCAAAATAAGGGCCCTTTAGCCAGCGCTTTTTTGTCTTTTTCTCTCTGCAGAATATCCTGCGCGGAAAAACCAGCCATTATATCTTTGGCCAGCTCCCGCAGAACAGATTTTTTGTTGAGGCTGCGTTTCTCGATGACCGCTTCCAGCAGGGTCTCCAGAATATGCCCGACTTCCGCGCCGCGCGGCCCCAGCTCCATAATATCAATACCGTCGATTTGCAAATCGGCGATTTCCATAGAGGCTTTGTCCACATCCAGCTCATAACGCAGCAGGCGCTCGATCCAGCGGCGCAGTTTTTTTTCGAGAATAATAGCCATGACCTCCGGATGCTCCCTGACCACCGCGGCCCAGCGCACCTGTCTGTCCAGCGCATTCAAGGTCGGCCAGCCCAGCAAAGCCGCACCGCTGTCCGGAGCCTCGCTGTGAATGATCTTATTCAGCTCCTCAAAAACTCTTTCTTTGGCGGCCAGCGTCAGATAACCCGGCAGGCGCGCGGCCACTTCTGCGGCCGTCTCCGCTTCCAGAGTAAAACCCGTCACCGCCATAAACCGCAGAGCGCGCAGCACCCGCAGGCCGTCCTCGGCAAAACGCTTAGCCGGCTCGCGCACCGTGCGAATAATTTTATTCTGCAGATCTTCCAGCCCGTTAAATTCATCGATAAGTTCATTCGTCACCGGACTGTAGGCCAGCGCGTTGATCGTAAAATCGCGGCGGGCCACATCCTCGCGCACATCTTTGCTGTATTCGACCGCGTCAGGGTGGCGGCTGTCGGAATAGCCGGTCTCCCGGCGAAAAGTCGTGACCTGAAAATGTGTGTTACTAAAGCGCACCGTGATTGTGCCGTAAGCCTTGCCGGTCGGAATAGAATCCGGAAATATTTCCTCGATCTGTTCCGGCAGAGCGTCCGTCGCCAGATCGATGTCCCTGGCAGACTTACCGCGCAGTATGTCGCGGATCGCGCCGCCGACCACGAAACAGACAAAGTCTTTCTCCGCCAGCACAACGGCCAGGTCTTTTACGGTCTGCGGCAGAAATTCTCCGAGTTTTTTAGCTCTGATCAACATAAATCTACGGGATTTTAACATCATTGTTTGGTACAATAAAGCATAGCCCTCTGCCGCGGAGTAGCGCGGCATCTCCCCGGCAAACAGGGGAGCAAAATTGCAGACTGTCAAAACAGTCAAATTTTTAGAGCGGTCAGGAGGCATTTAATGATCGGCATAATTATGGGCAGTAAATCCGATATGGAGGTAATGCAGGCCGCCGGCGCTATTCTGGATAAACTGGGCGTAGCCTACGATGTCGAGATAGCCAGCGCGCACCGCCAGCCCGAAAAAGTCAGCGCCTTTGCCAGAAACGCCGCCCGGAAATACAAATGCATCATTGCCGGCGCCGGTAAGGCCGCGCATCTGCCGGGCGTCATCGCCGGACAGACCACGCTGCCGGTCATCGGCGTGCCGATCAAAACTTCGGACTTAGGCGGCCTCGATTCCCTGCTTTCCATAGTCCAGATGCCCAGCGGCGTGCCGGTGGCCACAGTCGCAATTAACGGCGCGCAAAACGCCGGGCTGCTGGCCGCGCAGATCGTCGCGCTCACCGATCCGCAGGTCGCGCAAGCGGTGGCGGATTACAAAGAAGCGCTCAAGGCTTAAAAATATGACCTTCAACTGGCTGGACGGAATAATCGCAATAATTCTGGTTATCAATACCCTGTACGGCCTGCGCCGCGGTCTGATCCGCACGCTGTTTGGCATGCTGGGTCTGTTCATCGCGCTTTTGCTCTGCCTCAAAGGCACGCCGGCTATCGCCGAATTGCTGCTCTGGCTGCGCCTCTCCGGCACGGCGGCTTATGCCGCGGCGCTGATCCTGCTTTTTATCATCATTTATTTTCTGGTCAATGAGATCGGCCGGCACATTCAGGCCCTGCTCAAAGACTCCGGTTTCAAACCTATTGACCAGCTCGGCGGCTCGCTGTGCGGTCTGCTCAAGGGCATTATCTACACGCTGTTTTTATTGATCCCTTTGCTGGGTAATATTTTTGCCTCACCCGCGCTGCTCAAAGCTTTTGAGGACTCCGCCCTGCTCAATTTCGGCCACCCGCTGGTGTATTACGCCGAGCCGATTATTCAAAAGCTGCTCGATCAGGGCAGCCAGACCTGGCAGGAATACCGTCTGGAATTCGAACAGCACAATACTCTGGACCCGGTGCGGGAAGGCTATGACAGCTTCGGCAAGCCCGCCGCAGCGCTGCAGGCTCTGCCGCAGGCGATCGGGTACTATTGATGGATATTGCCCCGGATATTCTCCAGAAACTCCGCACCGACATCCTCAACTGTCTGGGCGGAGAAACTCTGCCGCCGGAAGCGGAATGGCTGCTGGATTACAGGGCCAGAGACCGGATCAAACAGGAAGTCTGGCGTGATCTGCTCTACCTGCTGGCCGACAGCAAGCTGCGCGACACCAGCAGCCTCAGTCCGGCGCAGAAATTTATCCTGCTGGACAGCCTGCACCGCCAGCTGCTGCAGGAACACAAACCGCTGGACCGGCAGTTTTTTGCCAAAATAGCGCGCCCCCGGCTGAACATCATCCGCGAAATATTTCTGGACTTGCAGGATATTGTCAATTAC
>JAISQA010000063.1 GCA_031274525.1 Candidatus Margulisiibacteriota bacterium
AGAAGTGTCGCCAGCTAATCAAGCTGGCGGCTGGGCCTCACTTAACTTCGCTCTACTGGCTTGCGACCGAGAGCGGCCTCAAGCCGCCGAGGAAGTCCTGCCAGCTAACTGAGCTGGCAGGGTTAAGTTCGTTGCGCAGAGCGCACTACAGTAAAATATTTGTCCTGCTGTTGACGTGTGCCTGCGGCAAGGCCGATTTTGCTTGGTATAAATGAATAATCCTTATCGGCACCGAAAAAAGTAACTGGACGGCGGACGCCTGTGCCGCTCAGCAAAATATTCGCTCCGCCTCAATATTCTCTTTTTTCCCCTCTAAAAGAAAATGATAGGTAAAATGTCTGAGCACGCTAATTGACACTGAAAGTAATAAGTATCGGAAAATCGCCGATTTTTAGCTCATATTTGAAGCTCGTTTTTTTGCTGAGCCTGTTTTTTAACGCGTCGTTGATTAATTGTTCCAGTATGTCTGTCTGCATGTCCCTGTCCCCCTTTGCTGTATTCCCAAAAATACATTTTTTATGCCAGATAAAGCTGGTTATTCCGGCCAAAAGTGGCTAAAATTGCACAATATTGCCAATTGGGAGTGGAATTTGCTGGATACACTGCTTAGTCTGGTGCTGGGACTCTGGACCAAATCCCTGACTTTTATCCATTTTTGCATAAGATTTTATGTGCTGATCCTTTCCGGGGTCTTTTCCGCCCTGTGCCTGCACAAAGAAGTGCAAAAAAACCTCTCGCTGGTTTATTCCGCCAACGTTTCCCTCAAACAGACGCAGACCTATATAAGGAAGATACTCACTTATGTGCTGGAAGTATTGACCATAAAACACCTGCCGGACAGTTTGCTGCGCAGGATTA
The DNA here is from genome assembly GCA_031274525.1 of Candidatus Margulisiibacteriota bacterium. GTDB lineage: Bacteria > Margulisbacteria > Termititenacia > Termititenacales > Termititenacaceae > JAISQA01. The sequence goes on from JAISQA010000063.1 coordinate 859, forward strand.
TCCCCGACGCCGGGCTGGCCCCGCTCAATCAGGCCCTGAGCCGCGGGCGCGGTCTGATCCTGCTCGTGATGCACGCCGGCAACTGGGAACTGTTCGGCTGCGCGCTGGGGAGATTCGGCTACCGGGTGGCCGCGGTGGTCAATAATCCCCGGAACGACAAATTGATCGCCTATATTGACAAAAACCGCGTCAAATCCGGACTGGAAATAATCGACATCAACACGCAGAACATGTACCGCGCCTGCCTGCAGGCTTTCGCCGCCAACAAAATAGTAATGATCGCCGTCGATACCGGCGCGACGGACAGCGACAAAAATATCATCCTGCCGGTGCTGGGCCGCGAAGTGCCGGTGGCCACCGGCTGGGCGACCCTCGCCCTGCGCGCCCGGCCGCTGATCCTGCCCGTGTTTAATTATTCGGAAAAAGGCCGGCACGGTTATATCTGCGGCGAAATTATCCAGCCGGAACAATTCCCCGACGAAAAAACCCTGCTGGAACCCATCCTGAATTTTTACACCGCGCAATTGCGCCTGCGCCCGCTGGAATGGTTTTTACCAATCTCCACCAGCGAGACCCGTAAAACTTTTGGGTGATGCAGTACGCCGCCGCCTCTCACTTTAACACCGCATATTGGTTTTCCCGCTAATTATTAACTAAGAATTGTTGTTGTCAAAACGACAGTTTGTGTTACAATGCGGTTAAGAGTTAGAGTTCAAGGGCACTAGGAGGTGGTCTCCGACATTAAAAGCGGATATGCAGGTATTTTATTCAAAAAAATGGAGGTAAACGTAATGGATGTCAAGAAATTAGTTATAACTACAGCGATACTGGCGGCTGTCGGCTCGGCTACAGTGCTGGACGGCGTGTCCGGCCTGGGTCTGGGCACCAACCCGGCTTTTCCGGCGATCTGGAAATCCGAGAAGAGAGTGGATGCCGGCTTTAATCTGCTGGGCAAGACCAAAAGCGATGACAAGGTTTTGAAAGACGATGATTCTGTCACTGTAAAAGACCTTGAGACTTCGCTGAGCGGCTTCTGGGCCAGCTACACGGATTCTTTTCAGGACTACTGGTACAGCGTGAGCTACAGTAATGCCAGCGGCGCTCTGGGCGGCACAAAAACAACCAGCTATACAGGTTCTGACAAAAATACCAAAACTAGTACTGGACTAAGCACAGAAGAAGACACCGGCTACGGCATTTCGTTCGCTCTGGCCAGAGATTTTGCCGAGTTCGGCGGTTTCACCGGCGGCGTGCAGCTGGGAGTGAATGTGGACGGCAAAAAGACTGTATCGCAGACAAAACCTATCAACGGCAAGACACAGGAATTAATATCTAAGACCGCTTCTGATCCTTATCTGACTGTGGCTCTGGGTCTGGTCAAGGATATTGACGCCAGCTCCAAAGTGCTGTTCGGGCAGACTCTCGGCACAAGGAAAAATGTTAAGACTTTAGATCAAGAAGCCAATAAAGCCTATAAGGACGCTCTGGGAAGCTTCGATCAAAAAGATCTGGAAGACCTTGGCTACGACACGGAGTATAGTCCGGCCGAAACCGCTATCGGTTACGTCTACAAGATCAATGACGCGCTGGAGCTCGGTGCGACGTATACCCGCAACTGGGGCGCTAAGTTCAATAACCAGCGGTATGAAGACTTAACCGTGGAATCCCTGGGTTATAACAGCCTTGGTCTGGCCGCGGATTATCTGTGGAGCGAATTTCAGTTCCAGGGTTTTGCCAACTTCACCGCTGGCGCAGAGCTTGCCAAAGTTGACGGCGAGGACATTGACGGCGACAGAGCCAAGAAAGGCACAGACACGACACAATTTGGTCTGAACGCTATCTGGACACCGAGCTTCGCCAGCATTGGCTCTGTCGGTATCGGCATAGTTAATGACAGAGCTGTGAATTGGGCCGATGGGACAGTATCCGACTCGACAAGCACGGCCTTGTTCTATACGTATCTGTTCTAGTCGAGATTAACAAGCGCGCAGCGCGAAGTTAATCGAGACCTACAAGCCCGCTCCGTAAGGGGCGGGCGACATGCAAAGGTTAAAGCAAGATACCGGTTTTCAGAAAAAAAACAGCCCCCGCTTAAAGCGGGGGTTTGGTTTTTTATATGGCTATCCGGTACGGGAATTCCGGGCAGTCATTGCAATTTTGTTCAATGAGCGTGGGAGCGATGGGACATTTACAGGCGGAGCGAATATTTTGGAGAAGCACGCCCGCACGACGAACTTAACAAGCGAAGCGAAGTTAAGTGAGGCCCAGCCGCCAGCTTGATTAGCTGGCGACACTTCTGCGGCGACTTGTGGTCGCTCGCAGTCGCAAGCACACCGTTAGGTGCGCCGTGCTGCGGAAGATAGCTTATGGCGGAATGGTTGTTCCGTTACACGGATAGGAGCAAAAGCGGATTACCGCAGGTACGCGGTCTAGCAGTAAACATATAGCCGGTACGCAGAGCGGACAGACAAACAATAAGCCGCCGTACCCAGAGCGTTGCGGGTAAAAGAGACAGAACACATCCTATGGCGTGCGAAGCAAAATATTCTCGCAGCTACGCTGCGAGAAGCCACGCCGCCCGCACAACTTCTTTTGCGCATACGATAAATGACGAAGGCGTGATCTTGTATGAATAATTCAGTATTTTACAAAATACCTTTTTTCAAGCCATAGCTGATGAGCTGGCAGACCCGCGTCTGCCAGCCTTTGCCGCTCCGGCGCAGGGCGCGCAGGTCTGCAGCCTCGATGCGCAGGGAGATGTTTTTTTTGCAGACTGCTTTGGGCGGACGGCCGACCGGACGGACCAGACCTTTGCGGAGCAGCTCGGTAACATCCGGACAGTCGGAGTAATCAATATCTGCGTCACGCATATTTTTTACCCTGACCCAATCAGTTTTAGAGGGCATTTTTTTTAATTCTTCTGCCGTATATCTAACTATTGCCATAATAACAACCGCCTTTCTTTTTTATTTGCCCGGCGGAAAGAAATAATTGTTGCTAATATTTTTATTTTCGTCCCATTCATACAGACCAGAATTATTGTATATGCAAAAATTACGTATGTCAAATAGCACTTTTTACCTCCTCAGTCCGGTCAAAACTAAAGAAGCAAATTTTATGCCAGTTGGTATATTTAGACACCTGGCCTGGTTGACATCCGCCAAGATCTTTGCTTTAATTAGTGAATAAAATCACAAATAAAGGAGTGTAATCATGGCTAAAATAAAACAAAATCCGGTCAGCGCCCCGCCGACAGCCGGAGCGGTCGCTACGCTGGAAGACCTGAATGTCCTGATCGCTAAAGTAAAGACCGCGCAGAATAGTTACGCCGCTTTTTCTCAGGAGCAGGTCAACGCGATATTCAAAGCGGCCGCGACCGCCGCGGACAAAGCCCGCATTGATCTGGCGGAAATGGCCGTCGCGGAAACAGGGATGGGTGTGCTGGAAGACAAGATTATAAAAAACCATTTTGCCGCGGAATATATTTACAACAAGCACAAAAATACCAAAACCTGCGGCATAGTCGCCGCGGACAAAACCAACGGCACCAAAATAGTCGCCGCGCCGCTGGGCCTGATCGCCGGCATAATCCCCACGACCAATCCCACCTCCACGGCTATATTCAAAGCCCTGCTGACCCTCAAGACCCGCAACGCGATTATTTTTTCCCCGCACCCGCGCGCCCGTAAATGCACGATAGCCGCGGCCAGACTGGTGCTGGAAGCCGCCGTCAAAGCCGGAGCGCCGGATAATATCATCGCCTGGATCGACGAGCCGTCGGTAGAGCTGAGCAATGCCCTGATGACCCACCCGGAAATACACGCTATTCTGGCCACCGGCGGCCCGGGCATGGTCAAGGCGGCCTATTCCAGCGGCAAACCGGCTCTGGGCGTGGGCCCCGGCAACACCCCGGCGATTATTGACGAGACGGCTGATGTGGATATGGCCGTGTCTTCCATATTATTGTCCAAGACTTTTGACAACGGCATGATCTGCGCTTCCGAACAGTCGATAGTGGCACTGGACGCCGTTTACAAGGCGGTCAAAAAAGAGCTGACCCTGCGCGGCGCTTATATACTCAGCCGGACGGAAGCGGACAAACTGGGCAAAATAATTCTCAATGAAAAAGGCGCGGTCAACGCCGCCATTGTCGGCCAGCCAGCCAGTAAAATAGCTGCTCTGGCCGGCCTAAAAATCCCGGATAAAGTCAAAGTACTGGTCAGCGAAGAAACTTCTTACGCTGAGGACAATCCTTTTGCCTACGAAAAACTTTCGCCGATCCTGAGCCTGTACAAAGCCCGGAGTTTCCCCGCAGCGGTCGATACCGCGCTGGCCCTGGTCAAGCTGGGCGGTCTGGGGCACACCGCGGTGCTGTACACCGACGAGCGCACGCAGGAGCGCATCGATTATTTTGCCAACAAACTGCCCACCTGCCGTCTGCTGGTCAATTCACCCTCTTCACACGGCGGCATCGGTGATCTTTATAATTTCCGGCTGGAGCCGTCGCTGACACTGGGCTGCGGCTCCTGGGGCGGCAACTCGGTAAGCGGCAATGTCGGCGTGACCCATTTATTAAATTATAAAACCGTCGCGGAAAGGAAAGAAAATATGCTGTGGTACAAAGTCCCTCAAAAAATTTATTTCAAGCGCGGCGCCACGGATCTGGCTCTGCGGGAGTACGCGGGCAAAAAACGCGCGTTCATTATCACCGACCGTTATCTTTTTAATTCCGGCGCGGTGCGCAGCATTACCAATGTGCTGGAAGAGCTCGGCACGGATTATCAAATATTTTTTGAGGTGCAGCCGGATCCCACGCTCAGCACTGTCCACAACGCCCTGAATATTATCCGGCCATATGAGCCGGATCTGATCATCGCGCTGGGCGGCGGTTCGCCGATGGATGTGGCCAAGATCATCTGGCTGATGTACGAACAGCCGGACACGAACTTTGAGGACATCTCGATGCGTTTTATGGACATACGCAAACGCATCTGCGCTATACCGGCGCTGGGCAAAAAAGCCGAGCTGGTCTGCATCCCGACCACTTCCGGCACCGGCTCGGAAGTCACGCCGTTCTCGATCATTACCGACGACAAAGAAAAAGTAAAATACGCCATCGCGGATTATGCGCTGACCCCGTCTATGGCCATTGTCGATCCGGATTTTGTGGACAGCATGCCGCCGGGGCTCACCGCGGCCGGCGGTATCGACGCGCTGGTGCACGCGGTCGAGGCTTACGTCTCGATCATGGCCACCAATTTTACCAACGCGCACGCGCTGGAAGCGATCAAACAGATTTTCCGTTATCTGCCGCGCTCTTATAAGGAAGGCAGCAACGATCCGCGCGCCAGAGAAAAAATGCATTACGCCGCAACTATTGCCGGCATGGCTTTTGCCAACTCTTTTCTGGGCCTGTGCCATTCTATGGCGCATAAGCTCGGCGCGGCTTTTAATATCCCGCACGGCATCGCCAATGCCCTGCTCTTCTGCCAGATCATCCGTTTCAACGCGACAGACTGCCCCAAAAAGCAGGCGGCTTTCCCGCAGTACAAAGTGCCGGAAGCGAAAAAACGTTACGCGCAGATCGCCCACAACCTCTATCTGGGCGGCAAAAACGACGATGAGCAGATCGAACTGCTGGTGCAGGCCGTGGCTAAGCTCAAAGAAACGCTGGAAATACCTAAATCTATTCAAGCCTGGGGCGTGCCGGAAAAAGATTTTCTGGCCAAACTGGATTTTCTGGTCAGAAATGCTTTTGATGACCAGTGTACCGGCGCCAATCCGGTCTATCCTTTAATGGAGGATATCCGGCAGATCTATCTGGACGCCTACTACGGGAAGTTTTAAGAGGCCCTGGTTAAGGATTAGCGCAATAACTTTTGCCGCTGTTTCTGCTAGAATAATAACATATGGTCAAGGCTATACCGGGCAAGGCGGTCAAACGCCTGACTTTATATCATTATATTCTGAGCGACTGTACGCGCCAGAATGTAGAGCATATTTCCAGCCAGCAAATCGCCGGTCTGCTGCAAATCGACGATTCGCAGGTGCGCAAAGACATTGCCCTGTGCCAGACCAGCGGGCGCACCAATGTCGGCTACAAGGCCGCGGAATTAAAAAAGGCTATCGAACAGGCGCTGGGCTTCAAAGAAAAAAAGTCGGCCTTTATCATCGGCGCGGGCAATCTGGGCCGCGCTCTGGCCAGACACACGGATTTTCAGGATTACGGTCTGGACATAGTTGCGCTTTTTGACACTGACCCGGCCAAGATCGACACGCTGGTCAACGGCCGCAAAGTTTTTCATATTTCCGAGCTTTTTCATATATCCACGCGGGAAAATCTGGTCAATAAACAAAAAGTCGAGATCGCCATATTGACCGTGCCGGGCGCGGCTGCCCAAAAATCCGCCGAGCTGCTGCTGCAGTCGCAGATAAAATACATCTGGAATTTCACGCCCGCCGTGCTGTCCGTGCCGGACAATATCCGCGTTTACAATGAAAATCTAATGGGGAATTTTCTGGATTTTACGAAAAACTAACAGAGCAAATAATTTCGCTGCTACAGTATTTCCAGTTCCGGCAGTTCGTTTTTTAATTTTTGTTTTAAGACCGGCACAATTATTTCTTCCGTCTCGCGGTGCCCGCAGATTTTTAATTCCAGGCCCAGTTCCTCGGCCAAAAGCTGATCATGATAACCGGCCTCGCCCACGATAAATAATTCCGCACCCTTATCATAAGCCTTCTGCACCAGAGAGCCGCCGGAGCCGGAGCAGACGGCAATTTTTTTATATCTGGCATATTGAGAATTTTTATCCGGCTTACCGACCAGTCCGATGCCGTAAGTCCGTCCGCTGTTTTTCAACGGATACAGGTCATAAGCGATCTCTTCATAAGGATGCTTAACGCGCACGGCGTTGAGCAAATCACCAAATTTTTCTTCCGCAATAATTGTTTCAATTCGTGTTTCATTTACTTTTTCCAGCTGATACTGTTTCCCGATATACGGCTGCGTTCCGGCCAGCGGCCGAAAAGTGCCGGTGCCTTCCTGCCGAAAAGTACAGTCCGTATACCGGCCGATATGCCCGCCACCAGCGGCGGCGATAGCAGCGTGCACCGCTTCCACATTGTCGCGCGGCACAAAGACCACATATTTATACAGCCGTTCTCTATAAGTCGGCTCCAGCGCTTCACATTGCTCCGGTTCCAGACCGGATCGTCTGGCCAGCGCCCAGTTCACACCGTCCGGCGCCGCGTCCAGATTGGTATGCGCGACAAACACCGCGATATTATTTTTCAGCAATTTGGCGATATTCCGCCCCAGCGGCTGATGCAGATCGATATTCTCCAGCGGCCGGAAAAACAAAGCGTGATGCGCAACGATCAGATCCGCTTTTTGCCTGACCGCTTTATCTACAATTTGAGAAGTAACATCCAGCGTTACCAGTATCTTTTTTATCGCGGCGTGCTTATCGCCCAGCTGCAAACCGATCTGTTTGTCCCAGCTGCAGGCATACTGCGGCGGGGCAATACGGTTCAACACCTGAATAACAGCCTTGAGTTTCATAGAATTATTTTAACACAGACAGGGCTTAGATTTTTACCTGCACGATATTGCCTTTCTCATCCTGCACGTATTTATAGCCGGGCTGTCCGGTAATGGTAATATTGCGTAAAGTCACCGGCAGAGCCTTATCGTTGGGCACCAGCACGCCATTTTTTAGAATGACCGTATTGTCGATGAGCACCTCGCCGACCAGCACTACACCCTGACCGAAATAGACATCGCCGTTGACGGTCAATTTAGCGCAGGCTAACAGGCCCGGCGCAAATTCTACCCGCTCCTTATAATCCTGATATTTCGTAAAATATTTCTCATCCAGCTTGATCTCCGGCAGCTGCCCGCTGCGCAAAGATTCGTGCAGATGCAAAACGCCGTCCGGGCCAATAGGGTCATAGACATTCGAAGAGATTAGCAGCAGATCGGAATTTTTCTTGGTCGGCGCAAAACGATCTTTGGGCACCACCAGAGCAGCGGCTCCGGCAATCAGGCTGATGACCGAGCCCAGCGCCGACTCTAATTGATAAACCGGAACTTTATTTCCGGCAATATCCGTAATTTCTTTTTTGTTAAGAATTAAAGATAAGGGCAGCAGATTGTCATACTTTTTCAGCAGATCTTTCAGCACCTGTACATTTATCCAGATATTATTGGTGTTGAAATATTTGTGTTTTTGAATATCCTCGCCGTAAGTATGCTTGAGCTCTTTACCGTCTTTCTGCTCGACATACCAGACATCGGCCGGGTCGACCTGTCCGCTCTCACGCAAAGTCAAACGCCGCGCGCCCGGTTCAGCTTCCGTCCAGACCAGATGTCCGCCTTTCATGTCGTTGGGCGTGCGTTCCGCCGCTTCCATCAATAACGGCAAATCGTTTGCAGCCAGATATTTCACGATCCGCGGATCTAATATACCGGCTAGATTGTCCCCGTTGGATATAAAAATATATTTTCTGCCTGCGGCCAGCCACTTATCGAGCAAACCATTTAGGGCCAGCACGGTGTATATCTCGCCCGTCCCCGGCGGATTAGAAGCGTCATCGCCTTTATATTCCGCTGGATTTACCGGCGCACGGGTCTCCCGGTCGATCTTGGGATATCTATTCTGCAGAAAAGACTCCACCTGGATATCCGCATGATTTTGCCGCAGATACGCCAGAGTATCCGCTTCCGTATGGTCGCTGTTCATAAAAGCATGGCTGGCGGCAGGATTGTGCCGTATTTGTCTGGCAATAACATCAAGATAGCTAAGCGGCTTGCCCTCTGTGTCTTCTTTGACAGGCAAAAGGGTTTTTGCTTTATTCTTCAGTCCCATGCTGGTGCCCAGCCCGCCGTTAAGATTGACCACTTCTACCAGACTGGAAAGCCGCGCTGCTTCGGCTTCATCTGCCACAAGCGGCAGGTCAGCATAGGAAGGCAGACTGGCCACAGGGCTCACCCTATCCTCCGCAATATAACCGGTATCGCCATTTAACATGGCCGCATATTTAGTCAGCCCGTCTTGAATAACCAGCGGGTGGCGCCGATCCGCCTGCATTATTTCCGCAAATTTCCTGAGTCTGCCAGTATTCTCCGAACCCATTGAATTATAATCCCCCAAAAGCGTTGAAATATTTTTAGATTTTAACATACCTTACTCCTTATTTATTAGTTTCCGAATACCAGCTACAAGCCCGTCATTTTCACTATTACTTTATCGTAAGTTCCCCAAAATTGTCCCACTTTTTTGCCCCCATTAATACCCGTGCCTGGCGGTAATATACCTGAACTTTAGCACTCTCAACGTTGCATTTCCGGCTCTTTTATAGTAAAAAGACCTTGGTTCTGGGGCTGTAGCTCAATTGGTAGAGCGCTACAATGGCATTGTAGAGGTCGACGGTTCGATTCCGTTCAGCTCCACCAGACGCCAATGCGTCTGGTATCAATTTGTGTGCAACGACCGAGGCCGCAATTCCTAACGGCCGAGGAAGATTTGCCAGCCAAAGGGCTGGCAATGGAATTACGCGCGATTTGTCATCCGCTGGCGCAGCCTTACCACTTATCATTGCCATTACCAGCGCTCTGGTATAACATCTACCGAAAAATGACTGCTGATTTAACACACAAAAACCTCTTTCTCTTCGACTTCGATGGCACGCTGGTGGACACGTCCGCCGGGATTATGGCTTCGATTAACCATGTCCGTACACATTACAGCCTGAGCCCGCTGACTTTCGAGCAGGCCAGATCGGCTATTGGCTTGGGACTGCAATTC
>JAISQA010000081.1 GCA_031274525.1 Candidatus Margulisiibacteriota bacterium
ATCCGATTGACCGCTCGCAGGACGGTGGTCTTGCCGCAGCCGGACGGCCCCATCATCGCCGTGACTTTTTTTTCGGCGATGTCCATAGAGACATTCTGTACCGCCAGTCTGCCCTGAAAACTCACGCCCAGATTTTTGATAGACAGTATTTCCAATCTTTTCTCCTTAGCTATTTCTGCCGTTTCAGAACCGCACGCGCCATCTGCGGGACAGGAGCTTCGCGGACAGATTCAAAACCAGCACGCCCAGCACCAGCACCAGCGAAGCGCACCAGGCCAGTTGATGCCATTGCGCATAAGGGCTGGCCGCATAATAAAATATCAAATGGGGAATAGACTCTATCGGCTGGAACAAATTGACGCTCAAAAAAGGACTGCCAAAAGCCGTGAACAAAAGCGGCGCGGTCTCGCCGACCACCCGGGCCAGGCTGAGCAGCACGCCGTTGATAATACCGCTCAAGCCCGCCGGCAGGAGCACGCGTAAAATAGTCCGGTAATACGGCACGCCCAGAGCCAGCGCGGCTTCTTTGAGCGCGGGAGGGATCATCTTAAATGTTTCTTCCGTGGTGCGCACAATGACCGGCAGCATCATCAGGCCCAGAGCCGCGCCGCCGGACAGCGCGGAAAAGCTCCTGAACGGCCGCACCAGCCAGGCATACAGCACCACGCCAAGCACTACCGAAGGCATGCCCTGCAGTATCTCCACGCACCAGCGGGCAAAATCCGCCAGTCCGGTGCGGCGGTTCTCGGCCAGATAAATCCCGGCCAGCAGCCCCCAGGGCACAGCCAGCGCAAAAGCAATAGAGAGTAAAACCCCGGTACCTATAATAGCATTGGCTATGCCGCCGCCGGCCTCGCCCAGCGGCTGGGGCAGCCGCGTAAAAAACTGCCAGTTGAGCGCGGACACGCCCTGCCACAGTAAATAGCCCAGAATTAAGACCAGCGGCAGCACGGCTAAAAAAGAAAACAGACAGACCGTCCAGAAAAAAAGTTTATTTTTAAACTGTCTGTATAACATGGCTAAATCTCCCTGCTGAATCTGCGGATAATATATTTACCGGCCAGATTGAGCGCGGCCGACACCAGAAAAAGCAGCAGTCCTATCTCCACCAGACTGGCCACATAGAGCGGACTGGTCGCTTCGGCCAGTTCATTGGCAATAATGCTGGCCATAGTGTTGCCGGTGTCAAAAAGCGAGGCGGGAATCTTATTGGAATTGCCGATGACCATGGTCACGGCCATAGTTTCGCCAAAAGCCCGGCCAAAAGCCAGCAGCACCCCGGCAAAAATCCCGGAAAAAGCCGCGGGCAGCACTACGCGGCGCAGCACTTCATAACGGGTGGCGCCCAGCGCATAGGCCGCTTCACGTATATCCTGCGGCGCCAGCTGAATGACTTCCGCCGCGACCGAAGCCGCATAAGGAATAATCATTATAGTCAGCACCAGCACCGCCGCCAGCACACCCACGCCCAGCGGCACAACGCCGAGGGCTATTTCCAGCCGGCGGATCAGGGGCACCAGCGCAAACACCGCCCAGAAACCATAGACCACCGAGGGGATACCGGCCAGCAGCTCCACGGCGGCGCGCAGAGCGCTGGACAGCAGACCATACGGAAAAAATTCACCGAGAAACAAAGCCAGCGCCAGAGCAAAAGGCAGGGTCAACAGCAGGGCCAGCAGACTGGTCAGGAGCGTGCCATACAGCAGCGGCAGGGCTCCGTACTGTTCAGCGGCCGCATCCCAGACTGCGCCGGTCAAAAACCGCCAGCCATTGTGCCAGACCGCCGGCAGCGCCTGCCACAAAAGTGTCAGAAAAAATAAAACCAGCAAAATAACAATAAGCAAGGCTGCTTTATTGATAAGCTGCTGAAAGATTTTTTCTTTATTCCGCAAACTGATACCGTGGAGCATGCGCTGAATATTACAGCTGTCCGGTTTGTTAATTATTAACGAATTGTTAAGGTTTGGTTAAAGAAAACTCCCCCGGTTTACGGGGGAGTTATAAATACGGCCAATACTTTAGTTGATCTTTATCGAGTTAATATTGGTCATAGCCAGGTCGGCAACTGATTTGGGCAGCCGGCCGTAATCCAGCGGCTCCGCAAAAGCCTGCCCCTCGCCGATCATCCATTTCAGCAAATCGGTTAGCTCTCTGGCTTTGGCCGGGTCTTTGCGCAAATCCTGATACACAACTATCCAGCTAAAACCGCAGATCGGATAACCGTCAGGAGCCGTGGTATTCACGATAGAGCCGCGGGTATCCGCCGGAATACGTGTATTGGCAGCAGCGCTGGTCGCAGCCAGAGTCGGCCTGATGAACGCGCCGGAGCTGTTCTGCACGGAAGCATATTTCATTTTGTTTTGATTGGCGTAAGCGATCTCGGTATAACCAACGGCGCCGGGTATTTGCTGGATCAGACCGGCCACGCCGGCATTGCCTTTGCCGCCCACGGCCATTTTAGATTTGGTAGTAAAAGTTTTGGTCATTTTCCAGCTGGCCGGGTCGATCTGGCTCAGATAATCCGTAAAGATCGAGGTCGTGCCGGAGCTGTCCGAACGGTGAATGACAAAAATATCGCCGCTCAGCTTTACGCCGGGATTCACCGCCGCGATCTGCGGATCACTCCATTTAGTAATATCCCCGCTGAAAATCTTAGAGACCAGCGCGGGGGTCAGCTTGAGCTCCGGATTGCCGGGCAGATTGTAAGCCAGCACCACGGCGCCGATGCAGGTCGGGATATGGACTATCTGCGCACCGGTCGCGGCGATCTCTTTATCCGTCATAAAAGCGTCCGTGCCGCCAAAATCAATGACTTTATCCGTCAGCTGCTTGATACCGCCGCCGGAGCCGATGCCCTGATAATTGATCTTCACGCCCTTCTGCTGCTGATAAGCCGCGAACATTTTAGAATACAGCGGCTGGGGAAATGTCGCGCCGGCGCCCAGCAGATCGGCAAAACCCAGCGCACCCAGCAGAACAGCCAGCAAACCTATTTTCAATTTATTGTACATATTTTCCTCCGTCTTTTTACTTAATCTTTTTATCCAGAACTCCTGCCGGCGTTTTTAACCGGCAGGATTTTAGAAAACTTAGAACTTCACATTCAGCTCGAAGCGGGTCGAAGATGTATTCAGCTTATCCCTGGCGTACTCAGAAAGCTCGTTGCCATTATTATCCGTATCGCTAATGCCTCTGAATGCATAGTGGTCGATCACAAAATTAACATTCTCGACAATGCCCAGCGTCAGGGTTATTTGCGAACCTTTAGTATTGGCAACAGCGTGCGCGTCATCAAGAAACGCCCAGCCCACATTTTGACCAACGCTGCGGTCTAAATACCGCAAAGAATAATCGCCCAGTTTGGCGACTTTGGCCGTGCCGAACTCAATACCGTAAGCAGTGGCCTTATTTTCTTTGGTCTCAATATTGGGATTGGTAAAATCATCATACAGCAAGGCCGCTTTTTCAAAATAAGGCACGCTCAGGGCCGCGCCCAGCTTTGCGCCAATTTCTGTAATTGCCTTGTTGTCATCGTAGCGTATGCCCTCGTAGTTGGCCATATCCCAGTTCGGAATGGCATATTGAGCATAAGCAAGGTCTATACTGTAATTGGCTATTTTGTACTGTATACCCAGCTGCTGGATTTCCAAATTGGCATTAGAATATCCGCCGCCATCAACGGTGGCAGATTCAGCCGCAGGCGTCTCCGTCTTGAGAACATAACTGCCAATATTGGCAAACAGGTTCAAGCCTTTGGCGCCCAGATCTTTGTATGTGTAATTCAGATTTTTGCCTTCCAGCGAAATATT
>JAISQA010000016.1 GCA_031274525.1 Candidatus Margulisiibacteriota bacterium
CTGGATATCCGGGCGGTGACCGATAACGGGGTGAAAATAAATATCGAAGTGCAGGTTTGTAATTTAAAGAACATGGCCCGGCGCAGCTTGTTTTACTGGAGCAAAGAATATGCTAAAGGTATTAAGGCCGGTGAGGATTATGTAAATTTACCTAAAGTCATAACTATAAATATTGTCAATTTTGAATTTATTGCCGGGGTGGATTTTCACAGTATATTTCATCTTTGGGAAGACAGGCACCGGGAATGTCTGCTTACGGACGCGCTGGAAATCCACTTTATCGATATGGTAAAATACCGGAGGTTGCCGGAAAAGGATATTGAGCGTGAGCCTTTGCAGAGATGGCTGGCGTTTTTTGACAGGAGCACGCCGGAAAAGACTTTAAAGGAGATAGTGAGTATGGATAAGGCGATACAGGAAGCGCAGAGGAAGATAGCATATGTCTCTAATGATGACGGGGCTTTTTTGCACGCCTATGAAATGCGGGAGATTGGTTTGAGCGACTGGAACAGCCGGCTGGGCGACGCCAGACGGGAAGGCGAGCAAAATGGTCTGGAAAAGGGTTTAGAAAAAGGCCGTCAGGCTCTCCAGACAAGTGCGCGGAAAATGAAGAAAGCAGGTATGCCTGTAACACAGATCAGTGAATATACTGGCCTGTCCGTAGAAGAAATTAAAAAACTATAGTTAATATTTTACTTGCTTGCCATTCTACTTTGCTCGGTGTACTGGTGGACAGCGCAGTAGTGTCCCTGTATGGCACTACACGGCCCCCTAGGCTGGCAGAGTTAAGTTCGAGCCAAAACGCGTGCCAGCCTGGCGCGCAGGATGTTCCGCTCCCGCGAAGCCATATCTCGCGTATAGGCGCGAGATACAAAATATTTGTTGCGCTAAAAATATACTAAAAACTCTAATAGACATTCGTTTAAACTGGCTGTTTTTCATATTGCTTTTAGCTATTTCCTGTGCTAACATTTTCCGCTGGTTGGCGGGTGTGCCCACATAGCTCAGCAGGTAGAGCACATCCATGGTAAGGATGGGGTCATCGGTTCAATTCCGGTTGTGGGCTCCAGAATTGTTTATTTTGAGAGTAGAAATTTTTGGCATATCACGCTAGAATAATGCCAGTATTAGTAATTAAAATAGGAGGAATAGCAATGGCAAGAGAAAAATTTAACAGAGGAAAGCCGCACATAAACGTTGGCACTATCGGACATGTGGATCATGGTAAAACCACACTGACGGCGGCGATCACCACGGTGCTGGCCAAGCAGGGTCTGTCGCAGGCCAGATCTTTTGATCAGATCGACAATACTCCTGAGGAAAAAGCCCGCGGCATTACAATTTCCACTTCGCACGTAGAATACGAAACGGCCAACCGCCACTATGCCCACGTAGACTGCCCGGGACACGCCGATTATGTCAAGAACATGATCACCGGCGCCGCGCAGATGGACGGAGCTATTCTGGTGGTGTCCGCGGCGGACGGCCCTATGCCCCAGACCCGCGAGCATATTCTGCTGGCTCACCAGGTCAATGTGCCCAGCATGGTGGTTTTCCTGAACAAGTGCGATATGGTGGATGACCCGGAGCTGCTGGATCTGGTCGAGATGGAGGTCCGCGAGCTGCTGACCAAGTATGATTTTCCCGGTGACAAGATCCCGATCGTCCGCGGTTCGGCTTTGAAGGCTCTGAACGGCGACACCAGCGAATACGGCGAGCCAGCCATTACCAAACTTATGGAAGCGGTGGACAGCTATATTCCGCTGCCGAAACGCGATGTGGATAAGCCTTTCTTGATGCCGGTCGAAGATGTGTTTACCATTACCGGCCGCGGCACTGTGGGCACCGGCCGTATTGACCGCGGGATCGTCCATGTCAATGATGAGGTGGAGATCGTCGGTATGAAAGAAGAAAGAGGCAAAACTGTCGTCACCGGCGTGGAAATGTTCCGCAAGACTCTGGACGAAGGGCAGGCCGGCGACAATGTGGGTCTGCTGCTGAGAGGCATTGAGAAAAAAGACCTGCAGAGAGGACAGGTGCTGGCGAAACCGGGCACGATCAATCCGCATACCAGCTTTGAGGCTGAAGTGTACGTGCTGACCAAGGAAGAGGGCGGGCGGCATACCCCGTTTTTCCCCGGCTATCAGCCGCAGTTTTATATCCGTACCACAGACGTGACCGGCAAGATTACTTTGAAGCCGGGCGTGGAGATGATTATGCCGGGTGACAACACGCAGATCACGGTAGATTTGATCCAGCCGGTGGCTATCGAGGAACAGCTGCGTTTTGCTATCCGCGAGGGCGGCCGGACAGTCGGCTCCGGCGTGGTGACGAAGATTATAAAGTAGTTTAGCAGGGGCGAATATTCGTCCTTACGGCGATAAAACCCCGGCATTTTGTCGGGGTTTTGCTTTTATCTCTATAGCCGCTGTACGCTAAAGGACAAAATATTTTGTATCTTGCGTCTATGTGCGAGATACGGCTGCGCGGCGGGAGCGAATATCCCGCTTGCCAGTGTGTGTGCGGCGAGAACCTCAAGCGCCGAAGCTGCTCTGTGCTTCAGGTCAGGATATTTTGCCTGGTGTTTGGATTTATGGACAGGAGTTTTTATGCAGACCAAAGAAAATATCCAGAATATTGCGCCTTACACGGCCGGTGTGCTGAAAGCCGGCGCGCTCAAACTGGCCTCCAACGAAAATCCGCTCGGCCCTGCGCCCCGGGCGCTGGCGGTCATTCGGCAGAATCTGGACAAACTCAGCCTCTACCCTGACGGCGGCTGCCGGGCGCTCAAAGCCGCGCTGGCCGGGCATTATGGCAAAACACCGGAGAGTTTTCTGCCCGGCAACGGTTCGGATGAGCTGTTTCATTTTATCACCGGAGCTTTTATCCGCGGCGGCGACCGGATGCTGACCTCCGAGGTCACTTTTTCGGAATACACTTTTGCCACGCGGCTTTTTGCCGGTCTGCCGGAGTACGCGCCGCTTCAGGACGGTAAATTCCATCTGGCGGAGATTGCCGGCCGGATTACGGATAAGACCAGATTGATATTTTTGGCCAATCCCAATAATCCCACCGGCACCTATTTTGGCGCGGCTGAATTTGCCGTGTTTATGCAGCAGGTGCCGGAGGATGTCATGGTGGTTATTGACGAGGCTTATGCCGAATATGTCACGGCGCCGGACTATCCGGATTCTATCCGGCTGCTGGACGATTATAAAAATCTGATCCTCACCCGGACTTTTTCCAAGATCTACGGTCTGGCGGGTTTGCGGATCGGTTATGCGGTCGCCGCGCCGGAAGTGATCGCCTATCTGAACAAAACCCGCGAGCCTTTCAATGTCAATACGCTGGCGCAGCTGGCCGCGGCCGCGGCGCTGGCCGACACGGAGTTTGTGCAGCGTTCGCGCGAGAATAATGAAGCGGGCAAAAAATATCTTTACGCCGAGTTTGCCAGACTGGGCTTAAAATATTACCCGACACAGGCGAATTTTATTTTTGTTTATATTCAGCAGGACTGTCTGGCGGCTTTCCAGAAATTGATGGAGCTGGGCGTGACGGTGCGGCCGCTGCAGAGCTTTGGCGTGCCGGATGCTATTCGCGTGACTATCGGCACGCCGGAGCAAAACCAGAAATTCATTCAGGCTCTGCAGGAGATCCTGTGACGCTTAAACGCACTCCGCTCTATGCCGAGCATCTCAAACTCGGCGCCAAAATGGTCGAGTTCGGCGGCTGGGAAATGCCGGTGCAGTACCAAAATCTTATTGCCGAGCACAGGGCTGTGCGCGCCCACGCCGGTATGTTCGACGCCGGACATATGGGCGTGGTGAAATTTAATTCTGCGGAAAAACTGCTGGCCGCGCAGCGCGGCGCGCTGACCAGATATATAGACGATATGGAAGTCGGCAGGATCCGCTATGACCGGATCCGTAACGCGCAGGACGGCGTTGTGGATGACATTCTGATTTATCGAGACTATGAACATTTTCTGGCGGTATTCAACGCCGCGAATACGGATAAAGACCTGCAATTTTTTTCCGCGCTGGGCGTGGAGTGTGAATTACTGGGCCTGCATATTATTGCCGTGCAGGGGCCGGAAGCCGAGGCCATAATCCAGAAGCATACGGACGAAGAACTGGCTAAAATGAAATATTATACTTTTGTGCCGCTAGAATTTGACGGGTACGATGTGCTGGCCAGCAAGACCGGCTATACCGGCGAGCGCGGTTTTGAGCTGCTGGCCGCGGCGGCGGACTGCCCGGCGCTCTGGCAGATACTGCTGGCGGATGGCGTGACGCCTTGCGGACTGGGCGCGCGCGACACGCTGCGCATAGAGGCCGGTATGCCGCTGTACGGTCATGAGCTGAAAGAGACCTGGACTTCCGAACAGACGGACGAGATCGTTGGCCTGAAAATGCTTGACCGACTGGGTGTGCCGCGGCAGGGCTATGCAATATTTAGTAACGGCGGGCAATTGATCGGCGAGGTCACCTCCGGGACATTTTCGCCCACCTTAAACGAGCCGATCGCTATGGCCTATCTGGCCGCTGCGGATGAATCTACTGTGCTGGTGCAGATCCGGGGCAAAATGGCCAGAGCGCGGGTCGTCGCGCTGCCTTTCTACAGCAATGTCCGGCCGCCCAAGAAAGTAATAGCGGATCAGTGTGCCAGCCCGGCCGCCGCGCCGGAGCAGCACAGCCCGGATTGCGACTGCGGCCACGAACACTGAGCGTAAAAAATATTTCTTACGCTTAATAAAATATTTTCACCTGTTTTGTTCTGGCCGGCACAATAATTTTTTTACCGTGGTAAGGCTTGCCGTCCACCAGAACTTTTTTGTATTTGACCGGCACAGCCCATTCGATGTTTTGCGGCGGCAAAGTGTATTTGGGCCGCAGCGTCAGCGTCGCGCCCCGGACTGTGCTTTCGACAGCGTAACTGAGCTGGCCAAAATAAGTGGCCGCGTTGCTCACGCTGAACTTCTGGCCCCTGTACCAGCTGACCGGCACGACCGGCGTGATGACCAGCGTATCCGCTTCTTCCAGAAAAAGCATGTTGCGCAGCAGCAGGCAGATATCCGCCGCCGCCCAGCCGTGATGCCCGTCACCGATAGTCCCGCCCATAGTCCGCGGATGGATGGCTTCCGGCCAGCAGTAGGTCGGACTGGCCGCCGAGAGCACCCAGTCCAGAATGTCCAGCGCCCGGGCTGAACGCTGGCCGATATAGCACTGGGCGATATGCATGGTCAGATAAGTGCCGTAGCCGGAGTGATTGACGTCGTGAAAAAATCCGCCGTGAATAAAACATTTCTCGTGCAGATACTTGACGGTGTTGAGCAGCCGCGGGTCGTCGGGTTTGTACACCCGGCAGGGATAATAAGCCGCCAGACAGCCGACAGCGGCGGAGTCCATGCGGCGGCTGGGCGAGATCGGCATGATCGGCAGCCCCAGTCTGGCCTCGGCGTAACGCAGCGAAGTGTCCACCGCTTCTGTTAATTGCTGCAGGCCTCTGGTCAGAGAATGGCCTTTTTTATGCATTTCCCCGCAGGCCTGTATGGCGGACTGCAGTCCGGCCAGTGACCAGAAATCGTCCCAGTAATAATAATCGTTGAGGCCGAAATGTTCGGCGGACAGACCCGGCGGCATGATGCCGCGGTAGCCGGGATCCAGTTTGAGATTGGACTGGGCTTTGCCGATGATCCAGCGCGCGCCGCGTTTGATGATATTAAAGTTTTCCTGCAGGAAGCCTTTGTCGCGGGTCAGGCGGTAATGTTCCATGATAGTCCAGATCGCCTGTCCGTTGGAGTCCCATTCACCCTGCTGGGAGTGGAAAAGTCCGCTGGCATGGATACGGTTTTTGTAGGTATCGATAACCCGGCGAGTTTCCCGGTGAAAGCCGAGCTTGTCCAGTCCATTGAGCAGGTAGGTCGCGTCGCGGAACCAGAACTCATGATAGGTGGACGGCCCGGGCGTGATATAGGTGTTGTCATAAAACATCAGCATGAACGCCTTATTGGCTTCAAAACAATCCTGCATCTTCCGGTCAGGCACAGCGATCTGCAGACCCTCGCTCATTTTTTTCTGCCAGTTATTGATCTGCTCTTTGAGCAGGTCAGCATAGCTGCCCAGACGCAGATTGAGGCTGTAGGCAGCCTGCTGTTTTTTCTGCCGCAGCTGGCGCTGAATGATCCGGGGGTCTGCCGGCAGGCGCGCTTCGAAACTAACAGTCTGACCGGCGGACAGCTGGATCTGATAAACGCAGAGCCCGGTGGCCATGCCGACGCGCGACTTGCGTATATCCGCGAGCTTGCCGCTGGGCCCGGCTTCCGCGAAGAAAAATTTCACGTCGCCGCGCGAGAGGGACGAGGTGGTAATGCCGGTCGGTATTTGCAGCACCGCCGCGGCCAGCCGGCCGTTGATCAGGACGTCGCCGTTGTGCTGAAACTCGATTTTATTGATGAGCGCAATACCGTCCGGATTGTAGGGGCGGAAAGCCCAGCCAAAAGAAAACACCTGCGTTGTCCGGGTCAAATTTTTGATTTCCGCTTTTTGGAAAGCGACAGCCCCGCAGAGGGCGGTCTCTTTGACGAACACCGTATTGGTCAGCCGCAGTTTTCTGGCGGCGGTGGTCGCGGTGGTGATTATGGGCAGATTGTTGATAAGTTTTTGGTCGCAGGTTTTGGCCGCGGCCGGCGAATAAACCGTGCCGTCGATTTGCAGCCAGGTGTCCAGTGACCAGCTGTTGTAATAAGGCGTGGTCAGGCCGCGCGGATCGACTATGGCTTCGTACTCGGAATCCAGATCGCCGAGGCCGGTCCAGTTGCGGTAATTGGTGTTGATCGAGGCGGGATTGAAGCCGCGCGCGGAGAAGCCTTCGGAAGTCGCGTAAAACTGTTTGACTATCCAGTAGGGCCAGATCCAGTCCAGATTGGTGGAGACCACGAAGCGGGTAAAAAGTCCGCGGACGATATTCAAAATATTAAAGTCCATTAAGACTTTAGGGATTGATTCGCCGGACGGGTAGCCTATAGAAAGGAAAGAAAAAACATAATTGGCGATATAACCCAGCCCCGCCAAATGTAATGCTTTAGAAATAAGAAATTCTTTGACGCGCACGGCGGCCCCCTAATACATTAGTATAACAGAATATCTGGAGGATTTGCCAACCGGTCAGCGCCCGAAAAGTCTGCTACAAATTTTTGATTATCGCTTCTGCAAACTCTCTGGTGCCGACTTTAGTCGCGCCCTGCATCTGGCGCTCCAGATCGTAGGTCACGGTTTTCTGCTGAATGGTTTTGGCCAGCGCCCGGGTGACCGCCTGCCCGGCGGCCGTCCAGCCCAGATAGTCCAGCAGCATCACGCCGGAGAGAATGACCGAACCGGGATTGGCCATATTTTTACCGGCGTATTTGGGCGCGGTGCCGTGCGTGGCCTCAAAGACCGCCGTGAAATCGCCGATATTCGCGCCGGGCGCCAGACCCAGCCCCCCGACCTGCGCGGCGCAGGCATCGGAAAGATAATCGCCGTTGAGATTGGGCGTGGCCAGCACGGAGTATTCCTGCGGACGCAGCAGCGCCTGCTGGAACATCGAATCGGCGATCCGGTCTTTGATGATAACTTTGCCCGCCGGGGGCTGACCGTTATATTTTTCGGCGACTTCCGTTTCGGTGACGGTCTGTTCCGGAAAATACTCTCTGGCCGCCTGATAACCCCATTCCTTAAACGCGCCCTCGGTGTATTTCATTATATTGCCCTTATGCACCAGCGTGACCGACGGCTTGTGGTTCTGGATGGCATATTCCAGCGCTTTTTTGACCAGCCGTTTGGAGCCGAACTCCGAGATGGGCTTGATGCCGATGCCGGAGCCCGGCCGGATAGCCGCCCCCAGTTCTTTTTGCAGAAAATTGATCGCCTTGTCGGCCTCGGCTGTGCCGGCCTGCCATTCCAGACCGGCGTACACATCTTCGGTATTCTCACGGAAGATAATGAGATCCAGATCCTGCGGCCGCTTGACCGGCGCGGGTACGCCCTCAAAATAACGCACCGGCCGCACGCAGGCGTAGAGATCCAGCTCCTGCCGGAGCGCGACATTGAGCGAGCGGATGCCGCCGCCGACCGGCGTGGTCAGCGGGCCCTTGATTGCGACGATACAGTCCCGGATCGCCTGCAGCGTGTCCTGCGGCAGCCATTCCTTATATTTGGCGAACGCGCTTTCACCGGCGAATACCTCAAGCCAGACCAGCGCTTTTGTACCGCCCGGAATTTTCTGCACGGCGGCGTCCAGCACCAGACGCATTGCGCCCATCACATCCGGCCCGATGCCGTCGCCCATGATCACCGGAATGAGCGGCCGGTCCGGCACCTGCAGCCGCTTATTCCGGACGGTGATTTTCTCTCCTTGAGATACGTTAAATTTCTGGGACAACATGAAATAACCTCCGATATATTAGAGGACAGATAATACCAGAAACAGGCTAAACTGGGAATGAAGGTCATGTCCGGCGGATTGAGCGCAGAAAAATAGTATCAGGGCGCGTAAAATCACGCTAGGTATGGTGTCCAGAGGTCTTGATCTGGAAAAAGCGCTTGCAATCGCTAAAAAAAATGTTATGCTTTCTGTCTGGCGAAAGTTGATAGTTCAACTTTTAAGTCCTGATTAAACAAAAAAGCTAAGAGTCTAACTTGTTAGTTTTCCGGGGGGAGAAAGAGGCGCTTGAGTGAGCGTGGTAAAAGAAAAAGAGAGACTGTTGAAAGCCGGAGAACTGGCCAGATTGACAGGTGTCCTCGTCTCGACTATCCGCTATTACACCAAGCTCGGTCTGCTGGATCCCGACGGCACGACGCCGGGTAATTACAATCTCTATGCTGAACGCAAAGCGCTAAAACGCTTAAACCAAATTGACAGCCTGAAGAAAAAAAGGCTGACTCTGGATGAAATACTGGCGAATCTGTCCGGCAGAAATGGCTTAGTAATAAGATGAAAAAATTACGGAGCTATATATTCCTGACAGCGGCTTTGCTGAGCGTCCAGGTTTTCGCATTCAATAACGGTTCTACTGCCGGCTCCACTCCGTGGACTGCCCCCTATCCCGGAGCCGTGTATGTTTCTTATAGCTCCGGAGGTAATAATTACCAAAAGATAAACAGTAATTATCAAGTGGATGTATTGACTTTGAAAATACAGGAGATCCGGGTGTCGAGCAACTATGCGGCCAGAGGTGTGCCGGTCACCGTGTCCTATGTGCTGGAGAATACCAGCACGGCCACCTCCATGACCAATATTGATCCGCAGTTGAATTTTTTTCAGGAAACCACCGGGAATCTGCATAATGAGTTTTTTGCAGTCACGCGTATTTCCCCTCAGGGCAGTTATACTCTGGCGCCCGGCGCGACTATGCTGAATGTTTTTTTAGCGACGCCTGCGGACAACCGGCCATCCGGGAAGTTTATTGTCGATGGCAAAGTTGCCTCTGCCGGGCCTGCGGATAGTTACTGGAGCGCTGCGAGCATTATGTCCGGCGCGGTGCACACCGGCGCGTCCGCCGCGAATTACCTTTACAGTACCTCGACCACCTTAAACCTCTCGGCGATCGAGATCATTGCGCCGCCCGGAGCGCGGGATAACACTATTTCCGCCGGACAGAGCTTTGACATCTCTTTTAATGTGCAGAACCTCAGTGACAATCCGCCCGCCGGTACTTTAATGGCGCGGATATACTGGCAGGGCACTTCCGTGGATGTGCCTTACAGCATCGGCCAGCCGGTGAACCATACCCTGTCGGCCAGCGCCGCGTCTGGCCAGCGGGCCGTAACGGTCTCGCTGTCCGCTTATACGCCGCTGCCTACGGACAGCATTACCGGACAGCCTGTGGGCTTTGCCACGGCCACGCGGAATCTTTTGCTGAACGTGGTAGCTCCGGCCGCGCTGGATATTTTGAATATTACTTTAGACCCGCCGACTAAGGAAGTGAAGGCTTATCAGGACGGGCCGGTGACCGTGGCTGTGCAGGTCAAAAATACCGGCGGCGCGGGGGCGACGGTTAATCTGTCCGCCGCGGATCTGAAATTTTTTGTCAACAATATCGCGATGTCTGATTACAGCGTTAGTTTGCTCTCACCCGCGTCCGGTTATCTGGGCGGCGGCGGCACAGCGGTTTATAATTACCGCATCGTTAAATTTGGCGGCGGCACGGGGCCGGCCACGGTGAATGTTTCGCTCAATGCCCTCGATGAGAACAGCGCCGGGCCGGTCACGGCTTCCGCCTTGAATTCGGCGGTGGCCACGTACAATGTGTATTCCCTGCTGGGCATTTCGCCTGTGGAAATTGTGTCGCCCGCCGGTGCGGTGGATAAGATTATCTCCAGCGGACAGGATTTTGTGATCTCTTTCAATGTGCAAAATCTGGGGGGCAATCCGCCCATCGGCAATTTTAGCGTGTCGATAAACTGGCAGGGCGTGGAGCGGGTGGTTCCTTATAGTCTTGGCGTGCCCGTAAATTACACTTTGTCCGCCAACGCCAGCCTCGGTGCCGCCGCTTATCCGCTGGCCGTATCTTTAAAAACCCCTTTGCCTGCGGATGCTATTACCGGCCAGCCGGTCAGCGTCAACAATAACCCCAGCACTATTACCATAACGGTGGTTGCTCCGGCCGCGCTGGATATTTTGAATATTGCTTTAGACCCGCCGACCAGTGAAGTTAAGGCTTATCAGGACGGGCCGGTGACCGTGGCTGTGCAGGTCAGAAATACCGGCACGGCTGGCGCGACTGTTAATCTCAGTCCGGCCGATTTGAAGTTTTTCGTCAACGGTAATCCCATCGGCAGTTATGCTGTCAGTCTCTTATCGCCCGCGGTCAATTATCTGGCAGGTAATAATGCCACCGGTACTTATAGATACAGTATCAATAAATTCGGCGGCGGCATTGGGCCGGCCACGGTGAATGTGTCGCTCAATGCCCTTGATGAAAATAGCGCCTGGCCGGTTACGGCTTCCGCCTCTGACGCAGCGGTGGCCACCTATAATGTCACTGCCAACGCCAGTTTTTATGTGAGGAGTATTACGGTGATCCCGGAGCCTTTTAAGCAAATACCTGTGCAGGTAGTGGCGGAAATAATCGGCAATGGCGTGGGCACCAAGGTCATAAGAGTCATTCCTGCTGTGGCTGATCTGACTATAAAACCGGAGCTTAACCCTGCGCTTGAACTGGCTGGAGTTTCTTTCAATGTCACGGGAGTAATATCGCCGCCTTTTGATGTGACTGATGATACCACGGTGCATATTGTGACTTATAATGTGCTGCCGCTAAACAGCGCGGTCAGCGGCCGGTATATTTTTGGCGTGAAAGAAGAACATCCTACCGCCAGCAGCTCCGGCGGCACGGTGCCCGAACCGTCTCTGGGCGGCAGCGTGACGCTTGCCGTTTATGATAATGTCTCACCCAATCTTCTGGCGGCCACGGCCAATCTTACCAATATTGCCGCCAGAGTCACTGCGCCGACGAATAATTTTTATCTGGTGCTGGAATTTAACGAGGAGATGCGGACGGCGGCTGTTCCGACGGTGTCTTTCCTGCTCAATGGTTCGCCGAAACCGGGGTTCACGACCGGCAATTGGAGCAGCAGCGGAACCACACCGAATAATATCTTTACCACGGCCACGATGAATTTGACGGCGGCCAATGAAGGCCGGGTGACCGTAAGTTTGCCGGGGCAGGGCGCGCAGGATCTGGCGACGAATACCGTGTCGCCCAGCGGTGATTTTCTGGTCTTTTTTGTGGATGCCACGCCGCCTACCGGCGCGATTGCGATCAATAACGGCGAGACCGTGACCATCAATCCCGCGGTGACCGTGACGATCACCGCCCTTGACGATAATTACACCGTTTCGCCGCATATGTTCTTTAGAGTTTCAGCCAATTCAGATGTGTCGCCGAATAATTTGACGAACTGGCAGCCGGTTCCGTCGCAGTCGGCCTATGCTTTTGCCGTCACTCTAAATACGGACACGCTGGGCACCAAAAATATCTGGGTGGAATTCAGGGACGAGGCCGGCAATATCAGCTCCCCGGCGGTCGGACGTATTCTGCTGGATTCCGGTGAGATCCTCTGGCTGTATCCGCCCAGCGCCGGAATAGTCAGCCAGAACAGCGTTCTGCAAATAAGAGCGCCGTTTACCGCTGATGCGGGCGTGGATTTTTATGTCAGCGTCAATGGCACGCTGCAGCAGATCGCCAGTGATGTGCCCCTCAATAACGTGACCGGCGTGGTCAATCAACCGCTGAATTATGCCGCTTCGACGGCCAATGCGGAGCTGATCGCCAGCGTCACCAAAAACGGCGTTCTGATCAGCGGCAGCGTATACCCGGTGAGCATTGATAATGACGCGCCGGACCTGGCTATCAGCGCGCCCGCTGTGCCGCCCGGCAATTATGTAAATGGCGCGGTGACGATCAGCGGTACGGCGACGGACAATAATAAGGTCACGGCTGTGGATAAAGTAGTCATTAAGATTTCCGGCGGCACTGCTTCAGAAAATATAATTATTCCGGGCGCGGGTATTGTCAATGAACAGTGGGCCACCAATAACTGGATCGTGCCCGTGGCTGATGCAGACGGCACGACCTATAATATAGCGGTGACCGCTTATGATCTGGCCGGCAATCCCAGCCTTGTGCAGAGCAGGCAGGTGCTCAAGACCAGTCAGCCGCCGACTATTAATCTGCTGGAGCCGACAGCCAGCGTCGTCTGGCTGAATAATCCGCTGGCTTTTTCCGGCACGGTGACCTCTTACCTGCCCCTGAAAGAAGTGCTGGTTACTCTGAGTTCCGGGGCGGTGGATCTATTGGTGACGCAGGCTATTGGCACGCATAGCTGGCAGGTGCCGACTTTCAGTTATGTGCCGCCGGCTTATCTGGACTATTTGACAGTTAGTAAGCTGCCGGTAACTTTGTCCATTACGGTGCTCACGGATACCGCCGGCAGTCCCATCACAGCCGTCAAAGATGTGCTTTATTATATAGACAGCCTTGCTCCGTCCACGGGGAATGTGCCGTCCGGTCTGGTGCCGGCGGTGGGCACTTATAATATTGTCGGTAGTTTTAGAGACGAACATTCCGGTGTGGGGGCCGTAATTGTCAGCGTCAATAATACGCAGACCACGCTCAATATCTCCGGCCCGGCCAATCCTTCGCGCGACGCGGGATTTGTTTTCCCGCTGGCGGTCAACGCTGACCGGATCACGGTGGATATTCTGGCGCTGGATAATTCCTATCCGCCCAATCTCTCGGCCTGGCACTCTTTTGTGGTGAGCCGGGATTACAGTATGCTGCCGACAGCCTCGATCAGCTGGCCGGTGTCGGGCGATTATGTGAATAATACAATGAATGTCACCGGCACGGCGCGGGTGTCGCCCAATGGCACTGCGGTGACCGGGGTCTGGCTTAGATTTACCTCACTTACCAGCGATTCGGGCTGGCTGACGGCCAATATACTTACGGCGGGCAGTTCTGTGTCTGTAGACTGGAGCTGTGAGTGGCGGGTGCCGGCCGATCCGCCGGATGCGCATGATACCACCTACAATGTGGCGGTGCGGGTTGGCTCTTCGACGGGCATGGTGGCGGATGTCTCGCCCAATTCGGTGGCGCTTTACATCAAAGATAAATATGGCCCGCTCGTTTCATTTATCAATATGGTGGATAATATGTTCTTAAATCTGGATCCGCAGGGGCCGCCTTTTACCGTCAGGGCTTTGACTTATACGGAAGGCGCCGTGGCGTCCGCGGCGTACCTGGAGGTGGACGGCGCGCGTTATCCGATGACCCCGCAATATGCGCTGACCTCTTCCCGCAATATTTGGTCCTGCGGTTCCGTGGATTTCCTGAGCCTGCCCGGCAATCAGCATACCGTGATGCTCTGGGCGGTGGACGCGCTTAATAACTGGACGACTTCTAACACGCTCATCGTGCGCACAGTGCCTTCGGTGGTGATTACCGATCCGCTGCCGCCGGGCGGCATGGTCAGCGGGAATACGCTCAATTATTCAGTGTATGCGACCAGTCTGAATACTGTTTATTTCCAGTTTGATAATCTGACCGCCGGCACGACGTTTGAGGCTTCGGTCGGTCAGGTCGGCAAGGACTATATACCTCCGGTGTTTACACCGGGGTCCTATCCCTCCGGCGCGGCGACGATCGTGGCGGTGTCCTTAAATCCGGTGGCGCCGACCGAAGGCATAGTCTATTTGATCAATCTGGTCGAGACCAGCGGCTCCGCGGTGACTATCCATTATCAGCCGATAGTCTATGATATTACTCCGCCGACGGTAAATGCGGTCTTTAATAATGTGGTGAAATATTATCCCGGCGCGGTAATTGCTCCCGGCGAGCATTTTATGCTCAACATCATAGACCGCACGCCCGGCGGCGGACGGGGCAGCGGGTTCAATTATCAGCCGGTGTACGACGTGGTTTCCGGTTCTATGGCTCCGGCGCATGATCCAGTCCTGCGGACTGCCGGCTCGATACAGCGCTCTATCTTAAACGGCGGTTCTGTGACAAATAATAATATTCTGGCCGGCACTTCGGATTTTGATCCGGTCGCGGAAGTTCTGCGTTTCAAAGTCGGGCTGGCGCAGGGCACTTATGATCTGGCTATCGATGCTGTAGACAATGCCGGCAATGCCCTGACCGTTACCTTTAATGTGCCGGGCCTGCTGGTCAATGACAGCGCCACCGGCAGATCCGGCACGCTGGATAAGAGTAAATTTATCACGGCCTATCCCAACCCGTACAATCCGCAGCAGGGCGATGTCCTGTTTACCTATTTTCTTAAAGACCACGCGCAAAGAGCCCGGATCATGGTCTATAATCAGGTCGGCGAACTGGTGCATCCGATCAATATTGAGGGGCCGGGCCGGGACGGCACCAGCGCGGGTTACAATCAGGTGGCCTGGGACGGTCTGGATAAATTTTCCCGGCCCATAACCAATGGCGTGTATATTTATCTGATCGTAATCGACGGGGATAAAGGCCAGACTTTCCATAAGGGCACCATGGCTGTGATCAGGAATTAATAAGGAGCGTATTTTGAAGCGTTTAATTTTAATATTGTTTTGCTGCGGCGCTCTGGGTCTGGCCGCTTTTGAGGTCAAAGGCGACGGTTCGCCGGCTGATCTGACCAAGATCGGCATATCGGCGCGCTGGTGGGGGCTGGGCCGGGCTGGCGTGGCGCTGTCTGATGATTCCGGCGCGGTGTTTCTCAATCCGGCTTCGATGGCGATGGCGCGGTCTTTTGAGCTGAGCGGTATGTCCACGCAGGTTTTGGGCGTGACGAATTATACGCTGGTTAACAGTGTTTTGCCGTTTAAAGACAAATATCAGGCGGTCGGCTTTTCTTTCATCAATGAGAACGCCGGTACGATCACCGCCACCGATGGAGTGGATCAATACGGCCATCCGGTCAAGGGCGGCACTATTAATAATGGCAATTCTATTATTGCGCTGGGCTTTGCCAGAGAAGTCTTTATTCCAGATGTTATCAGCGAGCTGTATCTGGGCGCTTTGTTCAAGAGCTATTATCAGGTGCTGGGCGAGATGACCGGGACCAGCATGGCGCTGGATGTGGGCGCGATTTATAAGTTGACCAATTTTCTTTCGCTGGGTCTTACCGCGCGTAATTTTCTGCAGAGCGGTATCAATTACTCCACTTCGGATAAAGCCAATGAAGAGCATTATGACACGGATTATGTGGCGGGTTTTGCGCTGTCTCTCCTGAATAATGACCTGACTCTGGCGGTGGATCAGTACGCTAATACGAAGTTCGGCCGTGCTTACGTCGGTCTGGAATACTGGCTGGCCAATACCGTGGCGCTGCGCACCGGTATGGCGGATAATGAACTGACTTTAGGCGTCGGACTGCGCTATGATTTCTTGCAGCTGGACGTCGGTTATCGTTATCAAGACGCGCCGCTGGACAATCAAGTGTATTTTTCGGTCACGCTGGGCAACGCGCGCCGCTTGTTCTTGACCAGACCGGAAATCGGGATTATGGAAAATAACAGCGCCGCGCCGGCTGCTCTGCCCAGGCAGCAGCCGCGAGACCTGCCGGAGGAGGTACGTATATAAAATTATGAAAATACCTAAAATCTTTGGCTTATGCAGAAAACGGGTTATGCTTTTTGTGCTGGCTTGTTTATTGCTGGCGGTTTTACCGGCGGACGAAGTGGCCTACATTGCGCGCAACAGCGTTTCTCTGCATGGCAAAGCCAATCGCAACGTAGATATCGAAGTTTTTGTGAATAATGAAAAAGTTGCCGAATCCCGCACCAATGATTATGGCGAATGGGTGGCTTACAATGTGCCTTTGCGGGCGAATGCCCGGAATGATTTATATGCCATAGCGGTTGGGCCGGACGGCGGCCGCAGCCGGACTTCTACCAGACTAACTATTGTTGTGGACACCACGGTGCCGCAGTTTGCTTCTGTGGAGCTGGTGCCCGGATCCCTCAAGCCGGAAGAGAGCGTCAGCATCGCGGTGCGGACTGCGCAGGGTGTCGCCGGTGTCAGCGCGGTAATGCCGGACAACACCACGCTCAATCTGACCGGCTTCGAAAACAGCTGGCAGGGCGTATGGCAGACGCCGCGTTTGATCAGCGGCGGCGAGCATAAGATTTTGTTCACCGCGGTAAATCGGGCGGGCACCACCGCCCAGACCGAGCGGGAGATTTTTGTGGACGCGGCGCCCGGTCTGCTCGTGGCCAGCCCGGAGGATGGCGCGGTCGTTTACGAAGAGACTCTGGCGGCCAAGGGTCTGGCGCGCAACAGTGTGCAGGTGGCGGTCGGCGACGCTATTTTTCCCGTGCAGCAGGACGAGACTTTCAGCGGCTTTTTCCGTTTGCCCCAGCCCGGCCGCAATCAGCTGACTTTTATCGCCAGCGGTAGCGGCGAGCAGGTCGAGCAGAAAGTTAACGTGATCCGCATGCTTACTTTTCCGGATATTCAGGGCCACTGGGCTAAGAACGAGGTGGAGTATCTGGCCACGCTGGGCTATATTCAGGCTTATCCCAATACCGGCCTCTACGCGCCGGAACGGAATATTACCAGAGCGGAGCTGGCGACCCTGATGGTCAGAGCGCGGCAATTGCCGCCCGCTTATGCGCCGCAGGGCCAGTCCGCGATGTTCCGCGATCTGCAGAGCAGCTACTGGGCTACCGGTTATATTGAGGCTGCCGCCCGGCACGGACTGGTAGAAGGCTATCCGGGCAATATATACAAACCGGCCAATCTGGTGACCCGCGCCGAGGCCGCGCTGATGTTCACGCGTTATGCCAATGTGCCCGTGTCGGTAATGTACACCCCCGCGTACATTGATGTCACCGAGAGACACTGGGCGGCCAGCGCGATCACCGCGCTCAGGGATTCGGAATTGATCCCGCCCAACTGGCAGAATCAGCAGCGGTTTTATCCCGATCAGCCGATCACCCGCGCGGAAGTCGCGGCGATCCTGGCCAGAGTCCGGGAAGTCCGGCGGGAGATCGAGACCCTGCTGGGTAAAAATCCCAATCTGGCGGTTGCTGCCGCTCCGTCCCCGAATTCTTTACCGCAGCCCGCGGCTTCCGCTCCCCCCGCGGAAGCCGGGGCTGTCATTCTAGCCGTGGTCTCGCCGCGCGAAGCGCTGCCGGGTAATGATGTGCTGCTGACCGCCGCGACCATGCAGAAAATGCGGCAGGTGTCGGCGATCCTTCCTGATCAGCAGGAGCTGCCGCTGGTATACAATGCCGGCGCCGATCTCTGGGAGGGCGCCTGGCGCGTGCCGGCCGATTTTGCGCAGGGCTCCGCGTATCAGGTGGTGATTAAAGCGCTGGCGGATAACGGCGCGCTTTTGACAGCGCGTTCTAATTCGTTCGCGGTAATCAGCGGCGGCAGCATAGCGCAGAGCGTCAGCCCTCCGCCGCCGGCTAATCAGACTTTAGGCGCTGCCCCGGTGGTTTACAATAATGACAACTATGTGTATCCAGCAGAGCATGTTGCCCCGGCGGCCTATGTTCCGCCGGTGCAGACTCCGCCCGGCGCTGCGGAACAGGCGCTGACCCGCGCGGGAGCCGCGGCGATCCTGGCCAAATACGGTTATCTCAAGCAGGCGATAGTCAATGCGCCGCCGGCTCAGGATGTGCCGCTCAATCATCCGCAGGTCAGGGTGATCAAATCGGCGATTGTCACCGGCCTTATCCCAAATAAGCAGCCAGGCCGATTTTTGCCGGACGATAAGCTTACTTACAGCGAGGCTGCGGCTATTTTGGTGCGGGCCAAAATAACCGCTCCCGCCGCTGGCTCCGGTTATATCTCCGCGGCGGAATTTGATAGACTGGCGGCCCGGCGCTAAAACAGGTATAATAGGCTTCGGGGGGTATTTTGCAGCGTTTGCGCTTTATTGTCTGGGGGCTTTGCCTTTGCGCCGGATTGCTGGCCGATCTGTCCGGCGATTTGCTTTTGTTTCCCTCGCCGGCCACGCGCAGCGTCAATGTCTGTTATGAGCTAAGCCAGCCGCAGAATATCAGCTTTCTGATTTATGATCTTAACGGCCAGCTGGTCTGCCGGCGGGATTTTATCAGCGGCCAGCCGGGCGGCGCGCAGGGCTACAATCAGGTTCTGATCGATCTGGATCTGGACAGCCGGCGGCCTTTGAGCAACGGCGTATATATCGCGGCGCTTTTGCGTCCGGGCTCCCGCACCGTGCTGGCTAGAGAAAAATTCATAGTACTAAAATGAAAAAGTATCTGGCCTGCTTATTATTGTTTACTCTGGCGCTGGCGGCCCAAACCACGCTGACCGAGCTGGACGGGGCCTTTTCCTCGCCGCGTTCCGCGGCTCTGGGCATGGCCGGTGCGGCGGATAGATCCGCCGCCGATATTTTTCACCAGCAATTCGGTCTGGCTGGTCTGGCGGAGGAGGGCTTTTATGTTTCCAGCTATCAATTATTTACAGACACACAGTATCTAAACGGCGCTCTTTATTTTCCGCTGGGCGGCGTGGGCCTTGGTCTGGGCTACCGCCGTCGCTCTGTGTCCGATGTTTTGTTCACGCCGCCGGATCTGCTCGACGCGAGCGGCCGTCCGGATGCCGGCCGTGTGGAGCGTTTGGCTTATCAGCAGAACGCGCTGTATCTGGCGGCTGGCTATACGCTGGAACATTTTCCGGGGTTACAGGCGCTGGATCTGGGACTGGCTTACAAAAGCTATACGGTTAATAATTCGTCCGCCGAGCTGTCAGATCTGGCCGCGCAGGGCAGCAATATCGATCTGGGTTTTTTGGCCAGAGTAAATGAGCTCTGGTGGGTAAGTCTGCTCGGCCGCAATATTATTGAGGGCTCCGGTATGAACGGCGCGCTGGTCTGGCGCAGCGGCACTTCGGAACGGCTGGTGCGGTCTGTGGTTCTGGGCAACCGGCTGGCGCTCAACGGGGGACGGCTGCTTTTATTTTTGGACGCGAATTATTACGCGGAAGATTATGCCCCGCTGCTCTTGAACGCCGGTGCGGAAGGAAAGATAAATAGTTTTTTGACTTTGCGCGGCGGTCTCCGGCAGTATGCACAGCTGACCGGCGGCGCCCAGCGGCGCGTGTTCAGCGCGGTTTCCGCCGGACTTGGTTTGACGCCGTGGCGCGGGGTAGCGCTGGATTATGCCTACTATCCGGGCGACGCTCTGGCTCTGGAAGCGGTGCATTATGCCGGATTCGGCCTCAATATCGGGGAATTAACGTCCGGCGCGGTGCGGGAAAATATTCCGGCGGAAGAAGATCCGGCGCCGGAAAGCCTGCAAATCCAGCATCCGGCGGATTATTTTGTGACCAATGCCGCCGCGCTGTCCTGTGCGCTGCGCATACAGGGTTATCCCTCGTTGAATATCAATGGCGCGGTTTACACGCTTGATCCGCAGGATAAAAAAACTTTCACGGTCTCGCTGAACCTGGAGGCCGGGGCCAATACGGTGCAGTTTAGCGCGGGAGACCGGACGGTTAAGCGCCGGGTGCTGCGTCTGCGGGATTGGGCGGAACTGCGCGCGGCCGGTCTGGAAAAAGATCTGACGCAGACCGTGTTTACTCCCGCCGGGCAGGAGGATTTTACGGACAGTATTCTGCGGCTGGAGGATTTTGCGGCTTATGCGGTGCAGACTTTGAATTTGCGCCTGCCGCAGGATTTTTCCGGTATTTTTAATGATCTGGATATTTTATATTTCAATGGTTTTCTGGGCAAAACTTCCGAAGGCCTGCTCCAGCTGGGCGCCGGTCATTTTACGCTCGGCCGTCTGGCGGAGATTCTGGCGCGCATCGATGGTTATGCCGATGTGCTGGCGGCCGCTGAGGATGCGCAGGCTAAGGCCGTGGAGATACTGACTATGACCGGGTATTACACCGCGGCGGATTTTATGCCGCAGGACGGCGAGGTCACTCTGGCTAAAGCGCAGTCTCTCCTGCTGCGCACGGCGGCTGTCCATAAACGTCTGGAACAGGAATTTGGCGGTTATCCGCTGGTCTGGCTGGACTGCGCGGAGCGGGACAACGGCAAAGCGACGCTGCGTTTGTACAACGCGGAACGCTTTGTCCGCTATGAATGGACTTACGGTAAACAGTCCGTGTCCGCCGCTGTCGACGCGGAAGGTTATGCCGCGGTCGAGATCGCTCCGGATGTCACGGAATCCGGAGCGCTGACGGTGAACGTTTATGCTAAACCCGGCAGTGTCTGGCAGTTCCAGACCGGGCTGACCCCGCGCGCGCAGGATGTCCTGCTGCTGGCACGGATCGAGCCCCAAAATCCGGAAGCCGGCATGACGCTTAAAGTTAATTTTGCGGTGCTGGCCGGGCTGCGCGCGGAGAGCGTCGAGCTCAGGGCGGATTTTTTAACGGAACCGCTTATTTTGCGCAGGCTCACCCCCGGCCTCTGGCAGACCGATCTGCGCCTGCCGGATACTCTGCGCAACGGAGAATATGCTCTGGATTTTACGGTCAACGCGGCGCAGCGCTCCTATGCAAAGCAATATCCCATGCAGGTGCGCGGCCCGGCCGCAGCCCCGCAGCCTGTCCCCCGCGCCAGGGCCATTGGCCGCCGCGTCGTCACCAGAGTTTCTGCGGAGAAAGTGAGATCCGGCGAAGCGCTTTATATATACGCCGGCGTGACCGCTGGCGGCAGTCCCGTCGCAGAAATGCGCATTGTGCGTCCCGATCAGCCCGATATCCTCGCGGTTAGATATAACGAACAGATCTGGCGGACGCACCTGACCGGCTTTACCGCCGGCCGCAATGAATACAAAGCCGTGGCCGTTTTTCAGGACGGCACCGCCGCGGAGCGCGCCGGAGCTTTCTGGTGTGACGACCCGGTGACCGTGCCGCCGCCGGTCAAACCGGCTGCCCCGCCTCCCGCCGCGCCGTCCGGAAATATCCCCGCGGCTAAGCCTGCGCCTAAGGATAATAAGCCGGCCCAGCCGCGCTTGAATAAAGTGTATTATCCGGTGGAAATAATGCTCTCTCCGGCCAGCCCCCGGCCCGGCTCCACGCTGCTGATCCGCGCCCGATACGCCGCGCCGGAAGTGACCACAGTCTATGCGGAAATCCAGCGGCAGATTATTCCCCTGCGTAAAAATGGCGCGCTCTGGCAGACCGAATATCTGCTGCCGGCTAAGGGGCAGGATTTATATATCAAAATTTATGCGCGGGATGCGCAGAACAATCTCTCCATGACGGAAAAGTTATTATCCTTTTAGCTCCGCTAAAATATTCGGAGCCCGGCCGTCAAAGTAAGCATGCAGCTGATCCAGATAATAGATGCAGAGCAGGATAAATAAAACCAGCGCCGCGGCCAGCTGATAGGAATTGCCTGCGGGGATCAGGGTGAGCGCGTATAATCCGGCGGCGGCGTTCAGCGCCGGCACGCGGTAGCGCAGTAAAGCCAGCAGGAGGCCGAAAATCAGCGCATAGACCAGGCAGGCCCAGAGCTGATACACGCTGAGAAACCCCAGACCCAGAGCCAGAATACGCCGGGTTTTTTTCAACGGCGAATAAGCCTCGCTGAAGAGGGCCAGCATAAAACCTGTAAAAATAAACAGCGGCTCCTCCGCCAGCCATAAGCTGCCGCTCAGTCCGAACAACAGGCCTTTGGTGAAAAACACCGCTCCGTAGAGACAGTCCAGCCAGGGTTTCCAGATTAACACCGCGCCCTGCGCCGCCGGTTTCTTTCTAGACGGCAGGCCTCCGAATAGCGCTCTGCGCAGATAGGACTCCCAGGGCAGGAAACAAAGCAGCAGACAGAGCACGGGATACAGCGCATAGTAATATATCATGGGCGCATTATACCACTCACACGCCAGCGGTTAACGCTGGACTGTAAAATTAACTGTGTAAATGCCCAAATGCGGAATATTAACAGCTGCGCGAATATTTTGTTTCGTGTGCCTAATTGCCATACTCTGTCGCCGCAAAAACTCTGG
Organism: Candidatus Margulisiibacteriota bacterium; assembly: GCA_031274525.1. Taxonomy (GTDB): domain Bacteria; phylum Margulisbacteria; class Termititenacia; order Termititenacales; family Termititenacaceae; genus JAISQA01. Next base: position 22,471 of record JAISQA010000016.1, read on the forward strand.
ATATCCGGGGATACATCTCAATAACGGGACTGTAAAGTTACCCGTGTAAACGCATAGATGTGTTCTTCTTCCTGCGGCGCAACGCTCTGGCTGATACTGCTTATTTACAATATTCACGCCACCAGCGTACCGGGCTTTATGCTTACCAGCTATGTTCTGTTAGAGGGAACGCCGCTTTTGCGCTGTTCTACATGGCTCTAAATTGTCCTCTCCGTAATAATTGGCCTGTTAAACAGCACGTTTACACAGGTAATTTTACAGTCCCCAAAGAAAATCAGGTTCGGACGATTAAGGTGGATTTGAGCTTGGCCTGCACAAAACCCGCATTGCAGAACGGATCTAATCCGGCTGTTATTTCCAGATTGGCCAGCCGCTTTTCCTGCTGTTTCAGGGTTTCTGCCTTGCTTTCCTGAATTTTTTTCGCGCGGTATTTTTGCGCTGCCTGATCGCCTTGCTTTGTCCGGCTGTACGCTGCGGAGGCATATTCCGCCGCGCCGGTGTACTGGATCTGTGCTTTAACCGGACTGAAACGCACGAACATGTCCGTGACAGACGGCGCTTTTTCTTCAGATAAAACCGTGCCGGCAAAAGCGGTCAGCCGGGGATCGCGTTTGGCCAGCGCATAGGATACCAGCAGAACGGCGGATTTAGCCGGGAACTTTTTCTTGAGCTCCAGCAGTTCCGGAAAATTCAGGTCTTTGCCGTCTTGATTGTATTTTTGGATAATATCCTGAGTATGTTCGACGACCAGATTGATGATCGGGATAATGTCCTCTTCCCGGCGGCCGTATTGCTGAATGGCTCCGGCCAGCTCGTTAATACTGTGATTGTTAAGGAAAGCTTCAACTGTTTTACTGGATTTATCGGCCAGAGACTTTACCGTGAGCGAGATCATATCATAAAGCGATTCTTCCCGGGAACGAATGCCCGCAGCTTTCCGCCGGTTAATGTCGAAAGGTATTCTTTCGTCTACGCTACTTAACAGCCCAGGCATTATGGGACCTCTATTCTCCTTCCCCCGAGCATATCCCTTTGCCTATATATCGGTATAAATGGACCAAAACTTGCATGTGATTGCCTGGGTTGCGGTGGGCACACGCGACAGGGCGCCCCGGCGGAGGCAATAATATGCAAGTTTGGGGGGAGTGTAAATAAAATCGGGTAAACGGGTGAATAATTCTTCCCGTCCGGTGGTTGCATAATTGTCAAAAAGTTTTAGAATAAATATCCTTTGTCAAAATGAAGGAGAATAAAAATGCATTCAGATGACGTAAAAAAAGGCGCGGCCAGAGCGCCGCACCGTTCTTTATTCAGAGCCACGGGCTTGAAAGATGCGGATTTTAAGAAACCGTTTATCGGCGTGGCCAATTCCTACAATAATATAGCCCCCGGACATGTGCATTTGAACCAGATCGCCGCGGCGGTCAAAGAGGCCATTAGCGAGGCGGGCGGCGTGCCGCTGGAATTCGGCGTGATCGGGGTCTGCGACGGCATTGCCATGGGGCACGAGGGCATGAAGTATTCGCTGGGTTCGCGGGAATTGATTGCGGATTCTATCGAGACCATGGGTAAAGCGCACGCTTTTGACGCGCTCGTCCTGATACCCAACTGTGACAAAATTGTGCCCGGCATGATCATGGGCGCCTGCCGGCTCAATTTGCCGACAATAGTGCTGTCTGGCGGGCCGATGCTGGCCGGTAAAAATGACCGCGGTCAGGCGCTGGATTATTCTCTGGTATATGAGGCGGCGGGTAAATTAAATAAAGGCCTGATCACGGAAAAAGAATTATATGATATAGAATGTAAAGCCTGTCCGGGGCCGGGTTCCTGTTCCGGGATGTTCACGGCTAATTCGATGAACTGCCTTTGCGAGGCGCTGGGTCTGGCTCTCCCCGGCAACGGCACGCTGCCGGCGGTATATCCGGAACGGCTGACGCTGGCGCGGCAGGCCGGCCGGCAGATCCTTGAGCTGGTCAAAAAAGATCTGAAAATCCGGGATATCTTAAAAAAAGAAGCGTTTGATAATGCGCTGGCGGTGGATATGGCTCTTGGCTGTTCTACCAATTCCGCGCTGCACCTGCCGGCGATAGCCTACGAGGCCGGAGTGCAGGTCACCCTGCGTCTTATAAACGAAGTGTCCGAAAAAGTCGCGCATCTCTGCGATCTGGCTCCGGCCGGGCCGGATCATCTGGAAGACTTAAACCGCGCCGGCGGGATCATGGCGGTGATGAATGAACTGGACAAAAAAAATATGCTGGTCCGTAATTTACTGACCGTGACCGGCCGGACTATTGCGGAGAATTATCAGAACTGTCCGGTGCTGGATTATAAAGTAATCGCGCCGATTGACAAACCGCATCACGCGCAGGGCGGACTGGCCGCGTTATTCGGCAATATTGCGCGCGAGGGTTCGGTGGTCAAGCAGTCCGCCGTGGCTCCGGAAATGCTGGCGCACAGCGGCCCGGCCAGAGTGTTTGACAGCGAAGACGCCGCGTATCAGGCGATCAGCGGCGGTAAAATCGTCAAAGGCGATGTGGTAGTTATTCGTTATGAGGGGCCGAAGGGCGGGCCGGGCATGCGTGAAATGCTGCAGCCGACGGCGACTATCGCCGGGGTGGGATTAGATAAGGATGTGGCCTTGATCACGGACGGCCGTTTTTCCGGGGCGACGCGCGGAGCTTCGATCGGGCATATTTCTCCGGAGGCTATGGCCGGCGGCGCGATAGCGTTGATCGAAGAAGGCGATATTATAGAGATCAATATTCCGCACAAAACTATTAATGTCAAAGTTTCAGATGAGGAACTGGAGCGCCGCCGCAAAGCCTGGAAACAGCCGGAACCGAAGATCAAGACCGGTTATCTGGCCAGATACGCCCGGCTGGTGACTTCGGCAAACTTAGGCGCGGTTGTCCAATAAGTGGCCGCGCTGGGGATAAAAATATACGCGGAACTGAAAGCTGTTCCGCCGGAAATCAGTGTCAGGCTGGAGCGGGAAATTCCCGCCAGAACTTATGTGCTCTATCAGCAGCGCGAGATTATCGGCTGGGCGCAGATCTTACGGCACTCCGCGGAATATTATGAGCTGGCTTATGTGGAGATCCTGCCGCCGCACCGCGGCAAAGGCTATGGCCGCGAACTGGTGCGCTTTGCCGTGTATGAACATTCGGCCAGCCGGATTTACTGCCTGTCGCTGATGCCGGAATTTTTTGCCAAACTGGGTTTTGCGCGGACGGCGTATCCGCCTTTTGTGGATCACAGCGACCCGGAGTGTCAGGCCTGCGACCCCGCCCGCTGCGCCGCCCTGCTTTTTAGCAAACCTGCGGAGCTTGTCCGCTACGGAGCCGAGAAAAAATATTTTCAACAGTATCAGGATTTAATCAGCGGTCGGAATTTTATGTGCAGCGAACTGTCCGTGGCCAATGAACTGACCTGGACTTACACGGAAAATATTTATTTAATGGAAATTGACAGCTATTTGTTTTTGGCGGCGTATCCTTTTGCGGATGAGCCTTTTGGCGTGATCTGCCCGTATCGCGCTATTCCCGACGCGGTTTTGGATAAATTTTTTGCCCGCCTGACCGGATTGGGCATCTGCCGCCTGACTTATATCGGCGCCGCGGTCTGCCGGATCGTGCAGAAGTATTCCGGCGGGGTGAAATTGCAAATACAGGAAGACAGGGATAATTTTGATTATCTGTACAGGGTCAGTGATTTTGCCGGCTATCCGGGGGCTAAATTTGCCAGCAAACGCAACCGCTTGAAAAAATTTTTAAAGAACCACTCGGCCGGTGAGGTCATAGTGTATAAGCCGGAATTAAAAGATGTTTTTCTGGATTTTGCCCGGCATAGATTTACCGCAATGGGCGTGGATGTGATTTCCGAGGAAGTGCTGCGGCTGGGGCTGGAGCAGAATTTGTATCAGGGCTTTATGGTCAAGGTCGGGCGCGTCGAAGTCGGTCTGCTCCTGTACAGCGAGCTCAATCCCCGGACGGCCATCGTCCATTTTGAGCTGATGGACGAGTCTTATGACGGTGCGGCGCAGTTTATGAATAATTATCTGGGCAATCTGCTGGCCGGCAAATATACTTTCATCAACCGGGAGCAGGATCTGGGCCTTACCGGACTGCGGCGCTCCAAGCTGTCGTACAATCCCTACCGTCTGGTCAAAAAATACTCCGTGAAATTTTAACGCGGCTGATTTGCCATATATCAGATTTCGTTTTTTTTTGCTATCATTTGAGCCGGTTGCGGGCTATAGCGCAGTTGGCTAGCGTACTAGCATGGGGTGCTAGGGGTCCCCGGTTCGAGTCCGGGTAGCCCGACCAGATATGATCTGTCCGGGGTATACCCGTTTGGTGGAGATTATGCGACATCCAGAGCAGAATAATAAGAAGAGACTTTTAAAAATCGTCTTACGGGTGAAATCTTTAGCGACTGGTTTGATGAAATTATTTAATGAGGATTTTATTAGAAAAGACTCAAAAAGAATGATTAAATTTGCAAATCCCGTAGAGAATCATATTGATGTAAAGATTACTTATGCCTGCAATTATAAATGCGAATATTGCTATCAGGTTGATGATGACGGACATCGCTTTAAAGGAGTGTTTGAAGAAAAAAATATTAATAACTTAATCAATTTCATGAAAAAAACAAAATTAAAATATATTGTCAGTTTAGTTGGCGGGGAGCCGTTTATGTATCCACGTTTGAATGAATTTGCCCAAAAGTTAATAAAAAACGGGCACAGACCGAATATAATTACAAATTTCTCTGCACCTTTTGAAAAAATAGAAGAATTTATAAATATTGTAAAAAACAATCTGTTCAACTTTGGTATCTCGATACATATCTCTCAAATAAACAGCACTGAAGCATTTTTGCTGAAATTAGGGAAGTTGATGGAGTTAAAGGGAATTTGGCCTGTATGGATAACTTGTGTTATCACGGAGGAAAATTTTGATAAAGCTATTGAAATTGGAGAAGAAATCAAGAAAACATACGGAATAACCGTGTATTTTCAGAGAGTCTATTATAGAGAAATTTATAACATCTATTCGGAAAGAATAGAAAATTATTTTAAAACCCACAATATTGATGTTCCAAAAGAAAAAACGGGCAACATTAATTTTTTTGGAAACTACTGTTGGTGTGGGATAAAATCCTATTATATTGACCACAATGGTGATGTCCATAGATGTTACACCCCTCAGGCATGCAAAAATAACGGAATTTTAGGTAATTTGTCTAAATATAGAAAAATCAAAATCTTTAAAAAACCGTATCCTTGCCTCTCTTCAGATAACGGTAATTGCATCTGTTTTAAACATTTTATAGATGAAAAATATGTGACAAACTATATCTGCACTAACGCGGAGCTAAAAAATATTCCGAGTCAAATTTTGCCATCGGCAAAACAAAAACTAATTGAGAAAAAGAATAAATATAAAATGGAGATAGAGAATAAATGTTAAAATATCAATTCTATCGTTTTATGTACGATCTGATTTTTGGAAATTTAAGAAAATATTTTTCTGTAACTGGCAATCTGGAGCGGGTTAACTCCACATAATTACAAACAGGATAGAACAAGAAAGAAACATATATTAACTGAGAACTAGAATGAATAACACCATAAACTGAATGAACAATTACACTTTATAATACCATAGATGTACCGGAGGGAATTAGTATGGCAAATGATTTAATTGTTTTTGAAAGCAAAGAAATAAGAAGAACATTCTACGATAATGAATAGTGGTTTTCTGTTGAGGATGTTGTTCAGACTTTAGCGGACAACCTGTCTTTGTTTTTGATTTTGAGGATTTTTGGCACATTCTGGAAAAGAAAAATTCAGTCAAGTAACAAAAAATGAATTCTGTACCGTTTGGCGGGCATTAAGAAACGAAGCTCGAACACTCGCCGGACAGAATAATATCATAAAGCATTAAAAATAACCCGTGAAACAAATTGTTTCACAGACACAAAAACACACTATATCTGGTGTGTACACGCTATATATAGCGTAATACAACAGCGCACCGCAGAGCCGTATAAGGTAGGCGGCTCTGGGTGCGCTAATCCGGCCTGAAAATATAAGCCCCAGACCAGCACGCTATCTGACATCTAACAGATTGCCAAACGCCGGAACTCACTCTTGGCAATACAACTCCACCGCCACACACACACACACACACAAATACAACAACTCTAATGACTTTGCGAATAGCCTGTAATACTGCGTCAGTAGTTCCTTCTGCTCCCGCCATACAGAAAAGCTACAATCCCCAAAGAAGCATTAACTAATCTCTGATTGCGTGCAAACAATCCTGTAACAACCAATCCTCTATGCGAATGAGGCTGAACGATACCCCAGCTGATCCGCCCATCGTGCTGAATGTATCTCTCGATCAGTGGCTGTACTCTGACCGGAAATCCAACAACACCAGACCACGCCGAAAA
>JAISQA010000056.1 GCA_031274525.1 Candidatus Margulisiibacteriota bacterium
GACAAAGCGATACAGGAAGCGCAGAAAAGGATAACCTATGTATCCGCTGATGACGAGGCCTTGCGCGCTTATCAGATGCGGGAGATGGGTCTGAGCGACTGGAACAGCCGGCTCTTTGATGCCAGAAGCGAAGGCAGACAGGAAGGAATAAGAGAAGGCGAGCAGAGGGGCAAACTAGCTGATGCGTGCAAAATGAAAGCACTGGGTATATCTCTGGAGCAGATACAGGAAATTACCGGCCTGTCCGCGGCGGAGATAGAAAGATTATAATTGAGAGTGCCACCTCCTCTGTAAATAGACCGGAGCAGCTCATTAAGGCAACGGAACAAATATATCCGCGTAAAGATTGCTAAAATTTATTTTAGCTATTTGCTCGGAAGGCAAATGGCGGCCAGAAACATAATTAAAAGAAAGCTGATTTTTTACTAAATTAACCGCCAGCTTTCGGCTTTGCGGGCTTAAAGGCCGAAAGGTATTATCCAGACAAGAATACAAATAAGGCAGGATGTGTTTATTCTTAGTCCAGACAAATATTGTGCGATCATTAAACCAGTCATTTTCAGCAAAATTATTGAGCGTCTTCGACGTATAATTAGCGCGGTCATCAATATAATAACTGGCTTTAGGGCTTAGATGTTTATATACCAAATTCATTAAAAGATAATTGGAAGTATTCATTATCCAGAATTCTGTATAATTCAGGTCTGCCGCTATCTGCCAAAAAGAACCTAAAATTTGCTTGCCTGAACCTTTGAGAGAATAACACTCTTCCGGCGTTAAATTTGCCTCGTCTAAAAATATCTCCTCAATTCTCAGAATTTTTTTAGTGCCGGTAATTTTCAGGCGGCCAAAGTATAAGCCGGCGGAAGTTTCCAGTGAATATTCCGCTGTCCTGCGCCGCTGGATAGTTTTGACCGCTCTTCTGAGCGAATCCATAAATTGCGGGCTGTCGATAGCAATTATTTTAGCAAACATACCAAAATCTAATCGTAAGTAAGAGCAAAATATTGCATTTTTTTAGCCTGAAAGAACAGTTTTTTTAAATGTGTAATGGAATCAGGTCTCTTCGCCGCCGGGTATATTTCAGGGCAAAACTGGGCATATATTTTATTAAATAGGGGGAAAGTCGTGTCACTCCAAAGGACTATATTGAGCGCGCTCTGTCTGGGCGCTTTAGCGCTGGGTTCCACAGCCGGCAGTTTTCTGGAAAATCCCATCTCTGTCCGCTCTCTGGCCATGGGCCGCGTCGGAGCGGCGCTCGCCGAAGGCAGCGCGGCTTATCTAAATCCGGGGCTCATTAAGCTGCAGGAGGCGCAAAGTTATCAGATCATGCAGGGGCAGGTCTTGAGCGAAGTAAATTATTTTGCTTTTAATTACGCGTTAAACCACGGCCCTTTTTTTGATCTGGGCCTGGGCTTCTCATTCTTGAATAGTGGTGTGGACGGTATCCAGGAAACCACCTATGACCACGGCACCGGCACCGCGGCATACACCGGCAATGAATTTGGTTATGCCGGACGGGCTTATGTCTTCACCACAGGACTGCAGGCTTTAAAAAATCTCTATGTCGGCGCCAATCTAAAAGTTATTCAGGAGATAATGCACGAGCAAAACAGCAGCGGAGTAGGACTGGATCTGGGCGCGGTCTGGCAAAAAGATAAATTGACACTGGGGCTTTCCATTCTCAATCTTGTCCAGCCACAGGTGACCTGGTCAGAGGGCTGGACGGAAAATCTCAATACCAGAGTGCTGATCGGACTGGCCTACAAAATCCTGACCAACTGGACTATTTACAGCGACATAGAACAAAACGGCGAAAGGCCCGTATATTACGGTTTGGGCACTGAATTTAGTCTGTTTGACATAGTTGCCCTGCGCGGCGGCTGGAATCCGGATCAATTCACGCTGGGCACCGGTCTGCGCTGGAAAAATTTCAGCATAGATTACGCCTATCTGCTGAACGAAGATCAGAGCATAGGCGCCAGTCATTTTATTGCTATTGCTTACCTGCTGGACAATACACAGGAATTAAGCCGTCTGGAGCAGGAAGAGCGCGCCCGCCAAAAATTACTGGACGCCATTGAAGCCGAGAAACAGCGTCAGGAATTAGAATTAACAGCCAGCCCGGCCGCCGTCACTCCAGATGTAACTACTCCAGACGCAGCCAGCGCAGAAATAGTCACCGTCTCCGCGGAAATACACCCGCTGCCCGTGCAAAAAGAATTATTTATGGAAACAGTCACGCTGGACCGCTCCAGTCCGGAAAACGCCGTACTGGATCCGGTCGAACCGGTGCTGACTACGCTCAAGACCGTATCCGCCGCCACGGTCAACGCCGCCGGGGAAACGCAGATAATTCAGGAAATTATTGAGGACGAGGAAGTCAGCGTAAATATCGGCGACGACACCGGGGAAACAGCCGGGCAGGATTATGAAATCTCCATGGTGAGCGCCAGATATTATTATCAATCCGGACGCCTGCAGAGTAACATTTATCTGGACAACACCGGCAGTCAACCGACCGAAGTGCACGTGGATTTCCGGCTGCTGAACAGCGCCAATGAAGTCCTGCTGGAAGAGCGCAACATCACCGCCAATATCAACGCCCAAAAAACTAAGGTCTTGAGAATACCTTACGATGCACCCCTGCCGGCCGGGGTTTATTATCTAGAAGCCGCCAGCCGCTCGCCGGTAGTCAGCAAATACCAAAAAGAACAATTTGTAAAAAATAATTAAACGCCCGGGGTTTCGGCAAAACTTCTGGCCAGAATGACCGCGGTATTTTGGCCAAACTGCAAAAAAGCATCCGCCCCCACCGTATAATATTTCTGTCCCTGCCCTGTCTTTAGTCTGACCAGCGAATTAGCTTTCAGCCGGGCTATGAGCGGCACATGGCCCGGCAGAAATCCTCTCTCGCCGGTCACGGTCTGGACAAAAAGACCAGTCAGGCCCTGCTCTTCCCGCCGGTCTGTCGCCGACACCAGAGTACATTTAAACATTCATTTTGCCAGCTTTTGCTCTGACCTCCTCAATAGCGCCGGCCATATAAAAAGCCTGCTCCGGCAGGTCGTCCACTTCGCCGCTGACGATCGCCTTAAACCCTTTGATCGTATCAGCCAGCTCCACATAGCGCCCCGGCAGTCCGGTGAACTGTTCCGCCACAGCAAAAGGCTGGGAAAAAAATCTCTGGATTTTGCGGGCGCGGTTGACGATCAGCTCATCTTCTTTGGGCAATTCCGCCACGCCCAGTATGGCAACAATATCTTTCAGCTCATTATAGCGCTGCAAAATACGTTTTACTTCCTGCGCGACCTGATAATGCTCCTGACCGACCACCGAAACATCCAGAATACGCGAGCTGGACTGCAGCGGATCCACGGAGGGATATATACCCATAGCCGCGATCTGTCTGGACAATACGGTCGAGGCATCCAGATGGCTGAAAGTGATCGCCGCCGCCGGATCGGTAATGTCGTCAGCCGGCACGAAGACCGCCTGTATCGAAGTGATATAACCGCTGCGCGTCGAAACTATGCGTTCTTCCAGGCGCCCCATTTCCACGCCCAGCGTCGGCTGATAACCGACCGCGGAGGGCATGCGGCCGAGCAGCGTGGAGACTTCCGAACCGGCCTGCACAAAACGAAAAACATTATCCATAAAAAACAGCACATCCTGATGTTTCCGGTCGCGGAAATATTCGGCCTGGGTCAGCGCAGTCATCGGAGTGATCAGCCGCGCGCCGGGCTGTTCGCCCATCTGGCCGAAAACCAGCGCGGTTTTCTGCAAGACGCCGGAAGCCTTCATATCCAGCCACAAATCATTGCCCTCTCTGGTGCGCTCACCCACACCGGCAAAAACCGAAATGCCGCCGTGATGCGTGGCCATATTGTGAATAAGTTCCATAATGATCACGGTCTTGCCCACACCGGCCCCGCCGAAGAGACCGGTCTTACCGCCTTTGACATAGGGCGACATCAGGTCGATAACCTTAATGCCCGTCTCGTAAACATTGTCCTGCGGATCAATATCCTGAAAAAGCGGCGGATTGCCGCGGATAGAGTGCCGCTCTACTTCCGGCGGAATAAGCGGCCCATTGTCGATAGTCTCGCCCATAGGGTTGAAGACGCGCCCCAGTACCTCTGCACCGACCGGCACCATAATAGGATGACCGGTGTCCACCGCCTCGGCGCCTCTGGGCAGCCCCTCGGTGGGCAGCAGCGAGACGCAGCGCACAATACCGCCCTCGGTCTGCATGGAGACTTCGGCGATTACCCGCTGCTCCACGCCGTTATAACTATGCCTGATCTCAATAGCATTGCGGATCTCCGGGATCTCCTCCAGATTAAAACGAATATCAATGATCGGCCCGATGATTTGAATTACTTTGCCTTTATTGCCTGCCACCATATAAAACTCCTTCGCGTGTTTTTTTTGCTTCCAGCACTTTTAGAATATCAAAGGTGCTGATAACTTCAGATAATTCCTGGGTGATCCGTGTCTGACGGGTTTTATTATATTCTAAATTCAATCTGGTCAAAATCAGTTCCGCGTTATCATTGGCATTTTTCATGCTGAGCAGGCGGGCATAATACTCGCCGGCCGTAGCTTCCCAGTAGACCCGCTCCAGACAGGCCGCCAGATAACCGCGCAGCAGGTCTGGATACAGGAGCGCGTATTCCGGCTCCAGCAAAATCTCCGCGGGATGGACGGCCGGAGGCAGCGCCAAAGGATAAATTTTCTGCACCAGCGGCTTCTGTTCCAGAACAGAAACCAGCTGATTGTAAACAAAAAACACTTCCGTCTCTCCGTCGGTCAAAATCCGTGCCTGCAGCTCGGTAAGCAGATCCGCCGTCTCCGCCTGATAAGTTTTTTCGGCGGCCTCGATATGCTGAAAATCCTGTTTGAGAACCTGCCGCCATTTGGCCTGCTGGCGGCCGAGCAAATAGAGCCGCGGCTGGTCTTGGTCCGCACGGAGAGCAGCGCGCAGACTGGTCAGAAGTTTATCATTGTACCCGCCGCAAAACCCCTTGTGCGCAAAAAAAGCCAGATAGTATTTCAGCGGGGTATTTTTCTGCGCTTTTTCCGCCGGACATTCCAGCTCCCGCCGCGCGGCTGCTGTAAAAACTCCGGCGTATAATTCCTGATAATTCCGGGCATTCAGGGAATTCTGGCGAACCCTGCGAATTCTTGTCCGCGTCACCATTTCCATGGCTCTGGTCACTTTATTCAGATTGCTGATCGTTTTGATGCGATCTCTAATGACTGACAGCTGCGACATTCCCGAATTCCTTTTTATAATTTTCGATCACGCTCTGCAAAGTCTCCGCTAGTTCCGGCGTGAGCTCTTTAGTCCTCTGAATATCCTCCAGAATATCCCGGTATTTAGCGCGGATATGCTCCAGCAAAGCCGCTTCGAAAGCTAAAATTTTCGCCACGGGGATATCGCTCAGCAGCTCGCGCACGCCGGCAAAAATACTAACCACCTGCTCCTCGATCGGCAAAGGCTTATTTTTATCCTGCTTGAGCAGCTCAACCATAGTCGCGCCGGTGTGCAGCTGGCGCAGGGTTTCTTTGTCCAGCTCGGAGGAAAACATCGAAAAAGCTTCTTTCTCGTGGTACTGCGCCAGGTCAATGCGCAGCGTGCCGGAGATCTGCCGGATAGCCTTGATCTGCGCGCTGCCGCCGACGCGCGACACAGAAATACCGGCGTTGACCGCCGGGCGCACGCCGGAATTGAACAGGTCTGCTTCCAGAAAGATCTGGCCGTCCGTAATCGAAATCACATTGGTCGGAATATAAGCGGCGATATCATTGCCCTGCGTCTCGATGATAGGCAGCGCGGTCATGGAGCCGCCGCCCAGACGCTGCGAGAGCTTGGCAGCGCGCTCCAGCAGACGGGAATGTAGATAAAAAATATCTCCGGGATAGGCCTCGCGGCCGGGCGGACGGCGCATCAGCAGCGAGATATGCCGGTAAGCCGCGGCATGTTTGCTCAAGTCGTCATAGATGACCAGCGTGTCTTTTTTGTGCTCGTACATAAAATATTCGGCAATGGCGCAGCCGACAAAAGGCGCCAGATACTGCTCGATAGCCGGAGCGCTGGCCGGCGCGTCAATAATAATCGTATTTTGCAGGGCATCCTGCGTTTCCAGCTGATGCCGGAGCTTCACGACGGTGGATTCTTTCTGGCCGACCGCCACATAGACCGAAATCACTCCGGTGTTTTTCTGGCTGATAATTGTGTCCACGGCCAGCGTGGTTTTGCCGGTCTGCCGGTCGCCGATGATGAGCTCCCGCTGACCGCGGCCGATCGGCACCAGCGCGTCCACCACTTTGTAACCGGTCTGCAAAGGCACACGCACCGGCTCGCGGTCTACCACACCCGGCGCGGGGCGCTCCAGCGGGATCACCGCGTCAGTAACCAGAGGGCCCAGGCCGTCCAGCGGATCGCCCATAGGATTGAGCACGCGGCCGAGCATAGATTTGCCGACCGAAATGCCGATCACATGACCGGTTCTTTTGACCCAGGCGCCTTCTTTTACTTTAGTGTGGTTTTCCAGAATCGCGCAGACAATTTCTTCTTTTTCCAGATTGAAGATCGTCCCGTAAATCTTGCCCGGAAATTCCAGCAGTTCACCATTGAGCGCAGAGCTCAAGCCCTTGATGCGCGCGATACCGTCCGCCGATTCGATCACCGAGCCGACTTCGTTGGCTTCGGAAATAAGCTCGACATTTTCGATCTTCTGCTGAATATTTTTTAATACAGCGTCGGTCAACGGCATTTTTATCAGCTCCTTTTTTTTAATGCGCCAGCACTGTCTTTAATTTATCCAGACTGGAGCGCACGCTGAAATCCAGCATTTTTTCTCCGGACTTGATGATCAGCCCGCCTAAAATTTTCGGGGAAATTGTATTATGCAGATAGACCCTGCCCTGCAGGATGCGCTCCAGTTCGGCCTTGATCAGCTCCTGCTGCCCGCTGGACAAAGCAGCCGCGGAAATCACTTCCATGAAATTGGAATTTTTTTCCCGGCCGATCAGATCCAGCAGCTTGCGGCTGATCGGTTCGTAAAAATGCAGATCATTATTATCAATAAGCTGCAGGATAAACTTCCGCAAAGTACCGCTCAAAACAGGCGCAAAAACCCGGTTAAAGTAATCACGTTTGCTGGCCTGCGCCACATGCTCGTCAAAAAGCACTTCTTTGACGCCGTAGTTTTCCGCGCAGACCAGATTGAAACGGAAAATATCGCCGATAAAAATATCCAGCTCGCCGGCTTCTTCCAGTGCGTCAATCAGTTTTTGCAGATCGTAGCGGTAATTCAGCATCAAAATTCCTTAACTTTCTGCAATTCCTGTATCCGTTCCTGCAGGATTTTCTGCCGCAATTCCTCGGTCAGGTCGCAGCTGAGCACCTTTTCACAGGCGTCGATCAGCAGCCTGCCGATTTTTTCCTCAAAATTTTTATAAAAATCCACTTCCAGTTTTTGCAAATCTTCTTCTCTGGCCCGGCGCAGACGGTTAAATTCTGCCTGATATTCAGCGGATTTTTTTTCCGCGGCCACACGGGCTTTTTCCTGAGCCTCGGAAAGGATCCGGCGCTCCTCCAGACGGACATTCTGCAGCCGCTCCTCGATCTGGCTGCGCATATCCTCCGCTTCTTTGCGCCGGGCTTCCGCTGCGGCCAAATCTCCGGAGATCCGCGCCGCGCGCTCCTGCATCAGTCTGCTGATAGGCGGATAAATTTTCCGGCTGATAATATAGTAGACAATGCCGAAAGAGATCAGCGTCCAAAACGCGACATTGAGTTCCAGCTTGAACAAAATGGCGCCTCCTTATTTGGTGACCAGCAAAATGCTGATGACCAGACCGTACAGCGCCACC